>DASUCI010000039.1:0-47955 GCA_035762825.1 Gaiellaceae bacterium | reverse complement strand
GAGCTCGCGCTCGAGGAGGGCCGCTACCGCATCGTGCGCTCCCAGGGCGGAACGCCGCTCGCTCGTCCCGGAGCGCCCGAGAACGGTGGCACGCTCGACGGCACGTCACTCACGAATGTCGCGCCGGAGGTCGGCCTGAGCTTCCGGCACGGGGCGTTCCGGTTCGGGATGTCGAACGACACGACGGCGATGATGGGCGGCGGGCTCTGCTGGCTCGACTACGACTCGGACGGCTGGCTCGACCTCTTCGTCGTCAACTCGTACGTCCCGAGCGACACCCTCGCGTGGGAGGCACGAGGAGGGCTGCCTCGGAGCGCCCTCTACCGGAACGTCCAGGGCAGGTTCGAAGACGTGAGTGTGCGCGCGGGTGCGGATCTGCCGCTACGCGGGAACGGCTGCGTCGCCGCCGACCTCGACGTCGACGGTCACACCGACCTGTACGTGACGAGCGCGGGCTACAACGTCGCGACCGACGGATACGACGCGCTGCTCTGGAACGACGGCGACGGCTCCTTCACGGAGGGCGCGCGCGCCGCCGGCTTCGTCGCACCCGGCTGGCACGCGGGGGCAACGGTCGGGGACGTCAACGAGGACGGGCTCCCGGACCTGTTCGTCGCCGGGTACACGGACACGAACATCCCGCACCGTTCCTCCTCGTCCGGCTTCCCGACCAACTACCTCGCCGTGCGCGACCTGCTGTATCTCAACCAGGGTGTCGGGGACGACGGGCGGCCGACGTTTCGCGAGGTGGGAAAACTTGCCGGGATCGAGCGGAAGCTCGTCGGGCACGGTCTTGGCGCCGTGATGCTCGACTACGACCTCGACGGTCGTCTCGATCTCTACGTCGCCAACGACGCCGACCCGAACCAGCTGTATCGGAACGTCCCGCGCACGGGTGGGCTCGGCTTCCGCCTCGTGGAGGTCGCGAAGCGAGAGGGTGCCGACGACCCGAATGCTGGGATGGGCATCGCCGCTGCCGACTTCAGCCTCGACGGCAGGGCCGACCTGTTCGTGACCAACTCCCGCGGGCAGCTGCACGCGTCCTATCGGAGCCGCCCGCTCGGAGCAGTCGGCCCGTCGTACGCGGACGCCAGGCCGGAGCTCGCCGCCGTGCTCGGCGCGCGCTCGACGGGCTGGGGCACCTCCTGGGCCGACCTCGACCTCGACGGGGACCTCGACCTCGTCGTCGCCAACGGCGCGATTCCGGTCGTCCGGCTCGCGAAGGACGCTCAGCGTGTCCAGGTGCTCGAGAACCTCGCCAGCTCGGGACGGACCGGGCGGTTCGCCCGAGTCGACGCCGCGGTGGGACTGCAACGGACACCGCGTGTGAACGGCCGCGGGCTCGCCGCAGCCGACTTCGACAACGACGGGGATCTCGACGTCGCGGTCAACTCGATCGGCGGAGAGCTGATGCTGCTGCGCAACGACGGCAACGGCCGTGGCCACTGGCTCACGATCCGCCTCCGCTCCTTCGCCCCGGGCGCCGTCGTCACGGTCGCCCTCGAGAACGGACGCAGGCTCGTGCGCCAGGTCCTGGCGGGGAGCAGCTACCTGTCCTCGGAGGACCCGCGCGTCCACTTCGGCCTCGGCAAGGCGACGCGCGTCGAACACGTCACCGTCCGCTTCCCGAACGGCAAGACCGCGCGCCTCGGGAACGTCGCGGTCGATCGCGTGGTCGAGGTCGCGGCCCCGCGGTAGCCGGCTCGACGGGGCTCAGCGGCCCGAGCGCTCCTGCAGCCGGCGGGCGATCGTGTCGAGCGTGACCGCGCCGAGCAAGATGGCGCCCGTGACGATGTAGATCGTCCCCGTCTTGTAGCCGCCGATGTTGAGGCCGTTCGCGATCGTCGCGATGATCAGCGAGCCGAAGAGGGCTCCCCGCACCTCGCCCCTGCCGCCGAAGAGGCTCACGCCACCGATGACGGCGGCCGAGATCGAGTCGAGCAGCAGCGTTCCGCCACCGACGTTCAGGTTCACCGACTGCAGGCGGGCCGCGAGGATGAGGCCGCCGACGCCGGCCATGATCCCCGAGATCATGAAGACGAGTATCCGAACGCGCGCGACGTTGATGCCCGCCCGGCGCGCCGCCTCCGCGTTGCCGCCGACCGCGTAGACGTGGCGGCCGAAGGTCGTGCGCTTCGCCAGGAAGGTCAGCCCGACGAGGAACACGAGCATGAGGACTGCCGCGAGCGGCAGGCCCAGGGGCTGCGTGCAGACGGTCGCCAGCGGCGTCCCCTCGGGGCAGGCCGCAGGCTTCGTCGCATGCGTGCAGATCGCGACGACGCCGAAGGCGGCGACCGCGACACCGACGATCTTCGCGAGCGCCGGCAGCGGGCGGACCTTCAGGCCTGCACGCTGCTGGCCGAACAGCCCACTCAGCGCGACCAGCGCGTACAGCCCGGTGACGAGCCCCGCGATGATCCAGCTCACCGTGGCGGAGAAGTAGTACGTCGCAGTCTTGTTGATCCAGTCCTCCTCGATCTGGATCACGCCGCGGACCTGGAGCTCGCGCAGGATCACGCCCTGCCAGATGAGTAAGCCGGCCAGCGTGACGACGAACGACGGCACGCCGACCTTGGCCACGACCGTGCCCTGCGCCGCGCCGATGATGGCCACGACGCCGAGCGCCAGGAGGATGCACAACCAGCCCGGATAGTTCCGACCGTCCGGAAGCTGCAGCGTTGCCGCCGTGAGCGCGGCGACGCCGCTCAGGTACCCGATCGAAAGGTCGATCTCGGCGATCAGCAGGACGAAGACGACACCGAAGGCGATCATCGTCACGCCCGCCATCTGCAGGATGACGTTCACGAAGTTCCCCGCGGTGAAGAAGTTCGTGGCCGTGAAGCTGAAGTAGGCGACGATGAGCACCTCGCCGATGACGACCGGCAGGACGCCGAGGTTGCCCGACTTGACGTTGCCGACCGCCCGCTGCCAGAGGGTCTGCTCGGTCTCGTCGCCCTCGGGAAGGCCTATGCCCGGGGCGACGACGTCGGCGTCGGTGCTCACGCAACGATCTCCGGCGCGGTCTCGGCGATGCCGGCGACCTTGGTCGGGACCCCGGCCGTGATCGCGTGGACGATTTCCTGCTCGGTCGTCTTCTCACGCTCGTAGACGCCGACGTCGCGTCCCAGGCGCAGCACCGTGATGCGCGTGGCCACTTCGAAGATGTCGTGGAGGTTGTGCGAGATGAGCACGACGGACAGGCCCTGCTCGGCGAGTCGCTTGACGAGCTCGAGGACCTGGCGGGTCTGCGCGACGCCGAGCGCCGCGGTCGGCTCGTCGAGGATGACGAGACGCGAGTTCCACTGCACCGCCTTCGCGACGGCCACCGACTGCCGCTGCCCGCCGGACAGTGAGGCGACCGGCTGACGGATCGACCTGATCGTCGTCACCGCGAGCGACTTGAGCGTCTCGGCCGTGCGCTGCTCCATCACCGGCTCCCTGAGCCGGAACAGGAAGTCCCGCACCTCGCGCCCGAGGAACATGTTCTGCACGACGTCGAGGTTGTCGCAGAGCGCGAGATCCTGGTACACGACCTCGATCCCGAGCTTGGCCGCATCCTTCGGGCCGTGGATCGAGACGGGCTCGCCGTCGAAGGAGATCTCGCCCGAGTCGTAGCCGTGGATCCCCGCCACGCACTTGATGAGCGTCGACTTGCCGGCGCCGTTGTCGCCGACGAGCGCCATCACCTCGCCCCGTCGTACCTCGAAGTCCACGTCCGTCAACGCCTGCACGGAGCCGAACGTCTTCGAGAGGTCGCGGATCTCGAGGAGTGGCGTCTCGCTCACTGGGGTCTCGAAGAAGGAGGCGGTGGAGGCGCGTCGACCGCACCTCCACCGCTCACCCTCGTGGTTACTTGCAGAACTTCTTGTACTGCCCGGAGCACACCTGGCTCCGCTTGAGGAAGCCGTCTCGGAAGAGACGCGTGTAGTTCGCCTTGGTGATCGAGGTCACCGGGATGAGGTAGGCGAGCTGCTTCTTGCCCTTGTTCGGCCGCGTCCCGTTGGACGGAGGCTTCCTGCCCTTGAACAGCGCGACCGCAGCAGCGGCAGCCGCGTTCGCCTCATCGGGCACGTACTTGTAGACCGTGTTGGTCTGCCAGCCCGAGATGATGTTCTGGACGCCCTGGACGGTCGCGTCCTGACCGGACAGCGGGATCGGGTCGAGCCCCTTCGCCTTCAGGGTCGCCACGACCGCGCCGGCGATGTTGTCGTTCGCTCCGACAACGCCGTCGATGTCGTTGTTCGTCCGGACGAGGAACTGCTCGAAGATCGTCTGTGCGTTCTTCGAGTCCCACTCGGGAACGAACCTCGCCGGGCCCTTCGTGATCTTCCGGGTCCTGAAGAGCGGGTTCAGGATGTCGTCGTTGCCGCTCTTGAACCAGAACGCATTCGCGTCGGTCGGGCCGCCCCAGAGCTGGGCGAGGACGCCGGTCCGGTTGTACGTGCCCTTCGCCTTCATGCCGGCGATGACGCCGCGCGCCTGTATACGTCCCACCTGGTTGCCGTCGAACGAGACGTAGACCGAGCCCGTGCCGCCGACGATCTGGCGGTCGTAGTCGATCGTCTTGCCCCCGACGGCCGTGAACTTCTTCTGGATCGCGATGGAGGTGCCGGTGTCGAGCGACGTGATGATTCCCACCCTCGAACCGCCGGAGATGCACTGCTCGGCCTGCGCAAGCTGCTTCTGCGGGTCGTTCAGCGCGTTCACGATCGTTGCCGGCACCTTCGCCTTCTTGAAGGCGTTGACGAACGCCGGCCTGTCGAACTGCTCCCACCGGACCGAGGACTTCGTGTCCGGCAAGAGGACGCACACCGAGCCTGTCTGCGTCGTGCGCGCGGTCGCTCCGCTCGCGACGACGGCGACGACGACGGCGGCCGCGGCGACTCCGGCGAGGAGCGCCGAGGACCTCCTGAGACCTGACTTCACTGCACCCTCCTTGCTTGGTATCTGTCTGCGCGTGGACTCTATTATGGAACGGCGCGCTCGCAAACCGCGGGCTTACAGGTTCTTGTACGTGATGCTCTCGCGCATACCGCTCTGGCTCGAGCGGACGATCGCGTCGCAGACCTCCGCCGCGCGGTAGCCGTCCTCGAACGTCGCGCCGTGCGGAGCGACGTCGGTGTCGTTCGCGATCGCCGCCAGGAAGTGGTGGAGCTCGTGGACGAACGTGTCGCCCCAGCCGACGATGTGGCCCGGCGGCCACCAGTGCTCCCAGAACGGGTGGCTCGCCTCCGAGACGAGCACGGTCGTGAAGCCGCGCGTCCGCTCGTCACCCGCCCGGAAGACCTGCAGCTCGTTCAGGCGCTCCATGTCGAATGCGAGCGACCCCTTCGTGCCGTTGATCTCCCACTGGAAGGCGTTCCGGCGACCGAGTGCGAGCCGCGTCGCCTCGAGCGTCCCGACCGCGCCGTTCGCGAAGACGACGGTCGACTCGACCGCGTCGTCCACCTCGCGGTTCGCGATGAAGGTCCGCACGAAGCCGCCCACCTCGGCGATGTCGCCGACGAGGTAGCGGGCGAGGTCGACGACGTGCGCCGCCAGGTCGCCGAGGGCGCCCGATCCGGCAGCGTCCCGGTCGAACCGCCACACCTCGGCGTCGGTATCGCCCCAGTCCTGGAGGTAGCGCCCACGGAAGTGGCGGATCTCGCCGAGCTCGCCGGCGTCGATCAGCTCGCGCGCGAGCCGTACGGCGGGCACGAAGCGATAGTTGAACGCGCACAGGTGCTTGACACCGGTGGCCGCGACGCGCCGCCAGATCTCGTAGCTCTCGTCCGCATCGCGGCCGAGTGGCTTCTCGCAGACGACGTGCTTCCCGGCCTCAGCTGCGGCGATCGTCGGGTCGGCGTGGAGCGCGTTCGGGCCGAGGTTGTCGAGAAGGCCGATCGCCGGATCGGAGACGAGGTCGTGCCAGTCCGTGGTCCAGCGCTCGAAGCCGTAACGGTCGGCGGCCTCGCTCACGGCCGCCTCGTTCCGCCCAGCGATTGCGACGAGCCGCGGCCGGAGCGGCGGCGGCCAGGTCATGTAGTCGAGCGTGCGGAAGCCGTTCGAGTGCGCCTTGCCCATGAAGGCGTACCCGAGCATCCCCACGCCGATCTCGTTGATCTCGCTTCGGCTCACGTCGCGCGGGATACTACGGCGCTCGTGAAGACCTCACTGGGGATCTGGGCTCTCGGGTCGATGGTGACCCGCTTCGTCCCGGGCGGCTACCAGCCGCAGTGGGCCGGCGAGACGATGACCGATCGCATCGCGCGCGCGGTCGAGGGGCTCGGCGATCTCATCGACGACTACGAGTTCCACTACCCGCAGGAGCTCTCCGAGGAGAACCTCGACGACGTGCGCGCCGCGCTCGGAGGCCACGGCATCTACGCCGTCGCGACTGGCACTCACCTGAACCCGCGCTTCGGCAGGGGAGCGCTCTCGTCTCCCGACGACTCCATCCGGCAGGAGGCTCTGGCGGACGCGCTGCGGGCCGCCGACTTCGCGGCCTCGGTCGGCGCGCAGATGATCCTCTGGCCCGGGATCGAGGGCTACAACTACCCGTTCCAGACGCCGTATCGCGAGTCGTGGGCTCGGTTCGTCGACGCAGTCGGGGAGATCGCCGCCCGGTGCCAGGAGCGCGGGATCATGCTCTTCCTCGAGCACAAGAACTCCGAGCCGGCGATGAAGATCTTCATGCGGAACATCGGCATGACGCTGCACGTGATCCACACGCTCCGCGCCCGCGGGATCACGAGCGTGAAGGTCAACATGGACTGGCAGCACCTCCTCATGAACGGCGAGAGCCTCGCCGAGTACGCGGCGCTCCTGGCGGCCGAGGGGCTGCTGGGTCACCAGCACGCGAACTCCGGCTGGGGCACGTTCGACGACGACAACATGGTCGGCGCGACGGCGTTCATGGAGACGCTCGAGCTCGCCGTCGAGCTTCGCCGAGCAGGCTACGGCGACAACGGCGAGCGGCTTGGGTTCGACCTGTACCCGTACACGGAGGACGCCGTCGAGGCCGTGAAGCGCAGCGTCCTGCAGTGGCGCTTCATCGACTCGGTGGCGGCGAAGATCGACGACGCCGCGCTCCGGGAGGCGCAGCAGCACAAGGACGCGGTACGCGCGTACGAGCTGGTGTACGCCGCCCTCGGCGCATGACCGCGCTCATCGGCCTCGACGTCGGCACGACCGGCGTCAAGGCGATCGCGATCACGCCGGAGGGCGACGTCGTCGCGTCCGCCGAGGAGCACTACGGCCTGTCGTCGCCGCAACCCGGCTGGTCCGAGCAGGATCCCGAGGTCTGGTGGCGTGCGAGCAAAGCCGCGCTGGCGCAGCTCGGCGTCGCTGAGACCCGCGTCGGCCTCTCGGGCCAGATGCACGGCCTCGTGTGCCTGGACGAACGAGGCGACGTCCTCCGCCCGGCGATCCTCTGGAACGACCAGCGCACGGGGGCCGAGTGCGCGGAGATCGAAGAGCGGATCGGGCTCGAGCGGCTGATCGCGCTCACCGGAAACCGAGCGCTCACGGGCTTCACCGCTCCGAAGCTCTTGTGGCTACGAAAGCACGAGCCCGACGTGTACGCCCGCATCCATCGGATGGTGCTCCCCAAGGACTACGTGCGCTATCGGCTCACCGGCGAGTGGGCGATCGACGCTGCCGACGCGTCCGGGACGCTGCTCTTCGACGTCGCAAAGCGGTGCTGGTCGGCCGAGGCGCTCGACGCGCTCGACATCCCCGCCGAGTGGCTCCCGCCCGTGAGCGAGTCGACGGAAATCGCAGGCGCTGGCGATCAGCAGGCCGCAGCGCTCGGCGTCGGGGTCATCGTGCCGGGCACGGTCTCGGTCGTTCTCGGAACGTCCGGCGTCGTCCTCGCCGCGCTGCCGGAGTTCGCCCGCGACGCCACGGCCCGCGTGCACGCGTTCTGCCATGCCGCGCCGGGGCTGTGGGAGGCGATGGGCGTCATGCTGAACGCCGCCGGCGCGCTGCAGTGGTTCCGTGACGCGCTCGCGCCCGACGCGTCGTTCGACGACCTGACCGCCGAGGCGTCGGGCTGGGAAGCTGGTGCGGAGGGCGCGCTGTTCCTCCCGTACCTGCAGGGCGAGCGGACCCCTCACGCCGACGCCGACGCGACGGCCTCGTTCACCGGCCTCACGCTCCGACACGATCGCGGCGCGCTCGCGCGCGCCGTCCTCGAGGGGGTCGGCTACGGGTTACGAGACTCCCTCGAGCTCCTGCGCGAGCTCGGTGTCGATCCGCAGGCAGGACGAGCGTCCGGAGGTGGCGCGCACAGCCGCCTCTGGCTCGAGATCGTGGCGTCGGTCCTCGGCCTGCCACTCGAGCGCTGCGTCGTCGACGAAGGGTCGGCGTACGGAGCAGCGCTCCTGGCGGGAGTGGCGAACGGCACGTTCGCAACGGCCGAGGAGGCAGTCGCGTCCTGCGTCCGTGTCCGCGAGACGGTCGAGCCGAACGCTGCGTGGGCGACGCGCTACGCAGACGGTTACGCTCGCTACCGAGCGTCGTATCCGGCCATTCGAGGAGTGGAGGGGCAGCCGTCATGGGGATGAGACTCGGCATCGTCTCGACCGCGGACATCAACCGGAAGGTGATCCCCGGAGCGCACGCCTCCGACAAGATCGACCTGATCGCCGTCGCGAGCCGAGACCAGGCACGCGCGGAGGAGTACGCCAGGGAGTGGGACATCGAGCGCGCGTACGGCTCGTACGGGGCGCTGCTCGAGGATCCCGACGTGGAGGCCGTCTACATCTCGCTGCCGAACACGATGCACCGCGAGTGGTCGATCAGGTCGGTGGAGGCGGGCAAGCACGTCATCTGCGAGAAGCCGTTCAGCAAGCGGCCCGAGGACGTCGAGGCGGCCTTCGACGCGGCCGACGGCGCGGGGCGACTCCTCACCGAGGCGTTCATGTACCGCCACAACCCGCAGACGGCGAAGCTCGTGGAGCTCGTCCGTGACGGCGCGATCGGCGAGCTGCGTGTCGTGCGCACGGCGTTCAGCTATTCGCTCTACGACACCGAGAACATCCGCCTGCGCACGGACGTCGACGGCGGGAGCCTCATGGACGTCGGCTGCTACTGCGTCAGCGGTTCGCGCCTGCTCGCGGGCGAGCCCGAGTCCGTGCACGGTCAGGCCTACGTCGGCCCGTCCGGCACGGACTGGGTGTTCACGGGCGCGATGCGCTTCCCGGGTGACGTCCACGCGTTGTTCGACTGCGGCACGTGCCTGCCGGAGCGCGACGAGCTCGAGGCGATCGGAACCGAGGGGTCGCTGTTCCTCGACGACCCGTGGCACGCCACCGAGCCCGTGATCGAGCTCCGCCGCGGCGGCGGGATCGAGCGGATCGAGCTGGAGCCAGTCGACTCGTACCGGCTCGAGCTCGAGAACCTGGCCGACGCGATCGCCGGCGACGCGCCGCTCCTTCTCGGGCGCGACGACGCGCTCGGGCAGGCGCGCACGATCGACGCGCTCTTCCGCTCCGCGGAGACGGGAGTATCGACCACGCTGTAGAGGCGAGATATATCTCGCCCCTACGACACCTCGAAGCTCCCGCTCATCGACCCGGCGTGCGGGTCGCAGACGAAGGAGTACGCACCCTCGGAGAGGGTGAGCTCCCACGTGTCCGTCCCCGTTCCGCCCACGTCGGTCGACTCGTCGACGCTCCCGCCCGAGAGGTGGAAGTTGTGGATGTCGGACTGGTCGTCGACCTCGATCGTGTACGCGCCGGGAGTGAGCGTCTCCACGTCGGCGCCGTCGGCGCCCGTGAGGCTGATCTCGAAGCCGGGGCCGACGCTCGCGCTGAGCGTGCTCCCGTCCGCAGGCGTCGTCGCGGTCGCGGTCTCCGTGGTCTCGGTCTCCGTGGTCCCGGCCGCGTCCTCGTCGTCCCCGCCGCAGCCGGCGACTGCCAGCGCGACGACCGCTAGCCCGACGACGACGCCGATGCGCGTCCGCCTCATCGAGATCCTCCTTGGTCGCTCGTTCCCGACGATACGACAGCTTCACCTGATCGGTTCGAATTAGAGTCTCGCCGTGGACGTGCTCGAGATCGCTCCCGGCCTCTGGCGCTGGACCGCGTTCCACGAGGAGTGGAAGGAAGACGTCGGCTCCACGTTCGTCGCGACGGAGGACGGCGTCGTGCTCGTCGACCCGCTCGTCCCGTCCGACGACACGGCCCGCTTCTGGAAGGCCCTCGACCGGGACGTGAAGCGCGCGAAAGGACGCGTGCACGTCCTCGTCACCGTCTTCTGGCACACGCGCAGCGCCAAGGAGATGCGCGAGCGCTACGACGCGCGGATCTGGGCGCCGAGGAGCGGGAAGGCCGCGATCGCCCGCCGCGCCGGCGTCGTCACGGACCCGTTCGCGATCGGCGACGAGCTGCCTGGCGGCATCGAGGCGTGTCGGACGGCGCGAGCCGCGGAGGTCGTGTACTGGGTCCCGGAGCACTCGGCGCTCGTGCCCGGCGACGTGCTGATCGCGGACGGGAAGGGCGGCGCGAAGCTGTGCCCGCCGTCGTGGCTCCCCGAGAAGACGACGCACCGCGACCTCGCGGCGTCACTCCGCCCGCTGCTCGACCTGCCGGTGCGCCGCATCTTGCTCTCGCACGGGAAGCCCGTGGTGACGGGCGGCGGTCGAGCACTCGCGCGCGCGCTCGAGGTCTAAGCGCTGGAAAGTCCGACGCGCTTACGCGACGGACTTTCCAGCGAGGGAGCGTCCGAACCCACCCGGCCTCGGTCAACCAGAGCGACTTAGACTTCCGCACACATGCTCTGGCTCTGGGTGCTGCTGGGCGTGCTCGCGCTCCTCGTCGTCCTCGCGGCGTTCGGGTACAACCGCCTCGTCCGTCTGCGCAACGAGGCGGATACGGGCTGGGCCAACATCGACGTCCAGCTCCAGCGGCGTACCGACCTGATCCCGAACCTCGTCGAGGCGGTCCGCGGGTACGCGGCCCACGAGCGGGCCGTGTTCGACGAGGTGACCAGAGCGCGCGCGGCGCTGCAGCAAGCCTCGGCGCCCGGTGCGGCGGGTGACGCGAACGACGCCCTCACCGCCGCGCTCGGCCGCCTCTTCGCCGTCGCCGAGGCCTATCCGGAGCTCAAGGCATCCGAGAACTTCCTCCGGCTGCAGGAGGACCTCACCGACACCGAGGACAAGATCAGCGCGGCGCGGCGCTACTACAACTCGACGGTGATGCACTACAACACGGCCATCCAGAGCATCCCGTGGGTGCTGGTCGCGAAGCCGCTCGGCTTCCGCGCGAAGGAGTTCTTCTCGGCGGCGGGAGACACCGCCGTGCCGCAGGTCTCGCTCGCCCCGTCGGCATGACGCTGCAGCAGCAGATCCGCGCGAACCGGTTTCGCAGCACCATCGTGATCCTCGGCTTCGTGGTTCTCCTGCTGCTCCTGGCCGGACTGATCGGGCTCGCGCTCGACACCTCGCTCGCAATCGTCGCGCTGGCCGTCGCCGCGATCTACGGCGTCTTCGGGGTCGTGAACTCGCGCCGTCTGATCGCGGGTATCACGCAGGCCCAGGCGGTCGGGCCCGACGAGCTCCGCCCTCTCCGGAGGCTAGTCGAGAACGTTTCGATCGGCGCCGGTCTCCCCGTGACGCCAGAGCTTCGCGTGGTCGAAGACGAGGCGCCGAACGCCTTCGCTGCGGGGCTCCGGCCGACCTCGAGCTACATCGGCGTCACGACCGGGCTCCTGCGAGCGATGCCGAAGCGCGAGCTCGAAGCCGTGCTCGCGCACGAGGTGTCCCACATTCGGAACCGCGACACCTATCTCATGACGATGGCCACCGTCTTCGCGGGTGTGATCGCTTTGGTCGGCGACATCGGCTTCCGGTCGATCGCGTATGGCGGGCGTCGCCGGGGCGGCGGCGCGCTCGTTGCGATCCTCGCGATCGTCGGTCTCGTCCTCGCGCCGTACGCAGCGCTGCTCTTGCGGATGAGCCTCTCGCGCCGGCGGGAGTTCCTCGCGGATGCAGGCGCCGCCGAGATCCTCAGCGACGCCGAAGCAATGGCGCTCGCACTCCGCCGCCTCGAGCTCGATCCGACGACCGTGCGCTACTCGAACTCGTCGACGGCGCATCTGTGGGTCGAGAGCCCCACGGAGCGCGTCGATTCGCTGAAGACCGGCGTCATCGAATTCTCCAGCTTCTTCAACACGCATCCCCCGACGCGCGCTCGGATCGCGGCGCTCGAAGAGGCAGGCGGGTTCCGCCTGCCGGACCGCCTGGCCCTCGACGCCCCGTTCGCGGTGGAGCTCGGCCTCGCCTAGCAAGCGTGTACTTGCGCCACAATGCCCGGGTTGGATTCAACTAACGCCGATTCGGGTCGATAATCCTTAAGCCGTGAAAGGTCTTCGCATCGGCAGGCGCCGTGGGCGCGGAAACGAGCTGCCCGGCTCGCCCCTCGAGCTCGCCCTGCGGCCGGCGCTCGTCGACGGTCGCTGGCAGATCCCCGATCGCTTCAACTTCACCCGCGACGTCGTCGAGCCGCTCGCGCGCGATCCGAAGCGCCGCGCGCTCACGTTCCTCTCGAGCGAGGGCATCATCGAGCACCGCTCGTTCATGGAGATCTCCGAAGGCGCGACCATCTGGGCGGCTGCTCTCCGTGAGCGCAAGGTCGGCTCGGGCGATCGCGTCATCATCCTCTCGGGCAGCACGGTGGACTGGCTGGAAGCGGTCCTCGGGATCTGGAAGATGGGTGGAGTCGTCGTCCCGTGCGCACCGATGGCGACGCCGTCGCAGCTCGAGCGGCTCGTGTCGTCCACGGACGCCGTCCTCGTCGTCGCCGAGCGCTCGCTCGAGCAGACGGTCGAGCGCATGGGCTTCAGCACCGAAGTCCACCTCTTCGACGAAGGGACGAAGCGGAGCTCGAAGGACGTCCCGGCCGACGTGCCGTCGCACGACTCGGCCTCGCGCGACCTCGCGTTCATCGTCTCCACGAGCGGCGTCGCCGGCTCGCGCAAGGACGTCGCGCACACGCACGGCTCGATCTTCGCGACGCGCGTCCAGGCCGAGCACTGGCTCGATGTCGGCCGTGGCGACGCCGTCTGGTGCACCTCGGAGTCGACGTCGCCGCTGACCATGTGGAACTCGGTGATCGGGCCGTGGTCGCGCGGTGCCGAGGTCGTGCTCCAGCAGGGCGCCTTCGACGCGGACGAGCGGCTCGACCTCCTGTTCAGGCTCGGCCCGAGCATCCTCTGCCAGTCACCGGCCGAATACCGGGCGCTCGCCGAGCACCCGAAGCTCGAGCGCTTCCGCTCGCCGCGCCTCCGGCGCCTCGTCTCGACCGGCGACTTCCTCGATCCCGAGGTCGTCGCGGTCTTCGAGGAGCGCTGGGGCATGTCGATCGCCGACGGCTACGGCCAGGCCGAGACGAACATCGTCGTCGCGAACCTCGCGGACGGCGCCGTCAAGCCCGGCTCCTGCGGCCGCGCCCTCCCCGGCCACCACGTGGCGGTCATCGACGACCAGGGCAACGAGCTTCCGCACGGCATCGAAGGCGATCTCGCCGTCCGTGGCCGACCCCCCACGCTGTTCGCCGGCTACTGGGAGCTTCCGGAGGAGACGAAGTCGGCGTTCCTCGGCGACTGGTACCTGACCGGAGACGTGGCGCAGGTCGACGAGGAGGGGTACTTCACGTTCGTCGGCCGAGCAGAGGACGTGATCTCCTCGAGCGGCCGGACCTTCGGCCCGTACGACGTCGAGCGCGTGCTCGACGGGCACCCGGCGATCGCGAGGACTGCCGTCGTCGGCATGCGCGATCTCCAGCGCGGGGGCCACTTCGTCCGGGCGTACGTCGTGCCCAAGCGGGCGGACGCGGGCTCGGCGGAGGGCGAGGTCGAGCTTCGCGAGTATGCCGCGCAGACCCTCCCGACCCAGCAGGTTCCACGCGAGATCGTCTTCGTCGAGGAGCTGCCCATCGTCGGCTGGAAGATCAGCCGCCACGAGCTTCGCGAGCGCCCTCTCGGCGGGCGGCCGCTGTGGGAGACGCCGACCGTCGAGCCCGACGACGTGCCCACCCCGGCGCCGCCGGCGTTGGACGGCGAGTTCTCACCCCGTGTCGAGGCACCGGCCGAGCCCGTGCCGCCGGTCGCGTTCGTCCAGGAGCCGGACGCGGTCGTCATCGAGCCGTTCGTCGAGCAGTTCGTCGAGCCTGTCGTCCCCGAGCCCGTGATCGAGCATGTCGTAGAGCCGGAGCCCGTGGTCGCGCCCGAGCCGGTGGTCGAGCCCGAGCCGGTGGTCGCCGAGGCGCTTCCCATGGTCGAGGCCGAGCCGGAGCCCGAGCTCGACGTCCAGACAGAGCCGGAGCCGATGGTCGAAGCACCGCCAGAGCCGGTGGTCGAAGCCCAGCCGGAGCCGGAATCCGTCGAGGTGTCCGAGCCGATCGCCGCCGAGGCGGCCGTCCCGGAGCCCGAGCCCGAGCACGAGCCCGAGCCGACGGTCGAGCCTGAGCACGACGACCCGTCGCCCGATCTGCCCACACTCGTCGCGCTGCCGGAGCCCGAGGAGACGGCGCCCGAGCCCGAGCCGTCCGAGGAGCCCTCGTTCAGCGTCGTCGACATGCCCGCGGCACTACCCGACTACGTCGTCGACGCACCGGACGAGACCCAGCCCGTCGTCGTCCCGGAGCCCGAGCCGGAGCCCGACCTCTCGGGGCCTCTCCCCGAGTTCGTCGTCGAGCCCAGCGCCGACGCCGCGCCCCCTCCGGCGCCCGCCGCTGAGGCGGAGCCCGAGGAGGAAGAAGACCTCGGGCCGCTTCCCGACTACGTCATCGACCCGTCGAACCCGCGTCCCGTCGCACCCGCACCGCCGCCTCCTACTCCCGAGCCCCGGCCGGTGGTCGAGGCCAGGCGCCCGGACGACCAGGTCGACGAGACGCCTTCGCAGGCGGCAGGCATCTACTTCCCGCCTGTGACCGCGTTCCCGACGCTGCCGGCAGACCGCGACGAGGACGAACCTCGCGAGAGCCGTCGAACCGCCCGCCCACGCCCCGCCGCCGAGTCCGGAAAGTCGAAGACCGAGCCGGCAGAGCCGGGAGACGAAGTCGGCGAGGTCGGCTGGATGGCGGGGTTGTCGAACCGGCTCAGCGCGTACAGCCTGTCCGAGGACGACGCGGCACCCGCCGCCGACCCGGACGACGACGACGAGACGAGCTGATCCGCGCGTCGATAGCCTGATCGCATGACGGATCAGGCGGCCGTGAGCTTGCTGCGCTGGTTGCGGCGGCAGCTCCGCCAGCCCACGCCACAGCGCGAGCACCTCGAGGCTGCCATCGCGAACGACGACCCGGAGGAAGCGCGCCGCCTCGTCGCACTCGCCCCGTTCACGGATGCCCAGCGTCGGCACGTAGAGGGACTCATCTCCCGCTGGGAGGAGGGCCGTGTCCGCAGCTGAGAACGCTGCGATCGTCCACCGGATCTTCGACGCGTTCGCCAGGAAGGAGGGGCTCGCCCTCCGAGGACTGTTCGCCGAGGACGCGGTCTGGTCGGTGCCCGGGCGCGGCGTGATGGCGGGTCTCTACGAAGGACGCGAGGCGATCTTCCGGTTCCTCGCGAAGCTGCCGAAGGAGACGGAGGGCACGTACGGCTCCGAGCTCGTCGACGTGCTCGCGAGCGACGGGCGCGCGGCCGCTCTCTACCGCGCGCGAGGATCACGGCACGGGAGGAGGCTCGAGCTCGACCAGGTGCTGCTGTTCCGGATCGACAACGGGCTCGTCCATCACGTGCTCGCGCTGCCGAGCGATCCCGAAGCCTTCGAGACGTTCTGGGCTCCGCGACATGAGTGAGGCGCGGTTCGAGGACGGCCTCCGGTACCGCATCGAGATCCCGTCGGTTGAGGGCCCGCGCGTGCTCGAGGCGGTGCTAGACGAAGCCGAGAAGCGCGCCGTGCCGGTGCGACGCGTCTCGCAGGGCAGCGGCGTGATGATGCTCACCGACGCCGAGATCCGCGAGCTGGCGGCTCTCGGAGCCGGCGCGGGCATCGAGGTCTCGCTCTTCCTCGGGCCTAGGGGCGCTTGGGACACGGGAGGGCAGTCGCTCGCGACCGCGTCGGCAGGAGGCACCGCGCGCGGCGATGGCGGGATTCGAGCGTGCGTGGCCGAGGTGGAACGAGGCGTCGCACTCGGCATACGCTCCTTCCTCGTCGCCGATCTCGGCGTGCTCGCCACGCTCGGCCGGATGCGGCGCGATGGGCAGCTCCCGCCGAGCCTCGTCCTGAAGACGTCCGTGCTCCTGCCCTGCGCGAACGCTGCGTCGGCGCGCACGCTGGAAGAGCTCGGCGCGACCACCGTGAACGTCGCGACCGACCTCTCGCCGTCCGAGCTGGGCGAGCTGCGCACGGCGTGCTCGGCCCCGCTCGACGTCTACGTGGAGGTGCCCGACGACCAGGGCGGGTTCGTGCGGTTCTACGAGGTGCCGGAGATCATCCGGCTCGCGGCACCGGTGTACGTGAAGCTCGGGCTGCGCAACGCGCCGAACATCTATCCGTCCGGGCTGCACCTCGAAGACCTCGCCGTGAAGCTCGGCCGCGAGCGCGTGCGTCGCGCGGAGCTCGTGCTCCGCCTCCTCGAAGAGCTCGCGCCCGAGCTCGTCGAAGGACGCGGCGACGACCGCCCGCCCGACCTCGGGATTCCGGAGCCTTGAGGGAGCCAATCCTCGGCACCCATGCCGCCGCCGTCCGGCTCTGAGCGGCCCACCACTGTGGACGGATCGGCGCACTCTTGCGGCCTTAACAGGGTCTGACCCTGTAAGGGTCACAAATCGGTCAATCTTGGGACGGCGCGGGGCTCCACGCCGGCGACGAGTCGTTGCCGTCCCCGTCGGTCAGCTTCTCGACCTCGCCGCCGCCGAGCTCGACCGTGAAGATCGCGCCCGCCTCCTGGTAGGCGATCCTGGAGCCGTCGGGAGACCACGAGGGCTCGAAGTTGTCACCGGCGGTCGGGGCCACGCGGCGCAGGCGCTTGCCGTCGAGGCCGACCGTGAAGAGCTCGTACGCCTCGTCGCTCTCCGCGTTCGTCGCGAACACGATCCGGCTCGAGTCGGGCGACCACGCGGGTGTGAAGGCCCGTCCGTCCTGCCTCGTCAGCGGCCTCCGTTCGGACCCGTCCGGCCGCATGACCCAAACGTTCTGGATCGCCGTCCCCGGCGTTCTCCGGACGTACGCGATCCACGCCCCGTCGGGCGACCACGACGGGTCCGACTCCTCGACGAGGACGTCCGAGATCCGCGTCGGCGCACCACCGTCCGCATTCACCACATAGATCTCGCCGTCGCGGGCGAACGCGATCCCCTCGCCGGTCGGCTCCCAGGTCGGGTGTGAGTCGTTCTGCGTCGTCGCGGTGAGCCTCCGGGTACCCGACCCGTCCGCGTTCATCACGTAGATGTCGGCCGAGCCGGTGCGGCCGCTGACGAAGGCGATCTTCGAGCCGTCCCCCGACCAGGCCGGCTCGACCTGGAAGAAGGGCGACTCCGTGGGCCCGAGCTCGCCGCCCGCGTCGGTGAGCCGGCGCTCGCCGCTCCCGTCCGCCGCCATGACGAAGACCGCGTAGTCGCCGTCGCGACTGGAGACGAACGCGAGGTCCGCGCTGGACTCGTCGTCGCCACCGCACCCCGTGGCGACGACAGCGCAGGCGAGGGCGAGCAAGGCGGCGAGAAGGCGCACGGCTAGATGGTTGATGCCACGAGATCGCCGACTCCGGGGCGTGAGCTGGCCGCTCCGGGGCGCGACGGGAGAGCGGTGGTGAGGCTCGACGCCTCGACGCCGCTCTCCAGTCGCGAAGCGCACGCACCGCGTGGCTGGAGTCTGGCTGAAGCCAGACCCCAGGGCGCGGGGCGGTAGCGTCCCGGACGCGCCAGATTGCGCACCCGGACGCGCGAGGTCGTGGCATCAACCATCTAGTGAGCGAGCGGCTCGACGCCGAGGTAGCGGCGCTGGAGCTCGGGGTCGCCGGCGAGGTCGGACGCGGTCGTCTCCGCCGCGATCCCCCCTCCGATCATGACGAGCTGACGCTCGGCCAGCGCAGTGGCGACGCCGAGGTTCTGCTCGATGAGGAGGATCGCGAGGCCTTCCTCCTCGAGGTGCTTGAAGGTCTCGATGAGCCCCTCGATCACAGCCGGAGCGAGTCCCTCCGAAGGCTCGTCCATGACGAGGATCCTCGGGTTCGTGACGAGCGCGCGGCCGATCGCGAGCATCTGCTGCTCGCCGCCGGAGAGCTCCGCGCCGCCGTTGCCCTTCCGCGCGGCCAGTCGCGGGAACAGCTCGTACACGCGCTCGCGCGTCCACGCGCTCCCGTTGGCCGCCGCGCCGCGCGCGGCGATCTTCAGGTGCTGGTCGACGGTCAACGACGGAAAGAGCCGGCGCCCCTGGGGGACGTAGCCGACGCCCCGGCGCGCGATCTTGTGCGACGGCATCCCGACGAGCTCCTCGCCGTCGAACCGGATCGAGCCCTCGGCGCGCGGCGGTGAGATCCCGATGATCGCGTTGCAGAGCGTCGTCTTGCCCATGCCGTTCCGGCCGACGACCGCGATCGACTCGCGCCCCATGGTGAACGTGACGTCCTCGAGCGCCTGCGCGCTGCCGTAGTACGCACTCAGCCCGGTGATCTCGAGGAGCGCCGCGGCCTGAGGCTCCGGTGCCGCGGCAGCGTCACTCATGCCCGTACCCACGCCCGAGGTAGAGGTCGTGGACCGTCTCGTTCGCGCGGATCTCGTCAGGCGTGCCTTCGACGATCACGCGACCGTCGTGCATCATCGTCACGCTCTCGGCGACCCGGAGCGCGATGTCCATGTCGTGCTCGATGAGGATCAGCGTGATCTTCCGGTCGAGACCGAGGAGCAGCTCCGTGAGGAGCTGGCGCTCACCCCGCGAGAGCCCCGACGCCGGCTCGTCGAGCATGAGGGCCTTGGGCTCGGCGGCGAGCGCCATCGCGATCGCGACCTGCCGGTGCTCGCCGTGCGACAGGGACCCGACGATCTCATCGAGCTTGTGCGAGATGGCCACGCGACCTGCGGCCTCCCGCGCGCGCTCGCGGATCTCGCGCTCCTTGCCGGGAAGGAGAACGGGGCGCAGCCTCCCGCCCTCGACGCCCACGATGGCGAGGTAGATCGAGTCCTCGACGGTCAGGCCGTCGAAGAGCCGTGACTGCTGGTACGTGCGCGCCAGCCCCATCTTCGCCCGGTATCGAGCCGGCTTCTTCGTGACGTCCTCGCCGAAGATCTCGACCGTTCCGGTGGATGCGGGCATGTCCCCGCAGATGACGTTGAAGAGCGTCGTCTTCCCCGCCCCGTTCGGGCCGAGGATGGCGCGCCTCTCGCCGTGAACGACGTCGAGGTCGACGGCGCTCACGGCGTGGAGCCCGCCGAACCGCCGGCCGACCCCCCGCAAGCGGAGGGTCGGCGTGGCGTGTTCGACGGACGGTGCTGCTTCGGTCACCGACCTACTTGATGTTCTGGTTGGTGATCACGCCGTTCTTGACGACCTTGATCTTCCCCTGCCACGGGAGCTTCCGCTTCACGCACGGTGGGTAGTTGCGCCCCGGAGCGGGCTTGTTCGGGCCGAAGTAGCCGCCGAACGTCTGGTCGACGTTCGGGACGTAGCCCGCGATGCTGGCCGTAACCGTTCCGGAACCCGAGGCCTTCGTGATCTGGAGCGGATACTGGTCCTGGATCGCCTGGCGACGACTGTCGAGCTTGAGGACGCCGTTGTTGGCGACCTGGAAGCCGGGCTTGATCGACCGCGGCAGCGCCCTCTGCAGGGCGGCGCCGACGGCGCCCTTCGACTTGTTCAGCCCCTGGACCATCGCCCAGGCCGCATTCCAGTAGTTGTAGAAGAACCCGTCGTTCACGTTCTGGCCCGTGAACCACTTGCTCGCGTTCTTCACGTACTGGACTGCCTGAGCCTTCTTCAGACCTCCCGTCTGGAACGTCCCGAAACCGCCGAAGTACGCACCCACGAGACGTGGTGCGACGGTCGTATTCGCTCCGAGGAAGTAGAGGAAGAGGTTGCCCGAGTGCTGCCTCGCATTGACGGGCCCGTACGCCTGCTCGAACGCGGTCAGCGCCGCACTCGTGTTCGCGCCTCCGACCAGCCAGAAGTACCCGTCGACCTGGTTCGGCCGCGGGAGCTGGCGGATGAACGGTGCGTAGTCGCCTCCTGCCGGCGGTGTCCAGACGCGCTTCGTGATCCGCCCGCCGATTCCGCAGAAGTCGGCGATGATGCCGGCGGCCGAGGTCCACGGGAAGCTGTAGTCGTCACCGATGAGCGCGGCCGTACGCCAGCCGAGCCGCTTGTAGACGATCTCCCCGAGGCCCGCGTTCCACTGCGCGCCGTCTCCGTGATAGCGGAACAGGTTCTTCGGTGCGATCTGCATGGTCGGATCCTGCGCACCGGCGGTCCCGATGATCACGGTCTTCTGCGGGTTCTGCTTCGCCCAGTTGGCGATGGAGACGGACTCGTCGCCCGAGAGCGGCCCGATCATGATGTCCGCCTTGAGCTGCACCATCAGACGGCGCGTCTCCTTGAGGGCCAGTGCGGGAGTCTCGTCGCCGCAGCCGATCCCCACGAGGTTGAGCCGCTTGCCGCCGGCCGTGCCGCCGGTCATCCCGGCCGATGGCTTCTTCTTGTTCTTCGGCTTCGCGCCTGCGTACTGCGAGAGCGCGGCGATGGTGCCCGCCGTGTCCACCTCGTAGCCGAAGGCGAATGCGCCCTTGCAGTCGGTCATGATCGCGAACTTCACGTCACTCGCCTGCGAAGGTGTTGCGAGTGCACCCGAAGTTCCGATCGTCGCGCCGACTGCGAGTAGCGCCAGCGGAAGCAGGAGCTTCCACCTCCCTACCTTCATATGACCCTCCTTCTCGGTGCCTGCACTATCAACCCTGAATCAGCAACGGTGAGCCTACGCCAAGTCGTCTGCAGGTTTCCACCCCACCTCATGAGGACGCGACCGCCGCGGGCTCGGTTCCTTCGGGCTCCGCGTGCGGTGGACCGCCTCGCCGGCGCAGCGCATCCCACATGCGATCCCACAGGCCCATGAGCCCGTCGGGGGAGATGATCACGATCGCCAGGAAGATGAATCCGATCACGGTGTTGAAGGTGCCCCCGATCACCGGGAGACCCGAGGACGGGATGCGGTTGGTGATCTCGTTGTTGATCATGAGGAACGCGACCGCGCCGAGCCACGCCCCCTCGATGCGGCGGAGCCCGCCGATGACGGCGATCACCAGCATCTGAATGGTCGCGTCGAGGCCCATCGTCGTCGGCGAGAGCTGCCCGAACCACCACGCGTAGAGAACGCCGCCGAGCGCGGCGATGAACGCACCGATGCCGAACGCGATCGTGCGGTGGAGCGCGACGTTGTACCCGAGTGACGCCATGCGCACGGGCTCGTCGCGGATGCCCTGGAGCGAGACGCCGAACGGCGTCCGCACGAGGTACCGGACGAGCACGTACACGAAGACCGCGGTGATCAGCGTGATGTAGTAGAGGCGCTCCCGGTCCGTCGCGATGTCCCCGATGAACCCGGGCGTGTAGATGTCGACGCCGGCCACGGGCGAGAAGCCGCCGATGAGCGTCACGGAGCCGACGAAGAGGAACGCGATGACGGTGTACGTCAGCGTCAGCATCAGGAAGTAGATGCCGTAGCTCCGCGACGCGACCGCCCCGAAGACGAGCCCGATACCGACGGTGAGCAGAATCGCGGCCACGAGCCCGACCGTCGGGTCCCAGCCGAGCAGCAGGCCCTTGGTCTCCCCGCCCGGGACCCTCTGCGTGACCATGTTCGCGAGGGCGTAGCCGGCGATCCCCATCAGGCCGGTCTGCGCCAGCGAGATCATGCCACCGTAGGCCGAGAGGAAGATCAGGCTCGCGGCGCCGATGCCGAGGATGAGCGCCTGCGTGAGGATCGAGTTGAGCCAGAAGGCGCTGAAGAGCGTCGGCGCGAGGACGGCGATCACGAGCGCCGCGACTCCGATGACGCGCTCCGTCGCGAGTTTTGTTCTGTCGACCGTCACGCCGCTCTCCCGAAGAGGCCCTGCGGCCTGAATGCGAGCACGAGGGCCATCAGCGCGAAGGTCAGGACGACGGAATACTGCGTGCAGCACTCGTTCCCGGTCGTCGGCAGGTAGGCGACCGCGAACGCGAACACGAGCCCGTAGAGCACCGACCCCACGGCGGCGCCCGCGAGCGAGCCCATGCCGCCGATGATCACGACGACGAGCGAGAAGAGGAGCCATTCGCCGTCGCGGCCCTGCGCGATCGACGCCTGGGAACCGCCGACGGTTGCGCCGAACGCCGCCAGCGACGAGCCGACGAGGAACGCGATCGCAAAGGTCGTCTGGATGTTGATCCCGATCGCCGCGGTCATCTGCCGGTCGTCGACGCCCGCGCGGATCACCATGCCCGTCTTCGTCTTGTGCAGCCACAGGAACAGCACGATCCCGACGGCGACGCCGAGCGCGAGCATCACGAGCCGCGAGAGCGAGTAGCTGACTCCCCCGACGTGCAGGTCGACGAGCCGGTTCGTCCAGCCCGGCCACGAGATGCTGACCGCGTTGCCTCCGAACTGCTGCGTGCCGGCCGGGACGGTTCGCGGGAAGTGCGCGATGACCTGATCGGCCACGATCACGGAGACGGCGATCGTGATCAATGCCTGCCGGAGGTCCTGTCCCTGGTTCCAACGGAGCAGGAGCTGCTGCACGGCAAGCCCGAAAACGCCGATGCAGACCATCGCCACGAGCCAGGGCACGACCCACTCGAGCGTGTTCACCTCGGTCGGGTTCAGCCCGAACCCGGAGCCGGTCATCCGCTGCTGGATCTCGTACGCGATGTAGCCGCCGAGGAGGTAGAACGCGCCGTGCGCCATGTTCACGACGCGCATCAGGCCGAAGATCAGCGAAAAGCCGCTCGCGACGATGAAGAGGAGCCCTGCGAACGTGAGCCCGTCGAGGATCGTCGTGAGGAACGTGCTCGGGTCGTCGAAGGCTGAGCCGGTGTTGGTGGTCCGCCAGTCGCCCCCGCTGAAGTCGGCAGGAGGCGGGTTCGCGATGACGATCACGTAGAGGATCGCGAACACGACGAGCGCAGCCGCGGCGGCGCGCGGCACGGTCCCTACGACTCCCCAGGCGCGGATTCGCTCGGCCACCGGCCCGGCGAACGTACCAACGTCGCTCCCCGCTTTCAACGAGAACCGCCGTGACGACTAGTGGCGTTCCCAGGCGAGCCCCGCCGCGAGGACGACCTCGTCGGTCGGAGCGACGAGCTGCAGGTTCCCGATCGCCAGCCCGGCCCAGCCGGTGAGGTTCACCCAGCGGAGGAACGACGTGAGCGGGAGTCGTACCTCGAGCTCGTCGGCGTCTTCCGCCGGAAGCTCGATCGCGTAGCACGGGCTCACGTACAGGTCGACGTCGGGCTCGTACCGGCGCCACTCGTCGATCGCGCGGTAGGCGGCCGCGATCGCCTCGGGAGTCTCGCGCAGCGCAGCCTCGAGCTTCTTGCGCATGACCCATCCGTACTCGTCCGCTCGGCTCGGGAACGTCGCGGCGTGCGAGCGGAGCGCCTCGTGGCCGAACTGCGGCCACGGGTTGGCCGTGGGACCCGGGACACGCGCCTCGACGACGTGCGCGCCGAGCCGTTCGAGGTCCGCGACCCACTGCTCGGCCAGGTCGCTGCGCTCGACCTCGCGTCCGTCGGCGAGGTCGGGCGGCTCGCGGAGGAGCCCGACCGTCAGCCCTTCCAGGCGCGGCTCCGGTACCGGCGACTCGGTGAGTACCGACCACATCAGCGCGACGTCCTCCACGGTTGTCGCCATCGGCCCGGCCGTGTCGAGGAGCGGCACCAGAGGAAAGGCGCCCTCGAGGGGGATGCGGCCCCATTGCGACTTGAGGCCGACCGTCTCGCAGGCGGCGGACGGAAGGCGAATCGAGCAGCCCGTGTCCGAGCCGAGCGCGAGCTCGCAGAGACCGGCTGCGAGTGCGGCCGCCGAGCCGGAGGACGAGCCGCCGGTCGTCTTGCCTGGGTGCGCCGGGTTGTGGCACGTCCCGTAGAACTCGCTCTGGCCCAGCACGCTCCACGCGAACTCCGGGAGGTGCGTCTTGCCGACCATGACCGCTCCCGCGTCGAGCAGACGCTGCACCGCGACCGCGTTCCGGTCCGGCACGTGGTCGGCGTAGATCCGCGAGCCATACGTCGTCCGCACGCCCGCGGTGTCGAAGAGGTCCTTGACGGCGAGCGTCGTCCCTGAGAGCACGCCAGGCCCGGGCTCGCCCGCGGGCTCGACGCGCGTGATGAACGCGTTGTGGGCGTCGCCGCTCATGGCACGAGCGCGACGCATTCGATCTCGACCTTCGCGCCGGGCACGGCCAGGCGCGGCACCTCCACGAGCGTCGAGGCGGGCCGCGTGTCGCCGAAGACGTCCTGTCGCACCGGATTGACGAGTGGGCGGTCGTCGATATCGGTCAGGAACACCGTTACCTTCACGACGTCTGCGAACCCGCAGCCGCCCGCTTCGAGGACGATGCGCATGTTCTCGAAGACCTGACGCGTCTGCGCGACGACGTCATCGCCGCCGACGAGTCGTCCCTCGCCGTCGACGGCGACGATCCCCGAGACGTAGAGGAACCCGCCCGCTCGCACGGCGTCTGTGAAGTGGGAGATCGGCTCGGCGAGCCCCTCGACGCGGATCTCCTCTCTCATCGGCCGGCCTGCAGCTCGCTTAGCTTCACGCGCGGGCTGATCCGCTCCGGGTCGACAGGGAGCTCGAGCACCGACGGCTTGCCCGCCGCGAGCGCGCGCTCGAAGGCCGCCTCGAAGTCCTCGGTCCGCTCCACGCGCTCCCCGTGCGCTCCGTATGCGCGGGCAAGTGCAGGAAAGTCGGGGTTCTCGAGGTCGGTTCCCACGACGCGTCCCGGAAACTGGCGCTCCTGGTGCATGCGGATCGTCGCGTACATGCCGTTGTTGACGAGGAGCACGACGATGGGAAGGTCGTACTGGACAGCGGTCGCGAGCTCGGGGGAGCTCATCACGAAGTCGCCGTCGCCCGTGAAGCAGACGACCGCGCGGTCTCGATGGACGAGCTTCGCCGCGACTGCGGCAGGGAGCCCGTAGCCCATCGACCCCGAGCGCGGGCAGGCCTGCGTCCCGAACTCCGTGAACCGGGCGAAGCGGTGCGCCCACACCGTGAAGTTGCCCGCGCCGCACGTCTGGACGGCGTCGGCGGGGAGACGGCGGCGGAGGACGGCCATGATCTCGCCGAGGTCGACGTCGCCCTCCATCGGCTCGTGCACGAGGTTCCGCTCGTAGTCGGCACGCGCGTCCGCCGCCCACTCGCTCCAGGGCGCCTCGATCGGATCGATGGAGAGCAGGGCGGTCGCCAGCTCCGGGAGCGTGGCCGCGATCGCGAGATCGGGCTCGTACACGCGGCCGAGCTCTGTCGGATCGGGGTGCACGTGCACGAGCAGCTGGCGCGGATCGGGTGGCTCGAGGAGCGTGTACCGGCGCGTCGGCACCTCGCCGAGGCGCCCGCCGATCGCCACCACGACGTCGGCATCACGCATCCGGGCCGCGATCGCCTCGTCCATCGCGACGCCGAGCACGCCGATGTAGCTCGGCGAGCGGTTGTCGACGAAGTCCTGGCAGCGGAACGCACATGCGACCGGGAGCTCATTGGCCTCGCAGAACGCCTGGACGTCACGGCTCGTCTCCGCGGTCCAGCCGCCCTCGCCCACGACGACGAGCGGTCGCTCGGCACCGGCCAGCAGCTCGCGCAGCCGTTCGAGGTCGCTCGCTTCGGGCTCCAGTGCGGCGGGCTCGACGCGCGCCGCGTCGGCGACCTCCGCCTCCTCCACGAGAACGTCTTCGGGGAGCGCGACGACGACCGGCCCGGGCCTGCCCGACAGCGCGAGCGAGAATGCCTCGGCCATGTGCTCGGGGATCCGGGCCGCACTCTCGATCTCCCACGCCGCCTTCGCGATACCGCCGAACACGCGCGCGTAGTCGAGCTCCTGCCAGGCCTCGCGCCCGCGGAACGCGCGCGGCACCTGTCCGACCAGGAGGATCATCGGCGAGGAGTCCTGCTTCGCCGTGTGCACGCCGACCGCAGCCTGGGTCGCGCCCGGTCCGCGCGTCACGAGACAGATCCCCGGCCGGCCGGTCAGCTTCCCGTACGCCTCGGCGGCGTTGGCGGCTCCCTGCTCGTGACGACAGGTGATGACGCGAATCGGCGAGTCGTAGAGCGCGTCCAGCACGGGCAGGTAACTCTCGCCGGGGAGGCAGAACGCAAGGTCGACGCCGTTCAGCTCGAGCTGATCGACGAGGATCCGGCCGCCGCTCCTCACAGGGACGCCTCGAGGAGCACGGTTGCGCGCTGCAGCCGCGGCTCGTCCTCGTCCGCCGGGTCGAGGTAGCGGATCGTGCGACGGCCCGCCCACTCGGCCGGAAGCACCATGACGCGGACGAACGCCGTGTCCTCGGTCGCCGAAGCCCTCGCCAGCACGGGGTCGTCCGCGGCTTCGTGCCAGGACTCGCCGGCGCCGTACGAGCGCAGGTCGCCGTCGCCGCGGTCGATCGTCAGCTCGCCGTGCAGAAGCCGCCGGATCCCCGGCCCGGGATGCACGTGCCGGTAGGCGACGCCGCCCGGCGGGAAGTCGACACGGTCGCAGCGCACGACGTGCCCCGGCCCGGGATCGTCGAGCTCCCAGAGAAGCGCATACGAGCTCACCGTCGCCGCGCCGAGGAATGCCTCGCCCGCCACGAGGTCGTAGACGACGTGGCGTCCGTCCCCGATCTCGATCCCGTCGGGGTGCTCCGAGAGCCTCAATGAAAGTACTGGCCGCCGTCGATGACCATGGTCTGCCCGGTGATGAAGTCGGCTGCCGGCGTGCAGAGGAAGACGACGGCGCCGACGACGTCCTCGGGGACCTGGTCACGCTGCAGCGTGCGGGACGCGACCGACACGTCGCGGAGCGCCTCGACGACCTTCGGGTTCGACTTCACGCCGTCCGACATCGTGAAGCCGGGCGCGACGCAGTTCACGTGGATGGAATCCTTCCCGAGCTCCTTCGCGAGGGCGCGCGTGAACGCGACGATCGCGCCCTTCGAGGTCACGTAGTGGAGCAGGAACGGCACGCCGCGGAACGGGGTGCCCGACGAGATGTTCACGATCTTGCCGCCGCCCTGCTCGCGCATGACCGGCACCACCGCACGGCAGGTGAGGAACATCGACGCGACGTTCACCTCCATGACGCGGTCCCACTCCTCCAGCGGGATCTCGGTGAACGCCCGCATCTCGAGCGAGGCATAGAGGCCGGCGTTGTTGACGAGGATGTCGATGCGGCCGTTTCGCTCGAGCGCCTCACCGACCATCCGGGATACGTCGTCCTCGGACGAGACGTCCGCCCTGATCCCGCCCTCCGGCGGCTCGAGGTCCACGACCACGACCTCCGCGCCCTCGCCCGCGAGCCCCGTGGCGATCGCCGCGCCGATCCCCTGCGCGCCGCCCGTGACGATCGCGACCTTGCCGTCGAGCGCCCGCATCAGCGAAGAGGCGAGAACGACGTCGGGACGAGAATCCGGTTCTGCTGGGTATGGAAGAGCGGCTGCACGCGCGCGAGGAAGTCCTTCCAGCGCGGATCCGCTTGGAGGCGCGCACGCTTCTCCTCCCGGTCGGCGAACGAGTCGTAGCGCCACAGGGTCGAGTACGTCGAGAGCGCGCCGATCTCGGTCGTGAAAGCGCCCACGAGGCCGCCGAGGATCTCCTGCTGGAGTGGAATTCCCTCCTCCTCGTAGAGGCGCAGCACCTCCGGCAGCTTCCCCGCGTACACGTGGTAGTCGCGCTGCTCGACGATCACGCGATCCCGCCGATCGCCCAGTACTTGAGCTCGAGCCACTCGTCGATCCCGTACGACGAGCCCTCTCGACCGATCCCCGACTCCTTCACGCCGCCGAACGGCGCGACCTCGGTCGAGATGAGCCCCGTGTTGATCCCGAGGATCCCGTACTCGAGCGCCTCCGCGGCGCGGTGCACGCGACCGAGACCCTGCGAGAAGAAGTACGCGGCAAGGCCGTACGGCGTGTCGTTGGCGATCCGGATCGCCTCCTCCTCGGTCGAGAAACGCGCGATGCCCGCGACCGGGCCGAACGTCTCCTCGCAGCTCATGGCCATCTCGGCGGTCACGTCCACGAGCACCGACGGCCGGAAGAACTGCCCTTCGCTGCGCTCGCCGCCGACGACGAGCTCGGCGCCATGACCGACCGCGTCGGCGACGTGGCGCTCGACCTTGTCGACCGCCGGCTCGTCGATGAGCGGGCCGACGTTCACGCCCTCCGCGAAGCCGTCCCCGACCTTGAGCCCGCGAACCGCTTCGGTGAACGAAGCGAGGAAGTCGTCGTAGATCCCTTCCTGCACGAGCATCCGGTTGGCGGAGATGCAGGTCTGGCCGGAGTTGCGGAACTTGCACGTGACCGCTCCGGCTACCGCTTCCTCGAGGTCGGCGTCGTCGAAGACGATGAACGGCGCGTTGCCTCCGAGCTCGAGCGAGATCTTCTTGAGCCCCGGCGCGCACTGCGCCATCAGCAGCTTCCCGACCTCCGTCGAGCCCGTGAACCCGAGTTTGCGGACCGCCGCGTTCGAGGTCATCTCGCCGCCGATCGCGGGCGCGTCCTCGGCGGACCCGGTGACGATCGAGAAGACGCCCGCCGGAATGCCCGCCTCCTCGGCGAGCGCGGCGATCGCGAGCGCACAGAGCGGCGTCTGCTCCGCTGGCTTCAGCACCATCGTGCAGCCGGCCGCAAGAGCGGGCGCCGACTTGCGCGTCGGCATCGCCGCCGGGAAGTTCCACGGCGTGATGCCGGCGGTGACGCCGACCGCCTCCTTCGTCACGTGGATCCGCCTGTCGGGCCAGGGCGACGGGATCGTGTCGCCGTAGACGCGCTTCGCCTCCTCCCCGAACCACTCGTAGAACGACGCGGCGTACTGCACCTCGACGCGCGCCTCGGCGAGGGGCTTGCCCTGTTCGGTCACCATGAGCCGCGCGAGGTCGTCCTCGTGCTCGAGCATGAGATCGGCGAGCCGGCGCAGCACCCGTGCTCGGTCCTTCGCCGTGCGCGCCTTCCATTCCGGGAGCGCGCGTTCGGCGGCGGAGAGAGCTCGGCGGGTCTCGGCAGCGCCCATGCGGGGCACCTCGGCGACAACCTCACCGGTCGCGGGATTCAGCACGGGGAAGGTCTCGCCGGAGTCGGCGTCGACCCAGTTCCCGTCCACGTACGCCTGCCGCTGCAGGAGCGTAAGCTCAACCGCGGTCACGTCAGGACGATAATCGAGTGCCTACGGCTCGGTCTCGAGTGCGAGCGCGACCGCCTCGTCGAGGTTCAGCTTCGCACCCTCCTCCCAGGCCCCGTCGAAAGACTCGTGGTCGAGCTGGGCCCGTGCAGCCGCTGTCGCGTCGTCCACTTCGCGCGTCATCCACGGCTCGAGCGAGAAGCCGATCTCGTGAAACACCGCCACGGCGCGGGCGATCAGCCGAGCGGCGAGGCGCGGGTTCCCGTCTCGAATGTGGATCACCGCAAATCGGACGAGGTCGAGGCTCACGAAGGGGACATTCCCGAGTTCGCGGTCAATCCGCAACGACTGCACGAGGAGGTCGCGCGCGTCGTCGAAGCGACCTTCGTTGGCGGCCCTTTCGGCCAATGCTCCAAGCGAGCGAGCCTCGATCCGCCTGTGTCCGTACGTCCGGGCGTGCTCCAGGTTCTCCTCGGTGAGCGCCCAGAATCGCGCCTTGTCCCCGAGCTCCTCGTACATCCACGCGCGTGACCGGTTGGCCCGGATCGCCAGGTCCCAGTCACCGAGGCCGCGAAGGACGGGCACGATGTCCTCGAGGATCTCGAGCGCTGCCGACCATTCTCCCTTGTCCATCAAGAACCATGTCTCGCCGTATTGCACGAGCGCTCGTAAGTGACCATCTCCGAGCGCGTTCGAGATGGCGAGCGCCTCGTCGAGCCGAGCTCGAACCGCGGAATCGTCTCCCGCATTGATTGCGGCTGCGCTCGCGGCGATGAGCGCACGACAACGCGCGGCAGTCGGCTCAGGGTCTATGGCCAGGGCCTTCTCGAGTCGCGCTCGTGCCTCCACGATGTGCCCTCGCATGAACCAGAACTCGTGGAGCGCCGCGGCCGCCCGAAGTGCGCGCTGCGGCGCCGTCCCTGTCCCGAAGTCGAACGCACTTCGGAGGTTGTCCATCTCCGCGTCCAAGCGTTCGAGCCACGTGCCGCCCGTTGCGATATGCGGTTCTGCTTCATCGGCGAGGCCCAGGAAGTACTCGGCGTGCCGCCGCCTGCGACCCTCTGCCTCGCCCGAGGCTTCGAGCTGCTCGCTCGCGTACTCGCGGATCGTCTCGAGCATCCAGTAGCGAGGTCCGATCTTCGAGTCGCGTTTGCGAAGGAGGCTCTTGTCGAGGAGCGATTGCATGGTGTCGGGGTCGGCACCTGCGATCTCCTCGGCCGCTTCGTAGGCGCAGCCGCCGGCGAAGACGGCGAGGCGGCGAAAGAGGCCCTGCTCGTCCTCAGAGAGGAGGTCGTACGACCACTCGATGGTCGCGCGCAGGGTCCGCTGACGCGGATCGGCGTCGCGTTCTCCCTTGAACATGTCGAGCCGCTGGGAGAGCTTGTCGAGCAACTGCTCCGGGCTGAAGATCGCGGTTCTGGCGGCGGCGAGCTCGAGCGCGAGCGGAAGCTCGTCGAGGCGCAGGCAGAGCTCGCGGACCGCCTCGCTCGGCGAGAAGGCAGGATCGACGGCCCTGGCTCGGGTCACGAAGAGCGCCTCGCCGTCCGGCTCTGCGAGCGGCGGGACGGGGTAGGCCTGTTCGCCCGAGACGCGCAGGCGCTCGCGGCTCGTGACGAGGACGTCGAGGTTGGGGCAGGCGCTGACGAGCGCTGCAAGCTCGGGAGCCGCCTCCACCACTTGCTCGAAGTTGTCGAAGAGGCAGAGCATCGACTTGTCGGCGATGTGCTCGGCGAGACCGTTCTTGGAGCCGAGCAGTTGACTCGCCGTTGGGAGGACGAGCGCTGGATCGCGCAGCGGAGCAAGCGGGATCCACCAGATCCCGTCGGGGTAGGCGTCGGACGCGAGGCCGGCCGCTTGCAGCGCGAGCCGCGTCTTCCCGGTTCCTCCCGGCCCGGTCAGTGTGAGCAGGCGGGCGTTGTCTGCGGCGAGGAGCTCGACCACCTCGGCGAGCTCCTGCTCGCGCCCGAGGAAGGGGGTTGCGGGAACAGGGAGGTTGGTGCGGTACAGGGACTTGAGCGCCGCAAAGTCGCCGCTTCCGAGCTGGTAGATCCGCTCGGGAGCCGAGAGGTCCTTGAGCCGGTGCTGGCCGAGATCATGGAGTTCGAGCTCGACGAGCTGGGCAGTCGCGGCCGAGACGAGTACCTGGCCGCCGTGGCCGGCGGCGGCGATGCGCGCAGCTCGGTTGACGTCTCCACCGACGTAGCCCTCCTCGGTGAGAAGCGGCGTACCGGTGTGCAGGCCGACACGCACCGCGATCGGGCCCGAAGCGAGCCGCTCGGTAAGTGCCGAGGCCGCGGCAAGTGCTCCCGGAGCCGTCGGGAAGGCGAAGAAGAAGGCGTCCCCTTGGGTATCGACCTCCATCCCACCTTCGCCGGTGCACGCGTCGCGGATGATCCGCCGGTGCTCGGCGAGCGCCTCGGCGTAGCCCTCGGCGCCGAGTGTGCACAGCAGCTTCGTCGAGCCGTCGACGTCGGTGAAGAGGAAGGTGACAGTGCCCGCCGGAAGATCTCGCCGCACGAGCAGAATGATGCGACAACTTCTCCGCGTTTGACCGTCGGCGCGGCGCGGCGGGTGATAATCGAATGCGATGGAGCCGCAGTTCGTCCGTCTCGACGCGGTCCGCGCCTTCGAGCTGGCAGCGGGAGTCAGCGGCCGCCCGCTGTTCGGCGAGGGGGCGATGCTGAACCTCATCCGCTTCGAGCCCGGCGCGACGGTCCCGCTTCACAACCACCCGCACGAGCAGCTCGGCATCGTGCTCGAGGGCATGCAGGCCCTCGTCGTCGACGGGGTCGCCCACGAGCTCCGACCGTTCGAGGCGTACGTGCTGCCGGGCGGCGTCGAGCACTCGGCGTACTGCGGTCCCGAAGGCGCACTGGTGCTGGACGTCTTCACCCCCGTCCGCGAGGACTACCTCGAGCGCTGGCACCCGGAAGGCGACTAGCGATGCGCATCGAGAGCACGCGCCGCTACGGCGTACCGGTCGAGCAGGGCTTCGCGTTCATCACCGACATCGCGAACTGGCCGAGGTTCTGGCCAGGCTACGTGAGGCTGGAGCCCGGGTCGAGCTGGGGTGCGATCGGGGACACCGCACGTCTGGTCACGCGGATCCTCGGGCGCGAGCGGCTCCTGACGATGAGCGTGACGGGGTTCGAGCCGAACCGGCTGGTCACCTACACGAGCACGCAGCCAGGCCTCCCCGACGCCTCGCACGAGCGCCACTTCGAGCCCGAGGGCGAGGGTTTCGTCTACCGGCTCGTCGTCGAGTACGAGCCGCGAGGCGGTCTGTCGGGTCTGTTCGACCGCGTGCTGCTCGCGCGGGGTGTCAGGCGGGCCTTCGACAGCACGTTCGCGGCACTCGAGCGAGAGCTGGGCTCGCCGACCTGACGGCTCGGAGGGTGACCGTTGGCCGCAGACCACGGCCACCCTCCTCGATGCCGTTACACGCCGGCGGGAACGCCGGCGAGCGCGACCGTCACCGCAGCACAGGTGGTCACGGTGGCGACGTTCTGGAGTGCGAAGTTGATCGAGGCGTTGTGCCAATCCGCGTTCATCGTCGAGCAGCCGTCCTCGGGCACGACCATGAAGTAGCCCTTGTCCGCGCCCGTCCGAGACGTGTGCTCGACGGACATGTTCGTCCAGGCGCCGGTGACGATGATCGTGTCCCGGCCGAAGCCCTTCAGCAGGTGCTCGAGCCGCGTTCCCTCCCAGGCGTTCATGCGCATCTTCTCGACGACGAAGTCGCCGTCCTGCGCCTCGAGCCCCTCGGCAGGAGCAGCGCCCCACGTGCCACGCACGAGCGCATTGTTGTCCTTGACGCCGGCAAAGAGCGGGGCGTTGATCTTCAGTCCGGGGGAGCCGTCCTCGACGATGTACCAGACGTGGAGCACGGGGATGCCCTTGCTCCGGCACGTCTCGGCGAGCGCCTTGACGTTCTCGACGACGTTCTGCTCCTTCGCGTGCTCCGGCGCCCCGGTCTCCGCGAACGCGCCGCCGTCCATCATCACGTCGTTCTGGAGGTCCTGGATGATCAGCACACAGCGATCGGCGTCCAGGGTCAGCCCTTCGTCGTTCATCTATCGCCTCCTATCCCATGTAGGGCTCGCGGCGCGGGCCCACGACGGTCCGAATCGCGTACAGCGAGGTCGAGCTCGGGATGTAGAGCGTGTGCCAGTCCTCGCCTCCCCACGTGAGGTTGCCCGTGTTCTCGGGGACGAGGATCGTGCCGAGGTGCTCGCCCGCCGGCGAGATCACCCAGATCCCGCCTGGGCCGGTGACCCAGATGTTCCCGCGCTCGTCGCACTTCATCCCGTCCGGGATGCCTTCCTCGATGACGCCCGACCCGATGCCCTCGAAAAACATGCGCCCGTTCGAGATCGATCCGTCGGGCGCCGCGTCGTACACCTTGATGTACGCCCCCGGCGTGTCGTTGACGTAGAAGAGCGTCTCGTCGGGGCTGAAGCAGATCCCGTTCGGCATCTCGAACTCGTCGCGGCCGACGATCAGCTCCGGATCGCCCCCACCCGGCGCGATGCGGTACACGCCCTGGAACCCGAGGCGCCGCGTGCGCGGCTGTCCGAAGCCTGGCATGCGCCCGTACCACGGGTCGGAGAAGTAGATCGCGCCGGACGAGTGGACGCAGACGTCGTTCGGGCTGTTCAGCTCCTCCCCCTCGAACTCGCTCGCGACGATCTCGCGCGTCCCGTCCGTGCTCTCGCGTACGAGCGTGCTCGTCACGTGCTCGCAGACGAGCAGGTTCAGGTCGGCGTCGTACGTCATCCCGTTGCACTTGTTCGAGAAGTTCCTCATCTCGACGACCGTGCCGTCCGGCGTGTACTTGCGCCGCACGTCGCCCGGCATGTCGGAGAAGAGGAGGTACTGCTCCTTCGGGTGCCAGATCGGCCCCTCCGTGAACGTGAAGCCGGTCGCCACGCGCTCGACCTTCGCGCCCTCCTCGACGAGCTCGTAGATCGCGTCCGACTTCGTCTCGATGCCGAGGCCCGTCTCGGTGCTCGTCACCGTGCCCCCTTTCGTGGCGGAATGGTCCGAGCGACTCTAATACGGAACGTCTCGACGGTCAGCGCATGAGCACGCCGCCGTTGACGTCCAGCGTGGCACCGGTGATATAGCCGGCATCGTCGGAGACGAGAAACGACACGAGCGCGGCGACCTCCTCGGGGCGGCCGAGACGGCCGACCGGGATGTCGACGAGCTTCTCCTCGAGCCGGTCGCGGAGCACATCGCGGGCGAGCGGCCCGTCGATCGCCGCCGGCGCGATTGCGTTGACGGTGACGCCGTACGGCGCGAGCTCGGTCGCCGCACGGCGCGTGACGGCGACCACACCAGCCTTCGACGCCGCGTAGTGGACGCCCGATCCCCCGCTCGCGGCGAACGCCGCGTCACTCGCGAGGTTAACGATCCTCCCTCTCCCTCGTTCTCGCATGCTCTCCCCGACGACGCAGCAGCCGAGATACGTCCCTCTGAGGTTCGTCGCGAGGACGTCGTCCCACTCGGCGACGTCGATGTCGAAGAAGGAACGGAACTCCGTCCGAGCGGCGTTGTTGACGAGCGCATGCAGCTCCTCGCCCCACTCCGCTCGAACGTCTGCGAGCAGGACGTTCCACGAGTCCAGCTCGCGCACGTCGTGGAGGAAGAACCGGGCACCGTCGCCGAGCTCGGCCGCGACGCGCTCAGCCCTGTCCGCGTCGATGTCCGCGAGGGCGACGCGATAGCCGTCTGCGTGTAGTCGCCTCGCGATCGCCTCCCCGATCCCGCGGGCGGCGCCCGTGACGATCGCCGTCGGCACTACTCGACCTCGACGGGATCGCCCACCGCGACGCGGCCGGCCTGGACGACCTGGCACCAGACGCCGAACGGCAACGGCTCGCGCGTCTCGACGTCTCCTCGGTAGGCGGCGATCGCGCCAAGCGTGTCGAGATCGCGGATGCCCGTGTCCGGATCGCGCGTCGTCACGGCGCAGCGACCGACGTGCGCGCGCACTGCCACGACGGCGTCGCCGACGCGCACCCGCCCGCCGATCCAGCCATCCTCGGCGTGCGGATCGACACCGTCCACGCCGATCGTCATGCGGAAGCGGCGGCCGTCCACGGGCCCGTCGCCTCCCGCCACAGCCCGGAGCGCGTCGAGCGAGCCCGTCGAGACGAGCGTCGCGCCCGCGAGCCGACCGCGATCGACGCCGTCGCCTTCCCGCTCCGTCCGGGCAAGGCGGATCGGCTTCCCCGCAAGCTCGGAGAGCGCAGCGCCCCATGGCCCTTCGACGATGCGGCCCTCGACTTCCCGCCCGTAGAAGTTCGTGTCTACGCGATCCCCGAGCTGCACGTCCCCGTCGACGGACGTGCCGTCCGCGAGCCGGAGGAGCAGGCGGCCGTTCTCGGCGACGGCTCTCACCGCGAGGAGCTGCGGCACCCGCTTCGCGTTGACGAGCGTACCGTCGTCGTCCACGAGATAGAAGCGCCGGTCACCACGCACGCCGGTCGTCTCGAGCTCGATCGCGTCGACCGAGACCAGGCGCATCGACTTGACGGGCGCTATCGACAGCCAGGCGACCCGAGGGATGGCTACTCGACCTCGACGTGGATGCGCTTCTTCGCGTCCTTCAGGAACCCGCCCTCGCGCTGCCCGCGCACCGCGAGGATCTCGGCGAGGATCGAGAGCGCCGTCTCCTCCTGCGTGTCTGCCCCGATGTCGAGACCGCACGGGCCCATGATCCGCTCGAGGGCCGACTCCTCGACGCCCGCCTCGACCAGCCGTTCGCGTCGACGCTCCTGGTTCCGCCGCGAGCCGAGCGCCCCGATGTAGAACGCCTCCGTCTCGAGCGCCCCGATCAGCGCCGGCTCGTCGAACTTGTCGTCGTGCGTGAGGACGACGATCGCGGTCTGATGGTCGGGCTCGACCTGCGCTATCGCCTCGGCGGGCCACTCGACGATGAGCTCGTCGGCCGAGGGGATGCGCTCGGACGTCGCGAACTTCCCGCGCGCGTCGGCGACGATCGTGTGCCAGCCGAGGAGCTTCGCGCCGCGACACATCGCCTCGGCCGTGTCCACGGCGCCGTAGACGAAGAGGCGCGGCGGCGGGCCGTACCACTCGGCGAACACCTTCGAACCGTCGTCGAGCGTCAGCAGCGCGTTGCGGCCGCGCCGGATCAGCTCGTCGAACTGCGCGACCGCCTCTTCCAGGCCATCGCCGATCCTCTCCCCGGACTCGAGCACGAGCACCTTCGTCCCGACACCGTTGCCCTCGACGCCGGTGAAGAGGATCCCGCGCTCCTCGGCGTCGCGAAGCTCCGCGAGTCGGTGGATCAGCCCCACTACTCCACCCGCTCGAGGAAGACGTCGATCTCGCCGCCGCACGGCAAGCCGACGCTCCACGCGAGGTCGTCGTCGATCCCGTACGAGAGCATCTTCGGCTCGCCGGTCTCGAGCACCTCCTGGGCGTTCTCGAAGACGTCGCTCTCGACGCAGCCGCCGGAGACGGAGCCGCACATCTTCCCGGACTCGGAGATCGCGAGGCTCGCGCCGATCGGGCGCGGCGCCGAGCGCCGTGTGGCGACGACCGTGGCCACGACGACCTTCTCGCCCTCGGCCTTCCAGCTGTCGATCTCGGGCAGGATCTCTTTCACGCTGCGTGCCTCCTTTCGATGCCGGCCAGCACCGCGCCGAGCTCGTCGAGACTCCGGAGATTATGGCCGGGCAGGAAACGGTCAACGAACGGGAGGGCGGCGCGCATTCCACCCGCGAGCGGCTGGTACTCGGGATTGCCCTTGAGCGGATTGACCCAGACGACGGCGAACGCCGCCCGCGCGAGCTTCGCCATCTCGCGCCCGACGAGGTCGGGGTCGTCGCGCTCCCAGCCGTCGGAGACGACCACGACGACCGCCCCGCGCGACAATGCGCGGCGGCCGTAGGTCGCGTTGAACTCGGCGAGCGAGGCGCCGATGCGCGTCCCGCTGCCCCAGTCGACGGCGATCTCGTTCGCACGCGCCAGCGCCGCCTCGGGATCCCGGGTCGCGAGGTCGGGGGTGAGCCGCGTGAGGCGCGTGCCGAACGCGAACGCCTCGACACCAGCCCCGGTTCCCACGATGGCGTGGAGGTAGAAGAGCAGCGCTCGCGCGTACGCATCCATCGAGCCGGAGATGTCGCAGAGCACGACGAGCTTGCGCGGAACCGTCTCGCGTGCCTTCCACGGCTGCTCGATCGGCTCGCCGCCGGTGCGGAGCGACCTTCGGCAGAGGCGGCGGAGGTCGAGCACGTCGCCGCGCGGGTCGGGCGAGCGTCGCCGTGACGTGCGACGCGGACGGGTGCGAGCGATCGCGGCCATGAGCTTGCGGACGCGCTCGAACTCCTCCGGCGTCATCTCCGCGAAGTCCTTCTCGCGGATGAGCTCGTGGCCCGACGCACCGAGCTCGTGTGGCGTGTCGGACGGATCCGCCTCGTCGTCGTCCGCCCCCGACTCGAGCGTGTCGCGCGCGACGCGGTCGGCCCAGCGCCTCGTCTGCTTCTGGCGGACGAGGGGCGCGACGGGGCCGCGAAGGAACCAGGCGACGAATGCCCGATCGAAGAGCTCGAGCTCGTCGTGCCGCGAGACGAGCGTCTGGCGGAGCGTGAAGTAGACGTCGTCCTGCCGCGTGAGATCGACGGTGCCGAGCCCGCGCACGGCGTCGGCGACGCGCCCCGGCCCCACCTCGATCCCGACCTCGCGCAGCACGCGTCCGAAGGTCACGACGTGCCTGACGATCGCGGCGCCTTGCATCCGCGCCTACCGGTTCGCAGTCGTGCGCGCCTCTTCGATGAGGCCGACGAGCGTCTCGTCGCGCACGGTCTCGATGTCCTCGCGGTACTTCAGGACCGAACCGAGCGTCTGCTCGACGACCTCCGCGTCGATCTCCTCGCGCCCGAGCGCGGCGAGCGCCTGCGCCCAGTCGATCGTCTCCGCGACACCCGGTGGCTTGGCCAGATCGAGCGTGCGCAGCCCGCGGACGAACGCGGCGGCCTCGTTCGCAAGGCGCTCCGGGATTCCGGGAACCCGCAGTCGCACGATCTCCACCTCGCGCTCGATCGACGGGTGGCCGATCCAGTGGAAGAGCGCACGGCGCTTGAGCGCGTCGTGCAGCTCGCGCGTGCGGTTCGAGGTGAGGATCACTGCCGGCTTGCGCCGCGCGCGGATCGTGCCGAGCTCGGGAATCGTGATCTGGAAGTCCGAGAGCACCTCGAGCAGGAACGCCTCGAACTCCTCGTCGGCGCGGTCGATCTCGTCGATCAGGAGCACGACCGGCTCGTCCGTGTCGATCGCCTCGAGGAGCGGCCGCCGGATGAGGAACTCCGGCCCGAAGAGCTCCTCCTCCGACACCGTGCCCTCCTGGGCGGCCCGGATGTGAAGGAGCTGACGCGGATAGTTCCACTCGTACACCGCGTGCGATACGTCGAGACCCTCGTAGCACTGCAGCCGGATCAGCCGTGCCGAGAGGGCCGTTGCGAGCGCCTTCGCGGCCTCGGTCTTCCCGACGCCTGCCTCGCCCTCGAGCAGCACCGGCTTCTCGAGCGCGAGCGCGAGGAAGAGCGCCGTCGCGAGCCCGCGATCCGGCAGGTAGTCGGCCTCACGGAGCGCTGCATCGAGCTCGTCGATCGTTCGAAAGCTCACGAACGCAGCGTACACAGTGCCTTTCGCGGCCAGGCGCGACCGGATTAGACTCGACTCACTGATCTCGCGACCGAGAAGGGTGGGGTGATGGCTGCAGCGAGTGTGGCGACGGACGCCGCGACCGAAGTCCTCAGGCCGGGCTCCGAGGACGAGGCGATCGCAGCGTTCGGAGACGGCGCGGAGGTCGTCGTCGTCGGTGGGGGGACGATCGTCATTCCCGACCTGACGTATCGGCGACGCCGTGCACGGAAGGCGCTGCTGCTGGGGAGCGCGGGCCTGGCCGGGATCGAGACGCAGGGCTCGCGCGTCACGATCGGCGCGATGACGCCCGTCCAGGAGCTCGTCGGCATGCCGGCGCCGCTCGGCCCATGCGCCGCCAACGTCGCCGACCTCGAGATCCGCTCGCAGGGGACGGTCGGCGGGAACCTCTGCGCACGCGAGGGCTACGAGGCGCCGCGCGGCGACCTCCAGAGCGCGTTTCTCGCGCTCGGAGCGGTTGCTCGTTCCGCCGCGAGCGGCGACGTGACCGAGGAGCCGCTCGAGGACTTCCTTCCGAAGCGCCGAGAACGACTTCTCCTCAGCGTCAGCTTCGACGAACCGTCCGCAGGCGCGTTCGCCGGCCTCGACCGGCCGCACACGCACGACTACACCGCTCTCGCCGTCTCGGGAGCGAAGGGCACCGACGGGACACTCCGCCTCGCCGCGACGGGCACGGGCTCGTGGGGGGTTCGGCTTTCATCGGCCGAGGCTGTGGCCGGAGATCCCGCGGCAGCAGGCGAGGCGGCGCTGCAGGACGTCTCGCCGCACGACGACGCCCTCGCCTCCGCCTGGTACCGAACGAAGGTGCTGCCGGTGCTCGTTCGCCGCGTCCTCGACGAGCTGAAGGAGTCCGCATGAACCTCACGGTCAACGGTGTCCCGCACGGGGTGGACGGCCGCGAGCTGGCGACGCTCCTCGACGTCCTGCGCGAGGACATCGGCGTCACGGGTCCCAAGGCGGGATGTCACCAGGGAGGCTGCGGCGCGTGCACCGTGCTCGTCGACGGCGAGCCCCGGCGCTCGTGCCTCCTCCCCGCCGCATACGCTGTCGGGACGCAGATCACGACGGTCGAGGGGCTAGGTTCGCCCGAGGACCTCGCGCCTATCCAGCAGGCGTTCGTCCACTACTACGCCGCGCAGTGCGGCTTCTGCACGTCCGGGATGATGCTCGCCGCCCAGGCGTACATCGACCGCGGCGGCGCGGACGACCCGGAGGCGATCCAGCACGCACTCGCTGGCCACGTCTGCCGCTGCACCGGGTACTCGAAGATCATCGACGCCGTCGCCGCCGCCGCCCGCGGCGACTCCTTCGACCTGACGACGACGGCCGTCGGGAAGCACACGACGATGGCGAACGGAGGTGCGGCATGAAGGTCGTGGGAGCGCGAATCCCCCGCTACGACGGCATCGCGCACGTCACGGGCCGCACGACGTACGTCGACGACGTGAGCGTGCCGGGGACCCTCTGGGCGAAGGCCCTCCGCTCCCCACACCACCACGCCGGGATCACGAGCATCGACACGTCGAAGGCCGAGTCGATGCCGGGCGTCCACGCGGTCATCACGTGGAAGGACGTCCCCCTGCTCGAGTACGGCCACCTGTCCGCGCTCGGGATCCCGGCAGACGAACCGCTGCTCGCGAAGGACGAGGTGCGCTACCTCGGCCAGCCGATCGCGCTCGTCGCGGCGGAGAGCGAGGAGCTCGCCGCCGACGCCGTCGACGCGATCGAGGTGGGCTTCGAGGAGAGGCCTGCGCTGTTCGACATCCGCGAGGCGTTCGACTCGGACGCTCCGAAGATCCACCGGTGGGGCAACTGGTACCCGCACTTCGAGGGCGAGATGGACCGGCGCCAGATCCGCAAGGGCGACATCGAGCGGGCGTTCGACGAGGCGGACACGATCGTGCAGGGCGTCTACCGCCCGGCGGCGATCGAGCACGCGCCGATCGAGACCCAGGTGTGCCAGGTCGTCCCCGAGCCGAACGGCCGGCTGACGATCTACTCGTGTACGCAGGCGCTGTACTTCTCGCTCGGCGTCGTGGCCGCGCACCTGCAGGTGCCGCTGAACAAGATCAAGATCGTCGGCGGGACCACCGGCGGCGGCTTCGGCGGGAAGGTCGACACGGCGACCGAGACGATGACCTGCCTGCTCGTGATGAAGGCGAACCGGCCGGTCAAGTGGCGCTGGACGCGCGAGGAGGAGTTCCTCTGCTCGTCTACGCGTGCGCCGTGGCACATGGAGCTCGCGACGGCGATGACGCAGGACGGCTGGATCCTCGGGCAGAAGATGCTGACGCTGCACGACTCCGGCGCGTACGCGCGCTTCTCGCCGTACGGCCTGACGAAACACAGCTTCCACCACACAGGCGCGTACTCGATCCCCCATCTCCACTTCGACGGGTACGTCGTGTTCACGAACCGGACGCCGACGACGGCCATGCGCGGGTTCGGCGTCACGTCGGTCTCGTTCGCAGTGGAGACGCACATGAACCGCGTCGCGAAGGAGCTGGGGATCGACCCGCTCGAGATCCGCATGAAGAACGCCAACCGGATCGGCGACACCTCGCCGAACGGCGTCGCGTACACGGATCCCTCGACCATCGACACGCTCCAGGCCATCTCCGACGCGATCGGCCACGAGCTGCCGGCGGACTACCGCACGATGACGAACGAGCCTCGGTCCGGCGAGCTGCTCCCCGAGCACCTCGTCAGCCAGGTCGGATCGACGGAGGGTCACTGATGGCCAAGCACACGGGCCGCGGGATCGCGGCGATCGAGTACCCGACGGGCATGAACCAGAACGGCGACCCGTCGCAGTGCTGGATCAAGGTGAAGCCGGACGGGCGCATCGACGTTTTCGCCGGCACCGCCGACATCGGCAACGGCTCGAAGACGATCCAGTCGCAGATCGTCGCCGAGACCATCGGCGTCCCCTACGACTGGATCACGTACGACAACTCGAACACCGACTCCTCGCCGGTCTGCACCGGGACGTTCGCCTCGCGCGCGACGTTCGTCGCCGGGAAGGCCGCCGAGAAGGCGGCGCTCCAGGTGAAGCAGAAGATCCTCGAGATCGCCGGCAAGGAGATGGAGATCGACCCGGCCGACCTCGAGATCGTCGACGGCGAGGTCATCGCGAAGGGAGCGCCGCAGACGAAGCTCGGCGTCGGAGACGTCGCCGCCGCGGCGACGTGGGGCCACGGCGAGCTCATCACCGGCACTGGCGCGCAGCTCAAGCCATACGCGGCGATCATCGACCCGGAGACGGGAGAGGTCGACCTTCCACCCCACTCCGCGATCTCGTACGCGGCGTGCTCGGCCGAGGTCGAGGTGGACGACGAGACGGGCGAGGTGCGGGTCACGCGCCTGCAGCAGTGCTACGACGTCGGCCGCGCCATGAACCCGACGCTGGTCGAGGGTCAGATCGAAGGCGGCGCGATGATGGGCCTCGGGCTCGGCGTCCTCGAGAACTGCTACCCGTACTACCCGTCGGTCGAGCACCGCGGCGGCTCGTTCGGGTCGTACCTCGCGCCGGGCATGGAGGACATGCCGCAGATCGACACGATCATGATCGAGAACCCCTCCGCGGACGGCCCCTACGGTGCGAAAGGCATCGGCGAGATGGCGAACAACCCGCAGCCACCGGCGATCGCCGCAGCCGTCCACGACGCGGTCGGGGTGTGGATCACCGAGCTGCCGATCACGCCGGAGCGTGTCCTTCGCGCGCTCGAGGCAAAGGCCGAGCCGCGGCGCGAGGGCAAGAAGGTCGTGTTCGACGAGGAGCTGTCCGTGAACGCGGTCTCGGACGGCGGCATCCGCTTCGAGGTTCCCGCGTAGGGGCGAGATATATCTCGCCCCTACAGCGCGCGATGAGTGCGTTCAGAACGTGGAACGGCGTCGATCGCCACACCCTCTTCCCGGGTGTGGCGATCCGTGCCATCGGCGGTGAGCAGGTGCTGATCTGCCATGTGACCTACGACGCGGGCACGCGGGTAGCGCGCCACTCGCACCCGACCGCCGAGCAGGTCATGTGGATCGTCGAGGGCGACGTGACGATGACCGTAGGTGACGAGACGAAGACGCTCGGCGCCGGCGACGTCGTCGTCGTGAACCGCGGGATCGAGCACGAGCTTTACTCCGAAGGCGGGATGACGTTCGTCGAGGCGCTGGCGCCCGTGCTACGCGACCACGTGCCCGACGCGGAGCGCGACCTCGTGCTCGGCGACCAAGGCGACTCGCTGCACGCCGACGCCTAGAGCTCGGCGAAGGCCGATCCGTCCTGCACTCGTCGCACGACGCCTGAGGTTTCAGCGTCCGAAGAGCTGATCCGTCTTCGCGGCCATGATGAAGTCATTGCGGTTGAGGCCCTTGATCTGGTGCGTCCACCAGGTGACGGTCGTCCTGCCCCACTCCGTCAGCAGCGCGGGGTGATGCCCCTCCTGCTCGGCGAGCTCGCCCACTGCGCGCGTGAAGTCGAGCGCCTGCGCAAAGTCGTCGAACGCGAATGCGCGCGTGAGCCGGTCGATGCCGTCGACCTCCACGAGCTCCCAGTCAGGGACCTGTGGATGGAGTTCCGCGACCTCGGCCGCCGTCACGGTCGGTGAGTCCGTGCTGCAGGCGACGCACTTCATCTGCGTCAACGTGTCCATGCCGGTCAGCGTAGAGCACTCGTGATGCGAACCGAACCTGTCAGTCGTCCGGTGCCAGCTCGAAGCGAGCGATGACTCCTTCGTCGCCGCCCTCGGGCACCGGGCGCTCCGGATGGCGTGTCGCGACCCAGGCAACTCCGCGCTCCGGGTAGGCGAGAACATCCGGGAACCGCTTGGTCGAGATGCCGATCATCCTCACGGGCTCGTCGGTGGGGTTCGAGAACGTGTGCAGCCCGTCCGGGCCTTCCGGGAAGTAGACGACGTCGCCAGGTGACAGCTCCTCCTCCCCCTGCGGCGTGCGGACGGTCGGCGTCCCATTGAGGACGAAGAACATCTCCTCGACGCCGTAGTGCATGTGCAGCGGACTGTCGGGCGCCCGGGGCAGATACTCGATCAGCGACGCCCCGAGCTGGTCGGTCCCGAAGGGGTGCCCGAACCAACGGACGCGCTGGTCGTCATCCACTTCGTCCCAGGGGTCGTCCTCCAAGAAGTTCAGGCGGCGCATCCCCATCGCTTCCTCCATTCGGTCGAGGCTCCTTGATGGAGAGATGATGCTCGTCCGAGCCAGTGCGGGGACGTCGCTCGAGCGAGTGCGCGCCGCGGATGGGGACGTCTGCCACGGTTGCGACGGGCTTTCGGAGGTGAGCCGTAGGATCGGCCTTCGTGAGCGAGGTCGTCGTGGTCACGGGGTCGTCGAGTGGCATCGGCCGGGCGGTCGCAGAGCGGTTTGCGAGCGACGGCGCGAGGGTCATCGTCAACTCGGCGCGCTCGGTCGAAGAGGGCGAGATGCTCGCCCGCTCGCTTCCGGAGGCCGTGTACGTGCGAGCAGACGTCTCGCGTGAGGAGGACGCACGACGGCTGGTCGCGACCGCTCTCGAGCGGTTCGGACGGGTGGACGTCGTCGTCAACAACGCCGGCACGACCAGGCGGATCCCGTTCGCGGACCTCGAGAGCGCGGACGACGAGCTGTGGCGGCGGATCCTCGGGGTGAACCTGATAGGCCCCTGGTACCTCAGCCGTGCGGCGGTGCCCGCGTTGCGCGAGGCCAAGGGCGCGATCGTCAACGTGGGATCGGTCGCCGGGATCATCGCGGCTGGAAGCTCGCTCCCGTACGCCGTCTCGAAGGCGGCGCTGCACCACCTGACGCGGACTCTTGCGCAGGCACTTGCTCCCGACGTGCGGGTGAACGCGGTCGCGCCGGGACTCGTGGACACGCCGTGGACAGCGGGCTGGGAGGCGAACGATGCGATCATCGCGCGGACTCCGCTTGGTCGTGCTGCGACGCCGCAAGACGTCGCGGACGTCGTCGTCGCACTCGCTCGCACCCCGTTTGCGACCGGCCAGGTCGTCGTCGTCGACGGTGGGCTGACGCTGACGTGACCGAGCGCTCGCGTAGGCGCCGCGTCTGTGCCTGTCGCTCCGGTCCAGCGACTCCGCCGCCAGCTCGCTAGGCCACTCCTAGCTGCCGGAGCTCGTCGTCGGAGAGCGCAGCAAGCTTCTTTGGCACGACCATGCGCCAGGCGTCGAAGACGAGCTCGCGGAGCTCGTCCTTGTCGATCGCCTCCAGGCGGACGACCAGCCATTGGTAGCGCAGGTCGGACGGCTTGGGGCGCAGGAACTTGTCCGGGTACGTCTCGAGCGCAGCCTCGCGCTCCTCCTTCGGAAAGGCAAAGCCCATCAGCGTCTCGTCGCGCGAGAAGGCCAGGTACACGATGCGTCCGACGCGGAACTTGATCCGGCGCTGGACGAAGACCTCGTACGACCGCGGCAACCCCGCCGTCAGCTCGCGCACGTCGTCGATCGTCACGGCCATCTCGCGACGAGGTTAGGTCATGCGCACGGCTGCGTGCGCGCCGCGCTACGACCTACGAGCACCGGCTTGATGTCGACGACCGGCGTGCCGTCGATCGCCTCCAGCGGACCGACGGCGAGCTCGAGTCCGTCGATCCCGAGCACCGCGACCTCGTGCAGGCCGAGCGGGTTCGGGCGATCCGACGAGCGCGTCGCGAAGACGCCGGCCAACGGCCGCCACTCTTCGTCGCGCGGGTGGACCTGAAGGACGCTCCGATCCGCCTCGTGCAACCAGGTCACGAGGACGAGCTGATCACCGACCTCGATCCCCTGCAGCGCGTCTGCGAAGGACGGCTCCAGGAGGATCCACGCGTCGGGCGCTCCCTCGCTTCCCTGGCGGGGTGCGTCCTCCCGGCGCAGAAGGGGAGAGCGGACGACGCCGATTGGCTTCAGCACGTAGGCGTCCTCCGCCACGGCTCCCCTAACTTCGCTGCGCGACGCGCATGTGGTTGCCCGACGGGTCACGGAAGCCGGCATCGACGCCGTAGGGCTGTTCGGTCGGCTCCTGCGAGAACTCGACGCCGCGGCCCTTCAGCTCCTCGTACGTCCCCTGGATGTCGTCCGTGGTGAAGAAGAGCCCGGTCGCGGCACCCTTGGCGACGAGCGTCTTGATCGCCTCCTGCGTCTCCTCGTCGAAGACGGGCGGGCCGGGGATGGCCATCAGCGTGATCGCGACGTCTGGCTGTCCCGGCACGCCGACCGTGAGCCACCGGAAGTCCCCGAACTCAGAGACGGTGACGTCCTCGCGAAGCTCGAGCCCGAGCTTCTCCGTGTAGAAGGCGAGCGCCTCCTCCTGGTCGTGAACCCAGACCTGCGTGGTGGTGAGCTGCTTCAACATGGCATCTCCTTCGTCGGATTACTCGGAGGCCACGCTAGCCAGGCGTTCGTTCCCTGTCTTCTCGAAACGTGCTGTCTCGGGCCGTGCCTGAGCCATGAGGACGCACGTCGGAACGTACGCGCGCGTGAGTGCCGGCGGGTGAGCGGCGCGGTACTGCGTCGGGGTCATCCCGAACGCGCGACGGAAGCTCGTGGTGAACGAGCCGACGCTCCGGAGCCCGACGGTGAGGCAGACGTCCGCGACCGAGCGGTCGGTGTTCCGCAGGAGCGCAGCGGCGCGTTCGAGCCGGCGCATGAGCAGGTACTGGTGCGGCGACTCGCCGAACTCGCGCTTGAACTCGCGGCTGAAGTGCGCGGGCGAGAGCTTCGCCGCGCGCGCGAGAGCCTTCACGTCGAGCGGCTCGCGGTAGCGGGCGTCGACGAGATCCTTGGCGCGCAGGAGATGGCGTGCGGGATGCGGCGCCAGCACACTCCCGAGTATGGCCGAGCCGGGCGGCGAAGCGCATACTCGGATTCGAACGCGAGTCGTGAGGAGGAACGATGTCGGTCATCCAGTTCGTGAAGTTCTCGAGCCCTCTGAGCGAGGACGAGGTCCTGGCCGTGATGAAGCGGCGAGCGCCGGAGTTCCGGCAGGTGCCCGGCCTGATCCAGAAGTTCTACGGGCGCGAGGTCGAGACGGGAGACATGTGCGGGATCTACATCTTCGATTCGCAGGAGTCGCTGAACGCCTTCCGCCAGACCGAGCTCGCGCGCACGATTCCGAGCGCGTATCAGGTCGAGAGCCCGCGTGTCGAGGTCTTCGAGGTTCTGTTCCCGCTCCATCCGGACGTGCGCCTCGCCGCAGCTGCGTCCGCGTAACCCGAGGCGTCGTCCGCCTTGCGGAGGTTCAGCCGGCGGTGATGTAGTCGTTCAGGAACTGGATCTCGAAGGACTGCAGCTTCGACTTGAACTTGACGAGGTCACCGATAGAGACGAGCCCGACGACCTTCTCCTCCTCGACGACGGGGACGTGTCGGATCCGGCGGTCGGTCATCATCGCCATGCACTCGTCGACCGTCGTCTCCAGAGTGGCCACGACGAGCGGCGAGGACATGATCTCCCGGACGGGCGCCTCCTCCGTACGGCCTTCGAGCGTCACGCGACGGAGATAGTCGCGCTCGGTCACGATCCCGGCGACCGCGCCCCGCTCGGTCACGAGCAGCGAGCCGACGTTGTTCTCGACCATCTGCTGCACCGCTTCGAACACGGACGATTCCCCGTCGATCTCGAGAACGTCTCCGCCCTTCTCCTCGAGGATCTCGGCCAGCCTGTTCACGGTCATCGCTTACCCCCGATTCGATCCCACCACACCTGGACGAGCGCAGCCAACCTCTCGAGGATAACGCGCCGTCGATCATCTAGGGTCATGGCGTGCCCGACCTGAACGCCATCGGCATCGTCGCGTCCGACCCGGCACGCTCCATCGCCTTCTACCGCCTCCTCGGCGTCGACTTCCCCGAAGGCGGGGAAGGTCACATCGAGGCGACGCTTCCGAGCGGCGTCCGGCTGATGCTCGACGCGGAGGAGGTCGTGAAGAGCTTCCGTCCCGACTGGACGCGCGAGACCGGCAACCAGCTCGCCCTCGCCTTCGAGTGCGCGAGCCCGGCCGAGGTCGACGAGCT
>DASUCI010000038.1:0-4768 GCA_035762825.1 Gaiellaceae bacterium | reverse complement strand
TCCCCGCTGCGCTTTGTTACGGCGCGTCGTACGTGCTGCTGTTCGAGGCGTTCTACCGGGGCCGGGTATCCGTCGTCTCGCCGATCGTCGCGACCGAATCGCTCTGGGGCGTGACGCTGTCGTGGCTCCTCCTGCGCAAGTCCGAGCACGTCGGCCCGCGGCTCGTCCTCGGCGCGGTCCTCGTGGTCGCCGGCGGCGTGCTGATCGGCGTGTACCGCTAGAGACGCCGTTCCAGCGCTTCGAGGCGCCGGTCGATCCGCTCGAGGACATCGCGGTGGGGATCGTCCTGCGACGGATCGTCCGCGAGCCGCCGCTGCGCGGACGCCATGAGCGCCGAGGTCACGATCGCCGTCGTGATGGAGACGCCGGCGACTCCGAAGAACATGACGAACACTGCGACGACCTTGCTGAACCCGGTCTGGGGGATGACGTCGCCGTACCCGACCGTGGTCACGGTCTGCGCCGCCCACCAGACCGACTCGCCGAACGTGTCGAACTCGCCAGGGGCGAGCAAACGGACGACGGTGGCCGCCAGCAGCGTGATCAGCAGGGTCACGCCCGCGAGGTAGGGGAGGATGCGACCGGAGACGACGGCGCGATTGATCCGGGCCAGCCGGCGTTCCGAGAGCAGCTGCATCCGGGACTAGTTCTCGCTCCGCGCGCAGTCTTCCTCCCAGGTCACATCTGCTACGGTAGGACTCAAGTTTTCACATTCCGACCACTCAAGAAGGAGCTCGAACACATGGCCAAGACCATCGGCATCGACCTCGGGACGACCAACTCGTGCATGGCCGTCCTCGAGGGATCCGAGCCCACCGTCATCCCGAACGCCGAGGGCGGGCGTACGACACCGTCCGTCGTCGCCTTCGGGCGTGACGGCCAGCGGCTCGTCGGCGCACCGGCGAAGCGCCAGCAGGTCACGAATCCCCAGAACACGATCTTCTCGATCAAGCGGTTCATGGGCCGCAAGTACGACGAGGTCTCGGAGGAGATGAAGATCGTCCCCTACGAGGTCGTGAAGGGCCCGAACGACGACGCCCGCGTCAAGGCCGAGGGCACGGAGTACGCGCCGCCGGAGATCTCGGCGATGATCCTCCAGAAGCTCAAGGCGGACGCCGAGGCGTACCTCGGCGAGCCCGTGACCGATGCGGTGGTCACGGTGCCGGCCTACTTCAACAACGCCCAGCGCGAGGCGACGAAGGACGCCGGCAAGATCGCCGGGCTCAACGTCCTGCGCATCATCAACGAGCCGACGGCCGCCGCACTCGCGTACGGGCTCGACAAGGAAGGGCCCGAGCACACGATCCTCGTCTTCGATCTCGGCGGCGGGACGTTCGACGTGTCCGTGCTCGAGCTCGGCGAAGGCGTCTACCACGTCAAGGCCACGAACGGCGACAACCACCTCGGTGGTGACAACTTCGACAAGGCGATCGTCGACTGGATGATCGCGGAGTTCAAGCGCGACCAGGGCATCGACCTCGGGCAGGACCCGATGGCGCTGCAGCGCCTCTACGAGGCGGGCGAGAAGGCGAAGGTCGAGCTGTCCTCGACGATGACGACGCAGATCAACCTGCCGTTCATCACCGCGACGCCCGAGGGCCCGAAGCACCTCGACCTCCAGCTGACCAGGGCGAAGCTCGACGAGCTGACGCACGACCTGCTCGAGCGCACCGTCGGGCCGACGAAGCAGGCGCTGGCGGACGCGGGCCTGACGCCCGCCGACATCGAGCACGTCGTCCTCGTCGGCGGCATGACGCGCATGCCCGCCGTCCAGGCGAAGGTCAAGGAGCTCATCGGCAAGGATCCGCACAAGGGCGTCAACCCGGACGAGGTCGTCGCGGTTGGTGCCGGGATCCAGGCCGGCGTGCTCAAGGGTGACGTGAAGGACGTCCTCCTGCTGGACGTGACCCCGCTCTCCCTCGGCATCGAGACGAAGGGCGGCGTGTTCACCAAGCTCATCGAGCGCAACACGACGATTCCGACGCGGAAGTCGGAGACCTTCACGACGGCCGAGGACAACCAGCCGTCGGTCGAGATCCACGTCGGGCAGGGCGAGTCCGAGATGATCAGCTTCAACAAGACGCTCGGCAAGTTCCAGCTCGTCGGGATTCCGCCGGCGATGCGGGGGATGCCGCAGATCGAGGTCTCCTTCGACATCGACGCGAACGGGATCATCAACGTGTCCGCGAAGGACCTCGGGACGGGCAACGAGCAGCAGATCCGGATCGAGGGCGGCTCCGGCCTCTCCGAGGACGAGGTCGACCGGATGATCTCCGAGGCCGAGTCCCACGCCGGGGAGGCGCATCGCCTGCGCGAGCTCGCAGACGCGCGCAATGTCGGCGAGCAGCTCGCGTACCAGGTCGAGCGCACGCTCGGCGAGCACCGGGACAAGCTGCCCGAGGCGGAGGCGTCGACGATCGAGGGCCGGATCATGGAGCTCCGCCAGGCAACCGAGGGCTCGGATCTCTCCGACATCCAGGCGAAGACGAGCGCTCTCGAGGAGGCGTCGCGTGGGCTCGCCGACGCGATCTACGCGCAGGCGTCGGCTGCGCAGTCCTCGGCCCAGGCATCCGGCAACGGTGACGGAGCCGTCGACGACGAGGTCGTCGAGGACGCCGACTTCGAGGTCATCGACGAAGAGGAAGCGACGAAGTCGTGAGCGACGAGCTCACGGAGACGCAGGTCGAGGAGTCGGGGCCCGAGGCTCCGGCTCCCGACCCGCTTGCGATCGTCACGGCCGAGCGGGACGCGTACCTCGACCTTGCGCAGCGCGTCCAGGCGGACTTCGAGAACTACCGCAAGCGTGCGGCGCGTGAGCAGGAGCGACTCGTCGCGCACGCGCACGAACGGCTCGTCCGCGAGCTCCTCCCGATCCTCGACGACCTCGAGCGGGCGCTCGAGGCTGCCGAGCGCCACGAGGAAGCGCAGCTCGTCGACGGCGTGAAGCTCGTCGAGCAATCGCTCCGGCGCGCGCTCAGCAAGGAAGGGCTGGCCGAGATCGAGACCGACGGCGCATTCGATCCCCACGTCCACGAGGCGCTGCTCACGAAGCCTGGCGCGGGGGCGGACCCGGGCACCGTGCTCGAGGTCGTCCAGCGCGGCTACCGCGTCGGCGACCGCGTCGTCCGGCCGGCAAAGGTGATCGTCGCAGAGTGAGCGCTCGCAACCCCTACGAGGTCCTCGGCGTGCCGAAGAACGCCTCCGACGACGAGATCAAGAAGGCGTATCGGAAGCTCGCCCGTGAGTACCACCCGGACCGCAATCCGGGTGACAACGGTGCGGAGGAGCGCTTCAAGGACGTGCAGGGCGCGTACGACATCCTCTCCGACGAGGAGAAGCGAAGGGCGTACGACACGTTCGGCGAGGCTGGTGCCCGCGGGTTCCCCGGCGGCGCCGGCGCCGACATGGGGGGTATGCGCTTCGAGGAGTTCGACCTCTCCAATCTCGGCGACCTGCTGGGCGGGATGTTCGGAGGGGGCGGCCGCCGCGCGGCAAGCCGGCAGCCGATTCGCGGGAACGACCTCGAGACCCACGTCCGGATCTCGTTCGAGGACTCGCTCAAGGGCGTCCAGGTGCGCGTCCCGATCGAGGTCGAGACGGCCTGCACGGTGTGCCACGGCACGGGCGCGGAGCCCGGGACGGCGCCGGTGACGTGCCCTCAGTGCGGCGGCCGCGGAGTCGTCTCCGACGCGCAGGGCCTCTTCGCCTTCTCCCAGCCGTGCCCGCGCTGCCGCGGGAACGGCACGATCGTCGAGAAGCCGTGCAGGAACTGCCGCGGCGCCGGTCGCGAGCGCGTGACGAAGCGCTACGCCGTGACGATCCCGGCAGGCGCGAAGAGCGGCACGCGTGTGCGGCTCAAGGGGAAGGGCGAGGCCGGCCACAACGCCGGACCGGCCGGCGACCTCTTCGTCGTCGTCGACGTGGAGCCCTCGCCGCTTTACGAGCGGCGCGGGTCGGACCTCGTGCTCGATGTGCCCGTCACGTACTCGGAGGCCGCCCTCGGCGCGTCGGTCGAGATCCCGACGCCCGACGGGCCGGTCTCGCTGAAGGTCCCGAGCGGCACCGAGACCGGCAAGCTCCTGCGCGTGAAGGGCCGCGGCGTGCCGCACCTGAAGGGGAACGGCCGTGGCGACCTGCTCGCGCGCGTGAACGTGACGGTTCCGAAGAAGCTGACCAAGGCCGAGCGGGAGGCACTCGAGGGCTACCAGAAGGTCTCTCGCGAGGAGCCGCGTCAGCGCTTCGCGGAGGTGAGCTGAGGTGCCGGACCGGCCGAGGTACATGATCTCCGTCGCGGCCGAGCTCGTCGGGATGCACCCGCAGACGCTGCGGATGTACGAGGCGAAGGGGCTCGTGCGGCCCGGGCGCACGCCGGGTGGCACGCGCCTCTACTCCGACGCCGACGTCGAGCGTCTCCGCCTGATCCACCGGCTGACGACCGAGCTCGGGCTCAACCATGCGGGCGTCGAGCACGTGCTCCGCCTCCAGGACGAGCTGAACAAGGCACGCGCGCGCATGGATCGGCTCGAACGCGAGCTTCGCGCGGAGATCGCCGACGTTCACCGCTCGTACAAGCGGGAAGTCGTGCTGTATCGGCCGGCCAAGCACCCGGCCTCGAGAGGATGAGATGGACTTCCAGAAGCTGACACTGAAGAGCCAGGAAGCCGTCGCCGCGGCGCAGGAGCTCGCGCGCCGCGCGGGGAATCCCGAGCTCACTCCCGACCACCTCGTCGTTGCGCTCCTCGACCAGGAGCTCCCGCGCACGCTCGTC
>DASUCI010000037.1:0-2485 GCA_035762825.1 Gaiellaceae bacterium | reverse complement strand
TACGACGTCTCGCGCGTGCTGACGGCGGACGAGCTCGTGCAGGGCGACGACGCGTTCGTCGCGGCGACCGGCGTGACGAGCGGCGCGCTCCTGCGTGGCGTGCGCGTGGTCGGCGACCGGGTCGAGACGGAGTCGATCGTCATGCGCTCGCGCTCGGGCACGTTCCGCCGTATCGTCGCCTCGCATCCACTGACGAAGATCCAGAGCATGATGAAAGGAGCGCGCTAGTGGTTCCTCTGGGACATACGGTGCTGATTCGCCGGCGAAAACCGAGCAGGACTAGGACGCAGGGAGGACGCATACCGGTAGGTATGTGGCCGACTGAGGACGACGGCATGCGAAGTGTTTGCAGCCGCGCGAAGCAGGGGCGTATGTCCCAGAGGGAGCACTGAGATGGCGCATGAGCTACATGTCACCGCGAAGGCGATCGTCGCCGACCACAAGGGGATCCTCGCGGCCGACGAGTCGACCGGGACGATCACGAAGCGCTTCGACTCGATCGGCGTGGAGTCGACCGAGGAGAACCGCCGCTTCTACCGGCAGCTCCTGTTCACGGCGCCCGGGATGGAGGACTTCATCGGCGGCGTGATCCTCTACGACGAGACGATCAGGCAGTCCGCGGACGACGGCACGACGTTCGCGGAGGTGCTCTCCTCGAAGGGCGCCATCCCCGGGATCAAGGTCGACACGGGCGCGCACGACCAGGCCGGCTTCCCGGGGGAGAAGGTCACCGAGGGCCTCGACGGTCTGCGCGCGCGCTTCGAGGAGTACCGCGGGCTGGGCGCACGGTTCGCGAAGTGGCGCGCAGTGATCACGATCGGCGACGGGATCCCGACCGACGGGAACCTGCGCGCGAACGCGCACGCGCTCGCCCGGTACGCGGCGCTCTCGCAGGAGGCGGGCATCGTCCCGATCGTCGAGCCCGAGGTCCTCATGGACGCGGACAACTCGCTCGAGGTCTGCTGGGAGGTTACGACCCGGACGCTGTACGAGACGTTCGCCGCGCTCTACGAGCAGGGGATCGACCTCCAGGGCACGCTGCTCAAGCCGAACATGGTCATTCCCGGCAAGGGCGCTTCCGACCAGGCGTCGCCGGAGCAGATCGCCGAGGCGACCGTGAACACCTTTCTCGGCGTCGTGCCGGCGGCGGTCCCCGGAATCGTCTTCCTGTCCGGGGGCCAGTCGGAGGTACAGGCGACCGAGAACCTCAACGCGATCAACAAGGTCGGCGGGCCGTGGGCGCTCTCGTTCTCGTACGGTCGTGCGCTGCAGGCCTCCGCGCTCGAGGCGTGGGGTGGAGAGGCGGCGAACGCAGACGCGGCGCAGGCTGCGTTCGTGCATCGCGCACGGATGAACGCACTCGCGGCCGCGGGCGACTGGAGCGCCGAGCTGGAGCAGCCGGTCGCCGCCTGACGATCCCGATCCGCTCGAGGAGCACCTCCTCGAGGCGCTGAGGGCGCTCGAGCCGAGCGCGTCGTTGCGCTCGGCGCCGCCCGAGGTCGAGGAGATCTGGCGCGCGCAAGTCGACAGCCGGCAGGCCGACTACGCGGCGCGCTGGCTGCAGCAGCACGGTCGGAGCTTCTACACGATCGGCTCCGCCGGCCACGAGTCGAACGCCGCGGTCGCGCTCGCGCTGAGGGTGGACGACCCGGCCCTCCTGCACTACCGGTCGGGCGCGTTCTACCTCGCTCGCGCGTCACAGGTGGAGATCGACGGTCTTCGCGACGTGATGCTCGGCGTCGTCGCGGCGGCGGTCGAGCCGATCGCCGGCGGCCGACACAAGGTCTTCGGGCGCAAGGAGCTCGCCGTCATCCCGATGACCTCGACGATCGCGTCGCACCTTCCTCGCGCCGTAGGGATTGCACTGGCGATCGACCGCGCGGGCCGGCTCGGCGTGCGGAGCCCGTGGAGAGAGGACGCGATCGTCCTGTGCTCGTTCGGGGACGCGTCGCTGAGCCATGCGACGGCTCAGGCCGCGCTGAACACCACGGCGCAGATCTCGTTCCAGGGCCTGCCGCTGCCGCTGCTCTTCGTATGCGAGGACAACGGGCTCGGCATCAGCGTCCCGACCCCTCCGGGCTGGGTCGAGTCCGCGCTCACCGCCCGAGAGCAGATCCGCTACGAGATCGCATACGGGCACGATCCGGCCGAGGTGCTGGGGATGACGCGCGAGCTGGCCGAGTGGGTGCGCGAGCGAAGACGTCCTGCGGTGCTCCACCTGCGGACCGTCCGCTACCTGAGCCACGCGGGGGCCGACGCCGAGATGGCCTACCGCACACCGCAGGCGATCCGCGCCGACTACGAGCGCGACCCGATCCTCGGGACCGCGCGCTGGCTTGTCTCCGCCGGTCGGGCAACCGGCGAGGAGCTCGCGAACGACTACCTGGCAGCGCGCGACGAGGTGCGCGAGCTCGCGCTCGAGGTCGCGGCGCTTCCCCAGATGACGAGCGCAGAGCAGGTCATGGCCCCGCTGGCCCCGCGCTCG
>DASUCI010000036.1:0-5697 GCA_035762825.1 Gaiellaceae bacterium | reverse complement strand
GAGCTCGGGCACGCCCAGGGAATCGTGGTCGACACCCACGTCAGGCGGCTGTCGCAGCGCCTCGGCCTGACCCGCAAGGAGGACCCCGTGAAGATCGAGCGCGACCTCCAGCGCGTCGTGCCGCGCCCCGACTGGGCGCGCTTCCCGCATCTCCTCATCTGGCACGGCCGTCGTATCTGCGATGCGCGACGGCCGCTCTGCGAGGAGTGCGTGCTGGAAGACCTCTGTCCCGCGAGCCGGCTTCGCTAGATCCAGCGACGCCAGCGGAAGATCGCGAGCTGGACGAGCGTCGAGATGACGATCAGCGTCGTCGAGACCCCGAGCGACCAGTAGTCGTTGTCGAACGCCGACTCGAAGTTCTGTCCGTAGTAGCCGACGATGAAGCTCGGCACGAGCACCAGGGCGGCGATGACCGTGAGCTTCTTCGCCACCTCGCCCTGGCCCTCGACGATCTTCGACTGGTGGTGGTCTCGGACGCCCGCGAGGAGATCGCGGGCGATGTCCAGCTCCTCGGTGGCGCGCACGAGCGTGTCGTAGGTCTCGGCGAAGAGGCGTTCGACCTCGGGTGGAAAGAGGGCGTGGTCGCCCACCTCGACGCGTCCGTCGAGGACGCGCCGTACGCCTGCACGGGTCGCGGCCACGGTCCGCCGGCTGTGCAGCAGCTCGTGACGGAGGTCCGAGAGGCGCATCCGGATGCGACTCGGCGGCCATGTGTCCAGCGCGTCCTCGAGCTCCTCGATCTCCGCATAGGCGCCGTCGAGCGAGTCGAGGAACGACTCCGCCACCTCGTCGACGAGGCGGAATACGAGCTGGCCCGCGCCGGCTGCCTCCTCCGACGCCGGGTGCAGCGCCGAGATGTCGAACGGCTCGCCTCCATCGCTCGGCGTCTTGCGCACCGTCACGACGACACCGGGGGTCGCGACGACGTCGATCTCGAGATAGCTGACTCGATCCTCGTGAGGAACGGGCCGCGCAGCCATGAGCACGCCGAACACGTACGCGCCGTGGCTCTCGAGGAGCGGCCGGGGCTCTCGGCCGTCCGCAGGCCGCGCGGCCAGCGCTTCCACGACCTCCGGATCGACCTGGATCGGGAGTGTCGCGAAGACCTCTTCGCGGGTCGGGTCGACGAGGTCGAGCCAGCGTGCGCTCACAGCGCGCGAGATTAGAGAGGGGTGCGGTCGGAGGACCTAGACGGTCGCGACGGCGACTTCCGGCTGGTGGCGCTGTTCCTCGAGCCAGCGCTGCGCGTCCAGCGCCGCCATCGTCCCCGACCCGGCCGCGGTGACGGCCTGGCGATATGTGTGGTCCTGGACGTCGCCGGCTGCGAAGACGCCCGCGATGTTCGTCCGCGTCGACCTCGGATCCGTCACGAGATAGCCCTGATCGTCGTGGTCGAGCCAGTCGAGGAAGAGCGCCGTGCTCGGATCGTGACCCACGGCGACGAAGAGCCCGTCGGCCTCGACATCGCGTGTCTCGCCGGTCTCCGTGTCTCGGAGCCTCAGACCCGTCACGCGCCCATCGCCTTCTCCGAGCACCTCTTCGACGACGGCATTCAGCACGAACTCGACCTTCACGTTCTCGCGCGCCCGGTCGACCATGATGGGCGACGCGCGGAACTCGTCGCGCCGGTGGATGATCACGACCTTGCTCGCGAAGCGCGTCAGGAACGTCGCCTCTTCCATCGCCGAGTCTCCGCCGCCGACGACCGCGACCACCTTGTCGCGGAAGAAGGCGCCGTCGCACGTCGCGCAGTAGGAGACACCTCGCCCCTGGAGGGTCTGCTCGGACGGCAGTCCGAGTTGGCGTGCCGTCGCACCGGTCGCGACGATGACCGAGTCGGCGCGGTGCTCGGTGTCGCCGACGTAGATCCGGAACGGGCGCTCGGAGAAGTCGACGCGGGTGACGTCGTCCGTGACGAAGTCCGCGCCGAACCGCTCGGCTTGCCGGCGGAAGTCGGCCATCATCGTCGGCCCCATCACGCCGTCGGCGTAGCCCGGGTAGTTCTCGACGTCGCTCGTGATCATCAGCTGGCCGCCCCAGTTGAAGCCCTCGATGACCAGCGGACGGAGGTTTGCGCGGGCGGTGTACAGCGCTGCGGTGTATCCCGCAGGGCCTCCACCGACGATGATCACGTCACGAACGTCGCTCACGTTGCCTCCTCGGGACAAGCGTAACCGCACCGCGAAAGGGCGCTACGTCGTACAACGCATCGATGGCGGTCGATGTTCCCTCGGTCACGCCGCGTCGTTGCCCGCCACGGCTTCGAGCCTCTGCTGCTGTCCCGGCTCGACGAGCTCCGCTGCTGCCAGCGGACGCGTCTGACGCTCGATCGGCTGCAACTCGGGTGGCTCGATACCGGTGATCCCATGCTGCTCGAAGCGCCGCGCCTGGGGAAGCACCTGTCGCTCGAGTGAGCCGACCGTCTTGTTGTAGGAGTCCACCGCGCCTTCGAGCGAGCGCCCGAGCTTCGAGAAGTGCGTGCCCATCGTCGAGAGGCGCTTGTAGAGCTCGCGGCCGAGAGCCGAGATGTCGCGCGCGCTCTCCGTGAGCGTCTCCTGCTGCCAGGTCATCGAGACCGTGCGCAGGAGGATCATCAGCGTGCTCGGCGAGGCGAGGATCACGTTCGAGCTCCACGCGTACTCCTGCAGCGACGAGTCGTGCTCGTGTGCGACGCGGAGGTACGACTCGTCCGGGAGGAACATGACGACGAAGTCCGGCGACGGATCGAACTGCCGCCAGTACCCCTTGGCCGACAGCTTTCCTATGTGCTCACGAACCTGGCGCGCGTGATCCGCGAAATGGCGCTCTCGCTCTGCCTCGTCGGAGGTCTCGAAGGCGTCGAGATAGGCGGCGAGCGGCGCCTTCGCGTCGACGACGACGTGCTTCCCGCCCGGGATGCGCACGACGAGATCGGGGCGAAGGGCACCGTCGTCGGTCGACACGGTCGCCTGCGTGACGTAGTCGCAGTGCGCGACCATGCCTGCGTACTCGACGACGTTGCGCAGCTGCGCCTCGCCCCAGCGCCCGCGGACGTGTGGCGTCCGCAGCGCGTTCGTGAGGCTGCCGGTCCGCTCCGAAAGGGTCGTCACCTGCGTCTGCAGCGCGCCGTACGACTCCTGCCGGACGCGCTCGACGTTCCGCAGCTGCTGGTCCATCCGCTCGAGCGAGTCCTTGAGCGGCCGCACATGGCCCGTGAGGTGCGTCTCCGCGAGCTCGAGGAAGCGCGCGCTGTTCGCGTCGAGCGCCTCGGCCGAGACCGTCTTCATCACGCCCGCGAGCCACTCGTCGCGCGACTTGCGCTCCGTGGCGAGCTCGGCCTCCCTCGCGGCGAGCTCGCGTTCGAGGGCGATCACTTCCTGTGCGCGCCGGCGACGCTCCACCAGCGCCGGGCGTACGGCGACGAGGACGGCGAACGCGCCGACCGCAAGACCGATGAGAAGTGCGACGATGACCATCGAGCCGATGCACGGTAGTCCGGTCGGCGGACGGCATCCCTTACGCAACCAGGGCTGAACGAGGGCCGCTGGTACCCTCGCCCGCGGACATGGCCGAGAAACCGAGGGTCAAGGCGCCGAAACAGCGCCAGACGACGTCGAGCGAGGCGTCGTCGCGACGGCGGACGCTGACGATCGCCGCCGCGATCGCCGGCGTGGTCGCGGGGTTCGCGGCCGTCGCTCTGCTTCTCGGCCTCGTCGGCGGGACCGACACGGGTGAGGCCGCGCTTCCCGCGAAGTTCGAGGAGGCCGGCTGCACCTTCCGGAAGGTCCCTGCGCTCGAGGCGGCGCACTCGATCGCCCAGCCCGACGGCACGTCGGACAAGTGGAACACCGACCCGCCGACGAACGGCCCGCACTACGGCATCGCCGCGATCTTCGGGATCTACGACGACGAGCTCCAGCCCGCCCGCGTCGTCCACAACCTCGAGCACGGCGGCATCTTCATCCTCTACGGCGAGGACGTCCCCGATGCGACCGTCGCGCAGCTCGAGGCGTTCTACGACGACCACAAGACCGGGACGATCATGGCTCCGCTCGACCGGCTCGGGGACGAGTTCGCACTCGGGGCCTGGGTCGTCGACGGCGACACGGACAACGGCTTCCTCGCGAAGTGCACCCAGTTCGACGAGGACACGGTCTCCGCGTTCTTCCGCGCGCTGCAGTTCCGCGGCCCCGAGCGCTTCGATCCGTCCGACCTCCAGCCGGGTCACTAGCACGCGCTCCCGTCAGCTGGCGATGAGCTTCGCCGGTCCGCACGGTCTATGTCACCGTGATCTCATCGAGAAGCGTCAGAAGGGAGCGTCTGATGAATACGCCGCCGATCGTCTCGCCGCAGGAGTGGCAGGCCGCCCGTGAGAAGCTGTTGGTGAAGGAGAAGGAGCACACCCGCGCCGGCGACGCGCTCGCCGCGGAGCGGCGGCGCATGCCGTGGATGGCGGTCGAGAAGAGCTACCGGTTCGATGGCCCGAAGGGCTCGGCGAGCCTCGCCGATCTGTTCGAGGGCCGTCGCCAGCTGATCGTCTATCGCGCGTTCTACGCGCCGGACGTGACGACCCTCGCCGCCGGCCGCGCATATCCGGAGCGAGCGTGCGTGGGCTGCTCCATGGTCGCCGACCAGGTCGCACACCCGGCACACCTGAATGCCCGCGACACCACACTCGTCTTCGTCTCGCGCGCGCCCCAGGCCGACATCCAGGGCCTGCAGCGACGCATGGGCTGGGAAGCCATTCCCTGGTACACGATCACCGACGACTTCGACGCCGACTTCGGCGTCGGCGAGTGGCACGGCACCAACGCCTTCCTGCGGGACGGCGACCGCATCTTCCGCACCTACTTCATCGACGCTCGCGGCGACGAGGCCATGGGAAGCACCTGGAGCTACCTCGACATCACGGCGCTCGGGCGCCAGGAAGAGTGGGAGGACTCGCCGGAGGGCTATCCGCAGACCGCGCCCTACCAGTGGTGGAACTACCACGACGCGTACGCCGAGGCCGGCTGAGCGCACCGAGTCGACCTCGCGGATGCCGGGGCGGGACTCGAACGCCCCTTAGAGGGACACCCGCTCTTAAGGCGACGCCGCACGCGCGCGCATGAGACGCGTGGGCGCGAGCCTTCGTACGCGACGAGAGTCAATGGTCCGGCTTGAGCCCTTCTCTCTTACGATTGCGTCCCCGGTGACTAGTACAGAAGCCCCTTTCGACCTCTCGGAAATCAAGCTCGCGGCGCCGGCGATCCGGCCCGGCACTGTCGGCAAGGAGGACGTGATCGCCCGGCTGAGTGCAGGAGGCGTGCCGTTCGTGACCGTCGTGGCGCCCGCCGGGTATGGCAAGACGACGCTTTTGGCGCGCTGGGCCGAGGCTGATCCGCGTCCGTTTGCGTGGGTCGTGCTCGACGCGCGAGACAGCGACGCAATCGTGTTCTTGCGTTACATCGCAGCCGCCATTCACCGAATTGAGCCAGTCTCGTCCGACGTGTTCGATGCGTTGTCCGGCCCGGGGGGATCCAGTTGGGCGACACGTGTCCCGCGTGTCGGGCGCGCCCTGGCCGCACTCGAGCGTCATCTGGTGCTCGTGCTCGATGACCTGCACCTTGTCGGCGATCCTTCCTGTCTGGACGTCCTCGCGGAGCTCGTCCAGTACGTTCCGGCCGGCTCACAGATCGCGATTACGAGCAGGGAGGAGCCGGCACTGCCGCTTGCCCG
>DASUCI010000035.1:0-9106 GCA_035762825.1 Gaiellaceae bacterium | reverse complement strand
AGGACCCGATCGCGGTCGTGCTCGTGGAGCGACTCGCGGAACACGTTGGGGCGCGTCAGCCACTCCTCCGGGGTCCAACCGAGCACGTCCTCGACCTGCGGGCTGACGTACAGGGCGCTCGCGTCGGGCGAGTCACCCGCGTCGACGTACGAGATGAGCGGAAGCTGCTCGACGAGCGTGCGGTACCGGAACTCGGCCGCGCGGAGCTGCTCCTCTGCCGCGGTTCGCTCGCTGATGTCGCGGATCGAGGCGGTGAAGAGAGGCGGCCCTGGGATCGCGACGCGGCTGATCGCGAGCTCCGCCGGGAACTCCGTGCCGTCCGAGCGCATCGCCTCGACCTCGATCGTACGTCCGAGCAAGGTCCCTGCGCCGGAAGTCGGACCGTGCGCGTTCCAGCGCGTGAGGGCCTGCCGATGCGCCTCCCGGAAGCGCGGTGGGACGATGAGCTCGGCGAGCTCACGCCCGAGGACCTCCTGCTTCGAGTAGCCGCACGTCCGCTCGGCCGCGCCGTTGAACTCGAGGACGCACCCGTCGTGGTCGATGGTGATGACGGCGTCGAGCGCAGAGTCGAGAATCGCTGCGGCATGCGCCTCGCCGGCGCGCACGCTCGCTGCGCGGCGACGCCCCGCACGACGGTGTCTGATCACTGCCTGCTAACGATCGTCCCGATCGGGGCCGCCACAGACCCTCGTTCGGGGTAGGCCACGCGAGGGGCGGTAGCGCTGTTGCACCGTGTAGGGGCGAGATATATCTCGCCCCTACGGCATTCGATTCGGATTCTCCGGGTCGAGGTCCCACCGAAGCGGATTCGTGGCGATGTACTCCCGAATCCGCTGAAGGTCGCGGTCGTCGCGGACGATGTGGTCGTAGTAGCCGCGCTGCCAGACTCCCCGTCGTCGGGCGCGGCGGGACACGGCAGCTTTGAACGTGCCGACGACGTCGCCGAGCTCGACCTCGTTCCGATCGTCGAGCCCAATCAATGCATGCACGTGATTCGGCATGACGATCCACGAATCGACGGTCGCGGCGCCATGGTGCCGCGGGATTGCCAACAGACAATCGCGTGCGACCTCGCCGATGCGCGAGAGACAGACGCTGTCCTCGACAACCGAGCCAAACACGCACACGCGCAGATGCGCGCAGATCGTCACGAAGTACAGGCCGGTCGACGAGTAGTCGTAGGTCCGTAGGCGTAGCGGACGTCGTTCCACGCGACCATCGTCGATGCATCGAGGTGCACGTTCATCACAAGAGCGTGCCGTTGTAGGCGCGAGATGTCTCGCCCTACGGCGACGACCGCAGCGCGGGAAACAGGATCACGTCGCGGATCGTCTCGTGGCCGGAGAGCAACATGACCAGGCGGTCGATCCCGAGGCCGAGTCCACCGGTGGGCGGCATGCCGTACGAGAGGGCTTCGACATAGTCGGGATCGCCGCGCACCCCCTCGACGTGTGCGGACTGCTCGTCGAAGCGGCGCTGTTGCTCGTCGGCGTCGTTGATCTCCGTGTATGCGTTGCCGAGCTCCATGCCGGCGGCGAAGTACTCGAACCGCTCCGTGATCGCCCCGTCCTCGTCGGTGACGCGCGCGAACGGCGAGAGCTCGACGGGGTGTCCGTAGACGATCGTCGGCTCGATCAGGTTCGGCTCGACGAAGTGGCTGAAAGCATGGTCGACGAGCTGGGGCCAGTCCTTGTCGGCCTCCGTGTCGACACCGCGCTCGGTGAGCCAGGCTCGCAGCTCGACCTCGTCGCGCGTCCACAGCTCGTGCACCTCGAGCGACTCGACGAAGCCGACGCGCTTCCATGGACGCTTCAGGTCGATGGCATGGCCGCGAAATGTCGCCGTCGTCGTCCCGCTTGCTTCGAGCGCGACCTGCTCGATCATCTCCTCGATCCGGTCCATCGTGTCGTGGAAGTCGGCATACGCCTCGTACCACTCGAGCATCGTGAACTCCGGCTGGTGCTTGTACGACACGCTCTCGTTGCGGAAGTCCTTGCCGATCTCGTACACCCGCTCGAGGCCGCCCACGATGAGCCGCTTGAGGTAGAGCTCGGTCGCGATCCGGAGATAGAGGTCGGTCTCCAGCTCGTTCGAGTGCGTGACGAACGGATGCGCGAACGCACCGCCGTAGCGCGGCTGCAGCACAGGTGTCTCGACTTCGACGAAGCCCTCGGAGTCGAGGTAGCGCCTGATCGACGACACGACCTTCGCCCGCAGGAGGAAGAGCTCGCGCGCGTCGTCGTTCATGAGCAGGTCGAGGTAGCGCTTGCGATAGCGCGTCTCCGTGTCGGTGAGGCCGTGGAACGTGTCCGGGAGCGGGCTTCGGTTCCTCGCGAGCACCGTCAGCTCGTCGACCGCCAGCGAGGGCTCTCCCCGCCTCGACTTCGCCGGCCTGCCGGAGACGCCGACGACGTCGCCCAGGTGCACGTCGACCTCGCCCGTGCGGCCGGTGTCGCACATGAGCTGGATGCGCCCGGAGCGGTCGACGAGGTCGAGGAAGACGAGCTTCCCCATCTCACGGCGCGCCATGACGCGCCCCGCTAGACGTCTCACCTCGTCGAGCTCGCCACCGGCGTCGACACCGGCGGTCGCCGCGCGAACGTCCGCGATCGCGTCCCGATCCGGAAATCGCTTCGGCGCGGTCACATCGGCCAGCCTAACCGGCGACCGCCGAGTCCTCTGCCGCGACGATCCAGCGCACGCAGCTGAGGTTGCGCGTGAGCCGCGCCGTGATCACGTCCCCCTGCTCGAGGCCCTCGTAGCGCGCGCGGCTGACCTTCCACGCGCGGATCACCTCCGACACACCGTCGTCGACGGCGACGTAGTACCGCGACTTGTCGTCGTCGCCGAAGGTCCGCAGGCGGAGAATCGGCCCCGTGACCTCGACCGCTGTTCGCCAGTCCGAAGCCGCCATCACGACCAGAGCCGCGCCGAGCACGACGCCCAGGCAGGCGACCGCGAACGGAACCGCACCGAAGACGCCCGTGTCCAGGAACGTCGGGCCGGCCGTGTACAGGAGCAGGCCGAGCCCGACGACGAGCGCCAGCCCGACGAGGACGCCGACCACCGGATCCGCGCCCCAGCCGGGCGGCCAGTAGCGCGGATACGCGATTCGGACGCGACGCCAGGTGCCGCCGGTCACCGTCCACGCCTCGGTGTCCGACTCGACGCCCATCGGAAGCGGGCGGCTCGCGCCGGCAGCGACGCCGAGCGCGGCGCCGTACGCGAGGAGCCGGTCCCAGAGCTCGACCTGCAGCGGCGAATGCGTCGCGAAGACGGGGTTCTCGGTCAGCGCGGCGCGGACGCCCAACCACCGCGAAGCTATCTCCAGGCCCGCCTCGGTCTCGCGCTGTGGATGCCGCCGCCTGATCCAGCCGAGGAGGGCAAAGGCCGCGACGAATGCCATGACCCCGGCCTCGAACTCCCACGCGACCGCAGTGAGTGCCGCCGGGACGATCGCCGCCGCCGTGAGCACGGTGAAGATCGCTCCACCGACGCCCTCGCGCGACAGCCCGCGCGCCTGGGCGTCGGAGACGACACCGGAGACGAAGCCGCGCATCCAGCGCGCGGACTCCTGCTGCGGTCCGGTCGTGAGCGCCTCGGCAGGGACGACGCCGTCGCGCGCACTCTCATGGAGATGGTCGAGAACGCGGCGCTCGTACGAGGTCAGCCCTTCGTCGCTCGCCGGTCGGAGCCGTACCCAGAAGGCGCCCGGCCCGCGCTGCTCGATGTCGACGACGTTCCGTGCGGCCAGGTCGATGAGCGTGGCTGGCACAGCGTCGTCGGTCACGCGGAAGCCGTGCGTGAGGAAGTTCACGACGGCCGGCGGCTCGGTGCCGAGATCGAGCGTCGTCGGACCGACCGGGGGCTGCGGCGGCGCGCGCGAGACGAGGACGGCGCCGGCCGCGGCGAGCCAGCCGAGGGACGCGGCGACGGCCACGAGCGCGAGACCGAGATCCGATTCGCCGAACAGGCCGAGATCGTGTCCGCCGGGGCGGACGGGCACGGCTAGGCGGCCTTGATCTCCATGATCTTGAACTTGACCTTCGAGCCGCGCGGCGTGACGACCTCGACCGTCTCGCCCTTCTTGCGGCCCATGATCGCCTTGCCGACGGGCGACTCGTTCGAGAGCTTGCGCTCGGCGGGGTTCGCCTCGGCGGAGCCGACGATGAAGTACTCGGTCGTCTCCTTCGCGTCGACGTCGCGCAGGCGCACGACCGCGCCGATGGAGACCACGCTCGTGTCCACGCGCCGCTTGTCGATGAGCTGGGCATTCGCGAGGCGCTCCTCGAGCTGGGCGATGCGGTGCTCGAGCATCATCTGCTCGTTCTTCGCGTCGTCGTACTCGGCGTTCTCGGCGATCTCGCCGAACTCGCGCGCTGCGGCGATGCGCTCGGCGACCTCGCGCCGGCGCTGCGTCTTCAGCACGTCGAGCTCAGCCGTCAGCTGCTTGTAGCCCTCGGGAGTGAGGATCACGTCCTTCACGAAAACGCCTCCAGAGACGAGAGTGCGGGGCCCGTGGCCCCGACAACGGTCGGGAATGGTAGCTACCCCCTTCGAGGAGCGTCAAACACGTCGTGAGTACCATCCGACGACCGTGATCGACCTCCGCGAGAGCTGGCGCATCGGCCCGGTCGAGGTGCCCACGCGACTCGTCCTCGCCCCGATGGCGGGCGTCAGTGTGCAGGCGTTTCGCCGTCAGGGAAGGCGCTACGGCGCCGGCCTCGTCTGCTCGGAGATGGTCAGCTGCGCGGGGATCGAGCACCGCAACGAGAAGACGCTCGGCTACCTCCGAGTGGCATCCGACGAGCACCCGCTCGCGATCCAGCTTTTCGGCTCCGACCCACGCTCCATGGCCGATGCCGCACGGATGGTCGAGGCCGTCGGGGCGGACATCGTCGACGTCAACTTCGGCTGTCCCGTCAAGAAGGTCACGAAGACGGGAGCGGGCGCGCACCTCCTCGAGGATCCCGACCTCGCCTGCCGCATCGTCGAGTCGATCGCGACGGCGGTCGACGTCCCGGTCACGGTCAAGGTACGCCGCGGGGTACAGAACGGCTCCCGCGCCGCGCTCGAGCTCGGCCCGCGCCTCGTCGAGGCCGGCGTCGCCTCGATCACGTTCCACCCGCGCTCTGCGCAGCAGATGTACACGGGCACCGCAGATCACGCGCTGACCGCGGAGCTCGTCTCGCTCGTCGACGTCCCGGTCGTCGCCTCGGGAGACGTGACGTCGCGCGCCCGGGCACAGGCCGTCCTCGCGACGACGGGCGCGGAGGCCGTGATGGTCGGACGCGGCGCACAGGGCAATCCATGGGCGTTGCGCGAGATCGTCGACGGCGATGCGACGGAGCCGACCCGCGAGGAGGTCGCCGCAGAGCTCGTCCTGTTCGTACGCGAGACCGTGCGCGAGCTCGGCGCACGGCGCGCGTCCGGCTTCCTCAAGAAGTTCTACGGCTGGTACCTCGGCGGCGGGCGCTTCCCGAAGGAGTTCAAGCAGGAGCTCCTGCAGCTGGATTCGACCGACGAGATCGAACGACGGCTGCTCGCGGCCGCGCCCGGCGCATACGAGATCGTCGAGCGACTCGAGGCCGAGGTCCCCTCCGGCGCCGAGGTGACGCTCGAGCTTCCCGTCTCGATCTACGGCGGCGGGTAGGGGCGAGATATATCTCGCCCCTACGGGTCCTCGGCCGAGCCGGCGAACGCGGTCGCAACGCCGAGCCCGACGTAGACGGATCCCGTGATGTAGCGCTGCGTCCGCACGAACCGGCGGGAGCGTCGCAGCATCCCGCCGGCGGTCCCCGCTGCAAGGGCCCACAGCGAGTCGGTGATCAGCCCGAGGAGCGCGAAGAGGACGCCGAGGAAAGCGATCTGCGCGGCCGGATGCGCCGCGTTCGGGTCGACGAACTGCGGCAGGAACGCGAGGAAGAAAAGCGCGGTCTTCGGGTTCAGGACGTTGACGACGATTCCCTGGGCGAACGCGCGCCTGAGGTTGGACTCGCCGCCGAGCGCGACCTCGGTTTCCGCCCGGCTCGAGAACAGCGTCCACAGGCCCAGCCCCACCAGGTAGACGGCGCCCGCGATCTTCACCGCCGTGAACGCGACCGCCGACGACACCACCAGCGCCGACAGGCCGAGCGTCGCGGCGGCGATGTGCGCGAGCGTCCCGACGTGGATGCCGAGCACCGAGACGAGCCCCGCGCGACGTCCCTGCTGGATCGACCGCGCCACCACGTAGAGCACGGCCGGGCCGGGAACGAGCAGGAGCGCGAGCGCTGCGACGACGAAGAGGCCGATCGCAGGCGGATCCGGGATCACCGGTTCAGCTCCCAGACGATGCGCAGGCCCTCGAGCGTCAGGAACGGGTCGACGCGCTCGATCGTGTTCGAGTGCGGCGCGACCAGGTCGGCGAGCCCTCCGGTCGCGATCGCCGGGGCCTCCGCGCCGAGCTCGACTCGGATACGCCCGACGATTCCGTCCACCTGACCGGCGAACCCGTAGACGAGCCCCGACTGGAGGCCCGCAACGGTGGTCTTGCCGATGACCGACTCCGGCGCGGCGTAGTCGACCTTCACGAGCCGCGCTGCGCGCGCGAAGAGCGCGTCCATCGAGATCTCGATCCCCGGTGCGAGAACGCCGCCCACGTACTCGCCCGCCGGAGACACCACGTCGAAGTTGGTCGACGTCCCGAAGTCGACGACGATCACCGGCGCCCCGTAGCGCTCTTTCGCCGCGACCGCGTTCACGATCCGGTCCGGCCCGACTTCGCGCGGGTCGTCGTATCGGATCGGGATGCCCGTCTTCACGCCCGGCCCGACCACGAGGAGCGCGGCATGCGCCCATTTCGACGCGAGCGCCCCCCATTCGCGCACGAGCACGGGCACCGTCGACGCGAGGCAGATCCCGTCGACGCTCTCGAAGTCGAGGAGACCTGACAGGAGGACCCCGAGCTCGTCGGCCGTGCTCGACCGCTCGGTTGCGAGCCGCCAGTCGTCGACGAGCTCGCCGTCGCGATAGAGGCCGAGCGCGGTCTGCGTGTTGCCGACGTCGACAGCGAGCAGCATGCCGCTAGTGAATCAGAGCGCGCTACAAAGACTCGTCGTCGCCCGGAAGCGGCTGACCCAGCCGCTCGGCGAGCGCTTCGGCGGTGAGTCGAGGCTCCTCGCCCTCGCCGCGGAGCTCCTCGACGGTCACATCACCGGACGTGTACACCTCGGCCCGCGGGATGATGCGGCTCGGGCGGCTCTTGTCCCACACCCACACGTCGTCCATGCGGACGTGGAAGAACGGGTAGCTCGTCTGCGGGATCGCCTCGAGGTCGAGCTTGTTGCACAGGTACGTGGCGTCCTGCGTGAGGACGCAGTACCGAAACAGCGGAAAGACGGCCGTGTACTCGCGCTTGACCGCCAGCTCGAGCTCCGCCTCGAACTCGTCGAGGTCGTCGAGGTGCGACATGGCAGGTCAGTCTAGCGCCGCCAGTGCGGCAGACACGGAGCCGAGCCCCGGGACGACGAGCTCGGGATCGAGCTCCGCGAGCGGCTCGAGCGCGAACCGCCGCTCGTGCAGTCGCGGATGCGGCACGCGCAGGCCCGGCTCGTCAACGATCAGGTCGCCGTACACGAGCAGGTCGAGGTCGACCGTCCGCGGTCCCCAGCGCTCTGCTCGCACGCGCCCCAGCGACTGCTCGATCCGGAGCAGGAGCTCGAGCAGCGCACGCGGCGACAGCGACGTGTCGATGCGCGCGGCGCCGTTCAGGAAGCGCGGCTGGTCGACCATCCCGAGCGGATCGGTCTCGCGAAGCTGTGACACCGCCAGCACCTCGACCTCGTTCGCCTCGGCGAGAAGGTCGACGGCGCGCAGCAGCGTCACCTCGCGCGGGCCGATGTTCGCGCCGAGCCCGACGTATGCGACGGTCACGCCCTCGCGCGCTCGACCACGACCGCCGCGTAGTCGACGGGCGGGTCGAGCACGACGTCCGGCTTGCGCACGCGCACCTTGACCCGTTCGACGGCCGCGTGCTGCTCGACGATTCCGTCCGCGATCGCCCCCGCGAGGCCTTCGAGGAGAAGGCGCTCCGGCCCTGCGAACACGGCGCGCACGAACGCGGCGAGCCGCCGGTAGTCGACCGTGTCCTCGATGCGATCCGTGTCCGACGCATCGCCGTGCACGTCGACCCAGAGATCGACGAGGAACCGCTGCCCGAGGCGTCGTTCCTCCTCGAGGTAGCCGTGATGGCCGAACACGACCAGGCCGCTGAGCTCGATCGTCACGCGGTGATCTTTCCACGCTCGACTGCGGCGGCGACGGCGAGCGCTTCGACGGTCTCGCCGACATCGTGCGCACGAATCATCGTCGCACCCCGGTCGAAGGCGGCGACCGCGGCGGCGACGGACGCCGCCACGCCCGCCCGTGTCGCGCCCGCATCGCCGACCACCTTCTCGAGCGTGCTCTTGCGCGAGACGCCGACGAGCACGGGGCGACCGAGCGCCTTCAGCTCGTCGAGGCAGCGCAGGAGCTCGAGGTTCTGGTCGGGCGTCTTGCCGAAGCCGATGCCAGGGTCGACGCAGATGCGGTCCTCGCGCACGCCGTGCTCGACCGCGAAGGCCACGCGCTCCTCCAGGAAGGCAAACACATCACCCACCACGTCGTCGTAGGAAGGAGCGACCTGCATCGTCCTCGGTGAGCCCTGCATGTGCATGAGACACACATATGCGTCTGCGTCTGCGATCACCTCGACCATCGCCGGGTCACCGCGGAGCGCCGTCACGTCGTTCACGAGCTGCGCGCCTCGCCCTAGCGCCGCGCCTGCGACGAGAGCCTTCGACGTGTCGATGGAGATCGGCAGCCCTGCGAGACCCTCGAGCACGGGCAGCACGCGTGCGAGCTCCTCGTCTGCGGATACGGGCGCGGCTCCGGGCCTAGTCGACTCGCCCCCCACGTCCACGAGCGCGGCGCCCTCGGCGAGTAGGCGGCGCGCGTGCTCGACGGCGGCCGACGACTCGACGTACAGGCCGCCGTCGGAGAAGCTGTCGGGCGTGACGTTGACGACGCCCATGACGGAGGGCCGTGGCCAGCGCTCCTCGAACGGCGGCTTCGTCATAGCGTTGAG
>DASUCI010000034.1:0-4821 GCA_035762825.1 Gaiellaceae bacterium | reverse complement strand
GAGACGTACGGCGTGCTCGGCATCGCCGCCGGCCTCCTCTTCGGGTTCTTCCTGATCGGCCGCACGCTGGAGCTTGCCGCGGCCCTCAACGCGACGCTGGCCGAGGATCGACGGCGTAGAGTGGCGCGATGATCCTCGAGGGCGAGGGACTCGCCGAGCTCCACACCCACCTCGGCGGCTCGGTCGCCTCGGACATCCTCTGGTCGATCGCGCACGAGCAGGGCATCGCGCTGCCGGTGAAGGACTACTGGGAGTTCGACGCGCTCGTCACCGTGTCCGACCCGCAGGGCGTCCAGGGGCTCGACGAGCTCGACCAGATCTACCACTGGACGGAGATCATCCAGTCGTCGCCGCTGGCCGTCGAGCGCTCGGTGCACGGCGCGATCGGCGGCGCGTACCGCTCGCAGCAGATCACGACCCTCGAGCTCCGCTTCAACCCGATGAAGCGGAACCGCGGTGGCGAGCGCGACCTCGATCACATCATCCTCGCGGCCATTCGCGGAGTCGACCGCGCGAGCATCGAGTACCCACAGGTCCGCGCCGGGCTGATCCTGATGATGGACCGCACCTTCGGGCCGCGGCTGAACGAGATCATCGTCGACAAGGCGATCCGCTGGTCCGGCCGCGGCGTCGTCGGCGTGGACATCGCCGGGCCGAGGCCCGGTGGCGGCCGCTACGACTACACGCAGCTCGAGCCGATGGTCGAGACGGCGCGCGACGCCGGGCTCGGCGTGACGATCCACGTCGGCGAGGAAGGCGGAGAGATCGGGCGCGAGGAGATCGGCGAGGTCGTCGAGCGCCTGCGGCCGGACCGAATCGGGCACGGGATTCTCGCGGCCGGCGACGGCGAGCTCATGGCGATGATCCGAGACCTCGGGATCACGCTCGAGATCTGCCCCACCTCGAACCTGCTCACCAAGGCGCTTGCCGACGAGGACGCCGTGCGCGAGACGATCCGCGCATTCGTCGACAATGACGTGCCGTTCACGGTCGCGACGGACGGCCCGGAGATGATGCGCACCCACCTCCGCGACGAGCTCGAGCTCCTGCTCCGCATCGGCGCCCTCGACGAATCGGGCCTCCGCGAGGCGAACGCGCGCGGCCACGCTGCGGCGTTCCGGCGTCCGGTGGGCGTCGCGGCGTGACCGACTCCGGCGACGAGCACGTCCGGGACGAAGAGCGCCGGGAGGATCCGAAAGCCCGGCTCGAGCGCGAGCACAACGAGCTCCTCCAGGAGCTTCGTTCGCTCATCCCCGGCGCGCAGGTGCTCCTCGGCTTCCTGCTCGCGATCAGCTTCACGGACAACTTCGGCGATCTCAGCGACGGCGAGCGGTACGTCTACTACGGCACGCTCGTCTGCACCGCAATCGCGCTCGTCCTGTTCATGGCTCCGGCCGCCCACCACCGCTTGCGCTTCCGCGAGGGCGACAAGGACTACCTGCTGCGCAAGGCGAACCGCGAGGCGATCGCGGGCACCGTCGCGAGCTCGTTCGCGCTGACGGGCGTCCTCTACCTCGTCACCGATCTCGTCTTCGGGGCGACCGAGGCGATCGTCGCTGCCGTCGCGTTCTTCGCGTTCGCTGCCTGGCGCTGGTGGTTCTTCGCGCTGCTGCGAACGCTCCGTGAGAGCTAGACGCTCTCGATCAGGCCCCTGAGAAAGGCGCGCACCTCGCCCGGGCCGACGAGGTGGATGTCCTCGCGCCGCCCGTCCGTGCGGTTCGCGCTCGGGAGAAGACTTCCGACGTGCCCGGCGACCGAGCCCGACGGCAGCGCATCGAGCAGGTCGTGGTCCGTCCGGTCGTCGCCGAGCCCGAGGACGAAGTGCGTGCTCTCCTTGCCCTCCGGAAAGAGGCTGCGCACGTAGACGCCCTTGTCGACGCCCAGCGCCCGCACCTCGACGACCTGGTGTCCTGCGAGGATCTCCGCCGGCGCGCCCGCGAGATGCTGCGGCAGGTCGTTGAGGAGCTCTCGCGCGCGCCACGAGCCGTACTCGGGCTCGGCCTGTCGGTAGTGCCACGCGACGCTGCACGACTTTCGCTCGACGTGCGCGCCGGGGACGTCGGCAGCCACGCGCCGGAGGTGCCGCTCGATGGGACGCAGCCAGCTCAGGTCGAGCTCGACGAGCGTGCGCCACTCCTCGCCGGGTGCGCGCGCGAGGTAGCCGTGCTCGGCGCACAGATGGAGCGGCAGCCGGCCGAACCATTGCTCGAGGTTCCGTCGGCGACGTCCACTGACGATGTGGACGTCGGTCGCGGGCAGCGCGGCGAGCGAACGGAGAAGTGCACGGATCTCGGGCGTGGGTTGGGCGAGGTCCGGGTGCACCTCGAACTCGCGGAGCGTCCCGTCGTAGTCGAGCACGATCGTCCGCGCCCGCGACCGGCGGAACCTCCGGTCGAGCCGCTCCTGGATCACGTCGTCCACGCTGGGCGGCCGCTTCGTGGTGCGATCGCGGCGCGAGTAGCGTCCGAGGCGCGTGAGGAACCCCTCCGCCCAGCGGCGCGTGTCGAGATCGTGCACACGCTTCGCCATGGTCTCGAGCCGCCGCTGGCGCTGGCGCGCCGTCTGTCCGAGAGCCGTCGCGAGGTGCTCGACGACGCCCTCGACGTCCCACGGGTTGACGAGAAGCGCTCCCGGAAGCACCTGCGCGGCGCCGGCGAGCTCGGAGAGAAGGAGTGAGCCGCGCCACCTTCCGGGCAGTCCCGGCTCCGACTGGCAGAGGACGAACTCGTGCGCGACGAGGTTCATGCCGTCACGCAGCGCCGTGACCATCATCACGTCCGCCCGGCGGTAGAGCGCCACCAGCGCGGGCTTCGAGATGTCGCGGTTGATGTACTCGACGGGCGTCGATCCCGGCTGGCCGAACCGTCCGTTGATGCGCGCGATGCGGAGCTCGATCTCGTCCCGCTGCGCGCGGTACTCCGGGCTCTCGAGCCGGGACGGGACGAGCACCTGGATCATCGTCGTCGTGCGGGCGCGGTCGGGATCGCGTTCGAGGAACCGCTCGTACGCCTGCAGCTTGTGCGGGATCCCTTTCGTGTAGTCGAGGCGCTCGACGCCGAGGATGAGCTGGCGCTCCCCGTACTGCTGCTCGAGCTCCGTGAGCAGGCGCGCTGTCTCCTTCTCGGCAAGCGTCTCGCGGAAGCCCTCGACGTCGATGCCGATCGGGTCGACACCGATCCCCACGCGCCGGCCGTCGATCTCGAGCCAGTCGGGCTCCGAGTCGATGCCCAGGATCCGCAGGCACGACGAGCGGAAGTGCCGCGCGTAGTCGCCGATCTGGAAGCTGACGTAGTCGGCGCCGAGCACTCCGCGGAGCAGCTGCTCGCGGGCCGGCAGGAGGCGGTAGACCTCCGAGGACGGAAACGGCGTGTGCAGGAAGAAGCCGATCGACAGCCGAGGCTCGCGGGCGCGGAGCATCGCGGGCACGAGCATGAGGTGGAAGTCGTGGATCCACACGCGCGTGTCCGGCTCGCAGTGGGCGAGGATCGTCACGGCAAACCGTTCGTTCACCTCGACGTAGCGCTGCCAGGCCTCCGGCGTGATCCGCAGTCGGTCCGAGAAGTAGTGGAAGAGCGGCCAGAGCGTGTCGTTGCAGACACGGTTGTAGAAGTCCTCCTCCTCGTCCGGGGACAGCAGCACCGGATAGAGGTGGTCGCGCGCCAGGCGCTGAGCCACGCGCTTCTCGAGCTCCGGCGGCACGACGGTGCCCGGCCATCCCACCCACGCCGCGTCCCCGCGCACGGCCTGCAGCGCAGTGGCCAGGCCGCCCGAGCTGCGCTTCACGGAGACGTCGTCGCCTGCGATCGTGAGCCGGACCGGCAGGCGATTGCTGGCGATGACGAGACCGTGGTGTCCCGAATGCCGTGCCAGCGCCCCTCCTTCCGTCGAAGTAGGTAGACGTTACGCGTCCGCGAATGACACTGGGGACATGACTCGAGGCCTCGCCATCATCGGCAACTGCTCCTACAGCGCCCTCCTCAAGGAGGGCTCCGTCGAGTGGCTCTGCTGGCCGCGCCCCGACTCCAGCTTCGTCTTCGGGCCGCTGCTCGACCGCGAGCAGGGCGGCGCGTTCACGATCGAAGGAGTCGACGCGAGCATGATCGAGACGTCCTACGTCGAGAACACGAACGTCGTGCGAACGGTGTTCAGCGGCGACAGCGGCACCTTCGAGGTCGTGGACTTCGCGCCTCGCTTCGCGCTGTACGACCGCTTCTTCAAGCCGTCGATGCTCATCCGGATCATGCGACCGCTGTCCGGCGAGCCCCGCGCTCGCGTTCGGTGCCGTCCGACGTACGAGTACGGACTGCAAGAGGTCGGCCGCTGGCGCGCGTCGAACCACATCGAGTACCCGGGCTTCCCGACGCCGGTCCGCCTCACGACGAACGTGCCGCTGACCTACGTCGAGGACGAGCGCCCGTTCCTGCTCGAGCGCGACCGCCACCTCGTCCTGACGTGGGGCGAGCCGCTCGAGGCGGGGCTCGAAGACACGGCCGAACGCTTCCTCGAGCGCACGCTCGACTACTGGCGGCGCTGGGTGAAGGGCACGCGCGTCCCGCGCGACTACCAGCAGGAGGTCGTCCGCTCGGCGCTCGCGCTGAAGCTGCACCAGTACGAGGACACCGGGGCGCTGCTCGCCGCGACGACGACGAGCCTCCCCGAGCACCCGGGCTCCGGGCGCAACTGGGACTACCGCTTCTGCTGGCTGCGCGACGCGTATTTCACGCTGAACGCGCTCGAGCGTCTCGGCCACTCCGAGGAGATGGAGCGCTTCCTCGAGTACCTCCGCAACCTCGCCGAGGAGAACGAAGGCGTCCTCCAGCC
>DASUCI010000033.1:0-5756 GCA_035762825.1 Gaiellaceae bacterium | reverse complement strand
GGACGAGGGTGCCGACCGCTGGACGGCCGACGGCTGGTTCAGGACCGGCGACGTGGTCACGATCCATCCCGACGGCTTCGTCGAGGTGCAGGACCGCGCCAAGGATCTCGTCAAGTCGGGCGGCGAGTGGATCTCCACCGTCGCGCTCGAGAACGCGCTCATGGGGCATCCGTCGGTGGCCGAGGCCGCCGTCATCGCGGTTCCCGACGAGAAGTGGTCGGAGCGGCCACTCGCGGTCGTCGTGTTGCGCGAGGGCGAAGAAGTGTCGCCGGAAGAGCTCCGCGAGTTCCTCGCGCCGAGCTTCGCGAAGTGGTGGCTCCCCGATCGCTTCGAGTTCGTCGACGAGATCCCGAAGACCGCGGTCGGCAAGTTCAGGAAGACGGCGCTGCGCGAGCAGTTCGCGAAGCAGCCCGCGGAGACCGCGTAGTGGGTGAGCTCATCTCCACGGAGCTGGACGGCGCGGTCGCTGTCGTCACGATCGACCACCCGCCCGTCAATGCGCTCTCGGCACCGTTGCTCGAGGAGCTCGAGGCGGAGATCGACCGGCTCGACGCGGACGACGACGTCCGCGCAATCGTGCTCGTCGGCGCGGGCGACCGCGCCTTCGTCGCCGGTGCCGACATCTCGGAGTTCCCGTCGCTGCGCGAGTCGGCGGCGGAAGCGCACGAGCGCGGCTCCGCCCGCGGGATCCAGAAGCTCGGGCACCGCATGGACGCCGCGCGCACCCCGTTCATCGCGGCCATCCACGGGTTCTGCCTCGGAGGGGGCCTCGAGCTCGCGATGTGCTGCGACCTCCGCGTCGCCTCCGACGACGCACAGCTCGGCCAGCCCGAGATCAAGCTCGGGCTCATCCCTGGCGGCGGCGGGACGCAGCGCCTCCCCCGCCTCGTCGGCATCGGGCGCGCGCAGTACCTGAACATGACCGGCGACTTCGTCGACGCTGCGACGGCCTACGAGTGGGGGCTCGTCGAGAAGGTCGTCTCACGGGACGACCTGCGCGAGACTGCACTCGGGATCGCACGCACGATCGCGGCGCGCTCGCCGGTCTCGATCGGCGTGCTGCGCGAGCTCGCGCGGACGACGCGCGACCTCTCGCTCGAGGAGGGTCTCCGCCGCGAGGCCGACGGCTTCCGCCGCTGCCTCGAGTCGGAGGACGGCGCCGAGGGCGTCGCTGCGTTCCTCGAGAAGCGCGAGCCCCACTTCAGCGGACGTTGAGAGCCGCCGTCCTGCAAGGCGTCGGCGGGCCGGAGCAGCTCGTCGTCCAGGACGTTCCGGAGCCCGAGGCAGGCGAGGGCCAGGTGCTGGTCGATGTCCGCGCGGCGGGGGTGAACTTCGCCGACGTGCTGATCCGGCTCGGCATGTACCCGCAGGCGCCGGAGCTCCCGGCCGTGCTCGGATCGGAGATCGCCGGCGAGCTCGACGGCACGCGCGTCATGGGCTTCGTTGCGAGCGGAGGCGGAGGCGGAGGGTATGCCGAGCGCGTCGCGGTCGAGCGGCACTGGCTCCTGCCGCTCCCCCAGAACGCGAGCTTCGCCGAGGGTGCCGCGTTCCCGATGGCGTACCTCACGGCCTGGATCCCGCTCTCCGAGCTCGTGCGCATCGCCTTCGGCGCGCGCGTGCTGATCACCGCAGCTGCGGGCGCGGTCGGGACGGCGGCCGTGCAGATCGTCAGGGCGCTCAACGGCGCGCCGGTCGCCGCCGTGGGCAGCGCCGAGAAGCGCGACCTCCCGCTCTCGCTCGGCGCGGTCGAGACCGTGACCTACGAGGACATCGGCGGGCTCGATCCGGTCGAGGTCGTGTTCGACCTCGTGGGCGGCGAGGTCTTCGCCGAGTCGCTCGGCCTCCTGAAGTCGATGGGCACCGCGATTGCAGTCGGCTACGCAGGCGGGATGTGGCAGCCGGTCGATCCGGCTCGACTCGTCGGTCGCAACATCGGCGTCCACGGCTTCTACCTGGGGCGACTCATGGGTCGCGACCCCGAGCTCGTCCGCCGCGCCGGCACCGACGTCCTCAAGCTCTGGGAGGGTGGCGCGGTGCGGCCGGTGGTCGGCGCCGAGCTGGCGCTCGAGGAAGCCGCCGAGGCGCATCGCCTCATCGAATCCCGGCAATCGACAGGAAAGGTCGTTCTCATTCCATGACAGCGCTCGTTACCGGATCGGCCGGAGGCATCGGGAGCTCGATCGTGAGGAAGCTCACGGCCGAGGGCTTCGAGGTGCAGGAGCTCGATCTCACGAACGGCTTCGACGTCTCGGACCCGGACGCCTGGGAGCACATCGGATCCGTCGACCTCGCGTGCCTCAACGCCGGCGTCATCACGGGTGACGACGGAAAGCTCACGGAGCTCACCGACGAGCAATACCGGCGGGCGGTCGGCGTGAACGTCGACGGCGTCGTCTACGGCGTCCGCAGGCTCGACCGCGTCATGCCGAAGGGAAGCACGATCGTCGTGACCGCGTCGCTCGCGGGGTTGACTGCGATTCCCGACGACCCGATCTACGGGCTGACCAAGCACGCGGTGATCGGTTTCGTGCGCTCGGTCGCGCCGCAGCTCGCCGAGCGTGGTATTCGCATCCAGGCGGTGTGCCCGGGCTGGGCGGACACGGCCCTCACGACGAACGGGTTCCGCCAGGAGCTCGAGGAGCGCGGCTTTCGGCTGCTCTCGCCCGACGCCGTCGCCGAGGGCGTGTGGGCCGCGTACAAGAGCGAGGGCACGGGCGAGGCATGGATCGTCCAGCCCGGTCGCGACCCGCTCCTCTACGAGTTCAAGGGCGTCCCCGGCCCGCGCTAGCCCGCCGTCAGTGGCAGCTCGCCGAGCCCGAGTCGGCGAAGGAGCCGACCGCGGGCCGGAAGCGCCACTCGTAGGCACCCGCGCCCAGCGTCAGCTCGAGAACGCCGAGGCTCGACACGTCGCGCACCTCGCTGTTCGGGCGCACCGTCGGGAAGGTGCGGACGTTCTTCCCACCGGAGCCGGCGACGAACTGTCGGATGCCACGCGCGAGATCGAGCGCGCCGCTCGGCGTCTGGGGAGCGAAGCGCTCGTAATCGTGATCGTGACCGACGAGCACCACGTCGGCGTTCGCGTCGTACAGGGCCTGGAAGAACGCCGTGTACGTCGAGTCGGAGCCGTGCTCGCCGGAGGAGAAGCGCGGGTGATGCCAGTACGCGAGCGTGCAGGAAGCGGGGTTCGCCGCAAGATCCGCTCGGAGCCACTGCTCCTGCGGCGATCCCGCGCCGCAGCCGCCGACGGCGGAGCAGTTGGAGTTGAGTGCGACGAGGTGCCAGCCACCGAGGTCGAAGCTGTAGTAGCCCTTCGCCGGATCGCCTGCCGCTGCCCCGAAGTACTGGTAGTAGCCCGCGGCGCCCGACGTCTGGTACTCGTGGTTGCCCGGCGCCGGCTTCGTGATCGACTTCACGCGGCCCCACGACGGGTCGTAGGAGGCGAGGAACTTCGAGTACGCGCCGTCCTCGTACTGGATGTCGCCGAGGGCCAGCACCGCGGCGTACCCGGCTCCGACGAGGAGGTCGGACGTCGCCCTCTGCCGACAGTTGAGGCCGCTGCCTTGGCCGCCGTTCCAGAACGAGCTCCCCGGATCACAGGCGATGTCGCCGGCAGCGGCGATCCTCGTCCCCGTCACGGGCGGGCTGTCGTCGTCGAGAATCGTCCCGACCCCCGTTCCGTCGGCGATCGTCGCGCCGGTCGGATTCGAGAGGACGACCCGGAACGTCTCGTCCAGCTCGTCGGTGGTCTCGCCGACGACCTGGACCGTGATCGTGCGCGTCTTCGTCCGGCGATCGAACGCGAGAGACCCGGAGGCCGACGCGTAGTCGCCGGGTGCAGCCGCCGACCCGTCGGCCGTCGCATAGCTCACGCTCGCCGAGCCCTTGAGGGACCCGGACGCCGTCACGGTGAACACGAACGCCCGCGTGCCGCTCGATCCTTCGGACGCGGTCACGTCACCGATCGTGAGCGACACCTTCGACCCGCCCGGCGGCGCCGCGATCGCCACGGCGACACCGAGGACGAATGCAGCCGCGGCCACCGTCGCGAGCCAGAGCAGCCGGTTGCGGTTCACTCTCAGGAGCGTACGCATCGCTAGTCGAATCGCCAGCCCTCGCCATCCGCAAACCCCTTGAGGATGCGACGGGCGACGACCATCCGGTGCACCTCGTCCGGGCCGTCGTAGATCCGGGCGCCACGCGCCATGGACAGCATCCCCGCGAGCGGCGTCTCGTCGGTGAGACCCCGCGCGCCATGCGTCTGCACCGCCCGGTCGATCACGTCGTGAAGGACGCGCGCCGAGAAGAACTTGATCAGCGAGACCTCGACCCGCGCCTCGTCGCCCTGGTCGATCTTGTGCGCGGCGTCGAGCGTCATCAGGCGACACGCGTGGATCTCGGCAGCCGAGTCCGCGATCCAGTTCTGGACGGTCTGCTTCTCCGCCAGCGGCCCGCCGAACGACTCGCGCTCGAGCGAGTAGGCGCACATGAGCTCGAAGGCGCGCTGCATCTGCCCAAGCCAGCGCATCACGTGGTGGATGCGACCCGGGCCGAGGCGCTTCTGCGCGATCCGGAAGCCGTCCCCCTCCTCGCCGAGCGTGTCCTCGACCGGAACCCGGACGTTCGTGTAGCGCACCTCGCAGTGGGTCGTCCAGCCGCGCCCGCGGTGGCCCATCGTCGGGATCGCACGCACGACCTCGACACCGGGCGTGTCCGCTGCGACGACGATCTGCGTCGCGCGGCGGTGCGGTTCGGCGTCCGGGTCGGTGACGGCCATGACGATCCCGAACGCTGCGCCTTCGGCGCCCGACGAGAACCACTTGTGCCCGTCGATCACCCACTCGTCGCCGTCTCGCACTGCGCGCGTTCGCAGCGTCGTCGGATCGGAGCCGGGCACCTCGGGCTCGGTCATCGAGAAGAACGACCTCACCTCCCCCGCGACGAGCGGCTGCAGCCAGCGCTCCTTCTGGACGTCGGTGCCGAACATCCACAGGATCTCCGCGTTGCCCGCGTCGGGCGCCTGGCAGCCGAACACGAGCTGGCCCCAGAGGGAGCGCCCGATCTCCTCGTTCAGGTGCGCGTAGGTGAGGAAGCTCCCGTTCGAGCCGCCGGCCTCGGGCGGCATGTGGGGGGCCCACAGGCCCCGCTCCTTCGCTTTCGCACGGAGTCGTCGGACGAGCGCCTCGGCATCGTCGTCCTCACGGTCGAGCGCGGCTTCGTTCGGGTAGACGTGCTCCTCCATGAACGCGCGGTAGCGCGCTCGGAGCTCGGCGAGCTCGTCGGTCGGGCGCAGGTCGGCGACGGCCATGCCAGTAGCATCGCACGGCATGCGCCTGGGCTTCTACATGGGCTACGCGCCCCCAGGGACGAGCCCGCTCGAGCCGATCGCGCTGGCGCAGGAGGCGGAGCGGCTCGGCTACGACTCCGCGTGGGCGGCCGAGGCGTGGGGCACCGACTGCGTCACCGTCCTCTCCTGGCTCGGCGCGACGACGAAGACCATCAAGCTGGGCAGCGCGATCATGCAGATCCCGGGCCGTACGCCCTCGAACACGGCGATGACGGCCGCGACGCTCGACCTGCTGTCGGGCGGGCGCTTCCTCCTCGGGCTCGGCACCTCAGGCCCGCAGGTGGTCGAGGGCTGGCATGGCGAGCGGTGGGGCAAGCCCCTGGAGAAGACGCGCGAGTACGTCGAGATCGTCCGGACGGCGTTGCGACGCGAGCTGCTCGAGCACCACGGGGCGCACTACGACATCCCGGTC
>DASUCI010000032.1:0-4773 GCA_035762825.1 Gaiellaceae bacterium | reverse complement strand
GCGACCCCGATGGCAGGTGCTCCTCGAATCGCGAGCGTGCGGATCGCCTCTGCAACCTCGGCCGCAGAGCCGCAGCGCAGCTCGATCTCCTCCTCGGGCAGGCGGCGCTGGTCGAGCAGGACGACGGCATCCGGCTCGAGGCGGACGATCCGGTCGGGCGTCAGGTCGCGCACGGTCAGCGGTCGTCGTAGACGCGAATGGTCCCCGTGTAGCACGCCACCCAGACCCGGCTCGTCGGCTCGTCGTACGTGATGCCGATCGGGTGGTAGCAGGCGTCGATCGTCTGCAAGGGCTTCATGTCCGACGTGCGGAGCTTCGTCACCGTCCCCGACTCGTAGTTCACGACGTAGAGCGCGCGCCCGTCGGCTGCGAGCACCAGGCTGCGCGGAGCGCTCCCGGTCGCGACCTTCTCCCGAACCCCACCCGTCTTGAGGTCGAGCTTTGCGACGCGTCCCTCGGCGTTCAGGGAGACGAAGACGTAGCGGTCGGACGGGTGGAACTCCGCGGCACGCGGACCGGCGCCAACCGGGAAGCGCGACGTCGTCCAGCGTCTCAGGTCGACGCGGACGAGCTCGTTGCCGCCCATCACGGCGACGTACGCCGCATTCCCCTTCCGCGAGACGGCGATCCCGCGCGGGTATGCGCCGATGGAGACCCGCTTGACCTCGCGGCGGCGCTTGGTGGAGATGACGCTGAGATCCCATGTGCACCAGTTCGAGACGAGCACGTACCGGTGGTCCGGCGTCACCGCGACGACCTTCGGAACGGCGCCGACCCGGTACGCCTCGTCGATCTTCAGTCGCTCCATGTCGATGCGGTAGACGAAGCTGTCGTGGTACCCGGACGAGGGTGTGCAGCTGTCGCGTCCCTCCGGGCCGAACGCCTGCCCGTACATCGAGTAGTTCGAGACGTACGCGTAGCGCCCGTCCGGCGAGAACGCGGCCTCGACCGGGGCGCCGCGGCTCGTCCCCGGATAGCTCGGGTAGCCGAGCCGCCGCAGGTTGACGGCGTCGGAGATCGTCTTCACGAGCCGGAGCGTGCGCGCCTCGTACACCGTCACGGAGTGCCGGTACATCATGTTCTGCGCCGTGACGTAGCCCGCTCCCGACGACGCGACGGACTTCGGCGAGATGTTCCCGCTGATGACCCTGCGGAGCTTCAGCCTCGCCTTGTCCGAGTGCCTGCGCTCGGGCTCCGGCTCGGCGACGACGTTCCGCGGCTTCGCGACGACCGTCGGCTTCGCCACCGGCTCCGCCGCTGCCCCGACCGGCTCGACGTCACCGGCACCGCGTGCGAGCGCCGCCCACACCACGGCCCCGACGAGCGCGAGCAGCACGACCCCGGCGACGGCGCGCCGGCGCCGCACGTCACGGCGGCGTCTGGATCTCCGGGTGCGGCTGTCTGACATCTGGGACGCGAAGCGTAGAGGGGTTCGTCGCCCTATTCGACGACGTCGAGGATCCGCCTTGCGACGCTCGACCAGCTCCAGCGCTCGACCGCGGCCTTGCGGGCTGCGGCGCGCAGCGCGTCGCGGTCGGCGCCGCGCAACGCGAGCACGGCACCGACGCGCTCCCGAAGCGCGACCGGGTCACCGTTGGGGAAGCTCGCAAGGCCGCCTCTGCCCGCCGGATAGTCCTCCTCGAGCCCGCGCGCGATCTCGCCGAGCCCCGAGTGGTCCGCGACGATCGGCGGGCAGCCGGCCGCTGCGGCTTCGGCCGCGACCATGCCGAACGCCTCCGGGAAGATGGACGGCACGACGGCGACGTCGGCGAGCGCGAGCAGATGGACGAGATGCCGGTGCTCGAGAGGACCGGTGAAGAGAACGTCGAGCCCGGCGGCGTGCGCCTCCAGCTCGGCGCGGTAGTCGCCGAAGCCGACGATCACCGCGCGCGCGTCCACGCCGCGGAGCGCGTCGAGCAGCACCTGCACGCCCTTGTTCTCGATCAGCTTCCCGTAGTACACGACCGTCGGCCGCTCCCCGGCGAGGAACGACGCGAGGCGCTCGGCGTTCCCTTCGTCCGGCAGCCGCTCGTTGGCATTGCCGGGGTTCGCCGGATCGCGCCGCGCTTCGGCGACGAGGCCGGCGAGCGCCTCGTCCCGCGGGGCCGGCCGCCAGAGCTCGACGTCGACGCCCGGCGGGATCTCGTGGACGCGGTCGACCGTCCCGCAGACCTCCCGCACGACGTTGCGGATGTGCTCGGAGCCGACGATGGTCGCGTCCGCGCCGGCGAGCACCTCGCCTCCCCAGGCCGAGAGCTCCGCGTTCCCGCGCATCGAGTACTCGAGCTCGGAGCCGTGTGCCTTCACGATGTAGGGACTGCCGCTCGCGGCGCCGACGGCACCGCCGAGAAGGACGTGGTTCACGTACGTCAGGTCAGCAGAGCCGTGGTCACGCAGCGCCCGCGCGTTGGCCTCGACCCATGCGTCGAGCTCTGCCCGCGTGCAGTCCTGCAGCCGCTTGACCTCGTAGCCCTCGTAGCGGTCGAGCACGAATACCGGCAACAGGCCGCCGACGTCCGGTCTGACGGCCCTCGCGCCACCGATGTCGAACCGCTCCGGCTCGGCCTCCTGGGAGAACACGGTGACGTCATGGCCGCCTCGGCTCCACTCGCGCGCGAGCTGCCGGGCGTAGATGTTCGACCCCGTGCCACCCAGGAGGTAGCCGTGCCAGATGGAGATCCGGTGTAGAGGCGACGCTTGCGTCGCCCTACGTCCCTTCGTCCCAGCTCGCGAGGTAGTGGGCCTGCTCCTCCGTCAGCGTGTCGATGTCGATGCCCATCGTCTCGAGCTTGAGCCGGGCGATCTCGTCGTCGATCTCGCGCGGGACGTCGTACACCCTCCGCTCGAGCGTGGCCGCGTTCTGGATGACCCACTCGGCGGAGAGCGCCTGGTTCGCGAAGGACATGTCCATGACGAGCGCGGGATGCCCCTCGGCGGCGGCGAGGTTCACGAGCCGTCCTTCGCCGATCAGGTAGATCCGCCTGCCGTCGGCCATCGTGTATTCGTCCACCATGGCCCGCGCCTCGCGCGTCTCGACCGCGAGGTCGCGGAGCGCCCCGATCTCGATCTCGACGTTGAAGTGACCGGTGTTCGAGAGGATCGCGCCGTCCTTCATCCGCTCCATGTGTGCGCGGGTGATGACGTTCTTGTCGCCGGTCGCCGTGCAGAACAGGTCGCCGATCGCAGCTGCCTTCTCCATCGGAAGCACCTCGTAGCCGTCCATGGCGGCCTCGAGCGCCCGCAGCGGGTCGACCTCCGTCACGATGACGTGGGCGCCCATGCCGCGGGCCCGCAACGCGACGCCGCGGCCCGTCCAGCCGTAGCCGGCGACGACGAAGCGCTTGCCGGCCAGGAGGACGTTGGTCGCGCGGATGATCCCGTCGATCGTCGACTGACCCGTGCCGTAGCGGTTGTCGAAGAGGTGCTTCGTTCGCGCCTCGTTCACCGCGATGACCGGGAAGCCGAGCTTCCCGTCGCGCTCGAGAGCCTTCAGGCGGATGACGCCGGTCGTCGTCTCCTCCGTGCCCGCGATCACGTCGCCCAGCTGCTCGCGACGCGCCGAATGCAGGACGCCGATTACGTCGGCGCCGTCGTCCATCGTCAGGTGCGGGCGATGGTCGACCGCGGCCTCGATGTGCCTGTAGTACGTGTCGTTGTCCTCGCCCTTGATCGCGAAGACGCCCACGCCGTACTCCTCGACGAGCGCCGCTGCGACGTCGTCCTGGGTGGAGAGCGGGTTGGACGCGCACAGGACGACGTCCGCGCCGCCCGCGCTGAGCGTGCGGGCGAGGTTGGCCGTCTCGGTGGTCACGTGCAGGCACGCGGAGATGCGATGCCCTGCGAGCGGCTGCTCGCGTTCGAACCGCTCGCGGATCGCCGCGAGCACCGGCATCTGCCGGTCCGCCCACGCGATCCGGCGCACGCCCTCGGGAGCGAGCGCGAGATCCTTCACGTCGTACTTGAGTGTCGTTGCCATCGATCCTCTCTCGGGTTGTCGGTCAGGCGGCGTCGGTCGCGAGGAGGCGTTCGTGCTTGCGCTGCTCCCACTCGACCCATGCCGGTGAGGTCTGGTCCGCCGCCGGGACGGTCGTCCCTGCGAGCCAGGTCTCGACCGCGCCACGGAGCGCAGGCTCGCGGCGAAGCCGGAGGGCGAACTCGAGCTCGGCGAGCTCGACGTCGAAGCGCGCCCGAATGTCGGCGAGCGCGTTCAGCTGGTTGAGCTCACGGATGCCGTACCGGCGGTAGCCCGCGTCGCTGCGGGCCGGGACGACGAGCCCCTCCTGCTCGAGGTATCGGAGCATGCGCGGCGACCAGCCAGTCCGACGGCTGGTCTCGCCGATGGTCATCCACGGCTCCACGAGGCCAACCTTATCACGGCTGTGTGAAGGTTGCGGCCGGTTACGCGCGAGGGCGCGCGTAAACCACGATGCGCTGCCTCGCCGAGCCCCGCGGAGTGCACGCCGAGAGCAGGAGCACCTCGTACCCGCGGGCGTCGGCAATGTGCATCTGCTTCGCCGAGAGGATTCTCCGCCCCGTCACGCTGTAGGCGTGCATCCGGCCCGCCCAGCGGACGTAGATCGCGTCGCCCGGCCGAAGGCGCTCGAGCCAGTAGAACGGACGCGTGTACGTCGTGCGGTGGCCGGCGATCGCGACCGTGTCGCCACCGCCTGGACGACCGGTCACCGGCCACCAGGCCGGCCCGCGGTTCAGGTCGGCCCCGATTCTCGCCTTCAGGTCGAGTCGGGGGATGTTCAGCAGCGGCGAGCCTGCCAC
>DASUCI010000031.1:0-4219 GCA_035762825.1 Gaiellaceae bacterium | reverse complement strand
CCCATGACGCGCGGGTAGCATCCCGCCGGTCATGAGCGCTCGCGAGATCCGTCGGGTCGGGGTCGTCGGACTGGGCGCCATGGGCGCCGGGATTGCACAGCTCGCGATCGAAGCCGGCTACGAGACGGTGGGTCGTGAGGTCTCGGACGAGCTCGGCGCCGGAGCGCGGGAGCGGATCGCACACTTCCTGCAGCGAAAGGTCGACAAGGAGCAGCTGACAGGAGGCGCCCGCGAGTCCGCACTCGCGTCGCTTTCCCTGACGACGGACCTCGCGGACTTCGCCGACTGCGACCTCGTCATCGAGGCGATCGTCGAAGACCTCCCGGCCAAGCTCGAGCTCTTCGCGGCGCTCGAAGGCATCGTCCGGCCGGACGCGATCCTCGCGACGAACACGTCGGCGCTCTCGGTGACCGAGATCGCGGCGGCCGTGTCGACGCCGGAGCGCGTCGTCGGGATGCACTTCTTCAATCCGGCGCCGCTGATGCCCCTCGTCGAGATCGTCCGCGCCGAGCGGTCGTCCGACGAGGCCGTCGACGCGGCGTTCGCGGTCGGCGCGCGCATGGGCAAGCGGCCGATCCGCTGCCACGACACGCCGGGGTTCGTCGTCAACCGCGTCCTCATCCCCTTGCTGAACGACTGCATTCGCGTCCTCGACGAGGCGCGCGTCACCCCGGAGGACCTTGACACGGCGATGACCGCAGGAGCGGGATGGCCGATGGGCCCGTGCACGCTCGTCGATCTCGTCGGGATCGACGTGCACGTCCACGCGTCCGAGGCGCTGTACGAGAAGCTCCGCGAGCCGCGGATGGCGCCGCCTCCGCGCATCGTCGCGATGAAGAACGCCGGGCTGCTCGGACGCAAGAGCGGTCGCGGCTTCTACGCGTACGACTGACGCGTCAGCCGGTCGACCCGGCGAAGATCCGCTGGAGTGCGGCCGCGTCCTCGGGCTGGCAGTAGACGTGGACGCGATCGCCGGGCTCGAGCAGGACGCTGCCCGAGACCGGGTGCGGGCGCCCGCCGCGAATGAGGACGCCGACCCAGGCACGCTCGCCGAGCGGCAGCTCGGCGATTCGGCGACCGCTCGCGAAGGCGTCGTCGCGGACGACGAACTCGAGCACCTCCGCGAGGTCGTGATCGACGCGCCGAAACGGAATTCGGAGCCGTTGCGCGACGATAGGTACCGAAGCCCCCTGCACGACCACCGAGAAGAGGACGACGATGAAGACGATCCCGTACAGCTGGCCCGCGTCCTCGACGCCTGAGAGGAGAGCGAGCGCGCCGAGGAGGATCGGTACGGCGCCCTTGAGCCCCGCCCACGCGATGAACACGCGCTCGCCCCACGTGAGCCGGGCCGGGAGGAGCAGTGGAAGGGTCGCGAGCGGCCGCGCGACGAATGCCAGGACCAACGCGAGCACGACCCCGTCGCGCCAGGTCTCGCCGGACTCGATGTCCCCGAGCGCGACCGTGAGACCGAGGGCGACGAACGCGGCGATCTCCGCGAGCCCGGAGAGTGACGAGAGGAAGCCTTCGATCTCGCCCTTTCGGGTCGCAGCGACGTCCCCGAGGAGGATTCCGGCAACGAAGGCCGCGAGGAAGCCGGAGCCGCCGACGACCGCGGCGAGCCCGTAGATGATTCCCGCGCCCGCAAGCACCCGAATCGGATAGAGCGCCGGGCCAGTGAGCCGGACGTGGCGCATGATCGGCAGGAGCGCAAGCGCTCCCCCGACGCCCACGAGGAGCCCGAGAGTCATCTCGACGGCGAACTCGGAGACGACGATCGAGAAGTCCTCATCGTCATGGGTCGCGAGCTCGATCATCCCGATCATGAGCGCGATGCCGACGGGATCGTTCATTCCCGCCTCGCCCTCGAGGATCGTGCCGGCGCGACCGCGGATCTCGCGTGAACCGAAGACCGAGAACGTGACGGCCGGGTCCGTCGGCGCGATCGCGGCGCCCACGAGCCCGGCGAAGATCCAGTCGAGGCCGAGAACGTAGTGGGCGGCGACTGCGACGAGGCCGGCGGTTGCGAACGTGCCGAGCACGCCGAGAGCCAGGATCGGCCCGAGCGACTGCCGGAAGCGGCGGTAGCCGATGTGCAGCCCGCCGTCGAAGAGGATGACGACGAGCGCGACGACCGTGAGCCGCTCCACGTCGAGGATCGACAGCGCGTCCTGGATCGAGTCCGAGGTCTCGGCGAGCGCCATCGCCCCGACGAGGATCACGGCCGCGTAGGGGAGCGAGAGCCGGTCCGCGAGGCGCATTCCCAGCAGCGCGACGAACACGGTGATGGACACCGCGAGGACGATCAGGCCGAAGTCTGAGATCTCCGTCAAGGGATCGGGTGTGAATCTACGGTGACGCGCGGTCGTGCTGCCGCTAACAGTCTCCTTACACGCATCTCATCGCCGTCACACGGCGGATGCCGATACTAGGGCGGGCCTATGCGGAAGCTCGCTGTCCTCCTGTGCTCGATCACGGCGCTCGCCGCCGCCGCGGCGGCGCTTGCGCAGCCCGCGCCGGGGACGCTGTCGGTCGAGCGCGGTCGAGGTGTCGTGATGATCGACCTCAAGGGATCCGTCGTCGGCCGCATCACGAGCGGCTCCCTGCGTATCACCGATCACACGCCGAACGACCGCTACGCCGCCGTCGTGTACGGGCGCAAGCTGACGCAGGAGCGCGTCGGCGCGCGCACGATCGTCTATCGCGGGGCCGGTCTTCGCTTCAGGATGCTGGGCGGCGGCTATCGCATGGTGGCGCGCGGATCGGGGATCACCGTGTCCGCGGTCGGACGCGGCAACGTCATGCTCGACGGCGAGCCCCGCTTCGAAGCGGATGACCTCGGCGTCTACTCCCTCGACGGCACCGACTGCAGCGTCGATCCGCTGACCTGCACGCCGCTTCCGCTCGAGCCCGAGCGCTACCTCCTCGAGCCGCTCGAGCCCCAGCCGAAGGCCGTGTCGTGACGACGCCGCACCTGATCCTGGTCGTCGAGGACGAGACGTCGATCGCGTCGTTCGTCGCCGCGTACCTGCGCAACGCCGGGTACACGGTCAAGACGGCCGCGAGCGCGCAGACCGCGCTGATCACGCTCGCCGGGGAGACTCCTGCGCTGGTCATCCTCGACCTCAACCTGCCGGACGGCGACGGCGTCGAGCTCTGCCGGAGGATTCGCAAGACGTCCGACGTGCCGATTCTCATGCTCACCGCGCGCGACGAGGACATCGACAAGATCATCGGGCTCGAAGTCGGTGCCGACGACTACATGACGAAGCCGTTCAACCCGCGTGAGCTGGTCGCGCGGGTGAAGAGCATCCTCCGCCGGGCGGCACCCGAGCGCCGGCGCGCCGAATCCGAGGAGCTCCAGCACGGCGACCTCACGATCAACGCGGGCAAGCGCGAGGTGCACGTCGGAGACGACGAGATCCGCCTCGCGCCGAAGGAGTTCGACCTCCTCTGGGAGCTGCTCGACCATCGCGGCATCGTGCTGACGCGCGACCAGCTCCTCGAGCGCGTCTGGGGCTACACGTTCGCCGGGGACACGCGCACCGTCGACGTCCACGTCCGCCAGATCCGGCGGAAGCTCGGCGACGCGTCGCCGATCGTGACCGTGTGGGGGGTCGGCTACAAGGTCGCCTCCGACCGGGCGCCGGCTCCCGCCGCCTGAAGGTCGTGGAGAGCCAGGCGGGCTCGTGGCGACGACGCCGATGGCGCGCGGTCGCGGTCTGACGCGCGGCGTACGCTTGGGGGCGATGCCCGGCTCGCTGCGCTTCCGCCTGCCGGCCTGGTTCCTGCTCGGGATCGTGACCGCAGGCGTCGTCTCGGCGGCGATCGCGGTGCAGCTGTTCCAGGGCTACGTCCGCGACTTCTCGTACGAGGAGCTCGGCCGCGAGGCGCGCGGGATCGCGCGGCTCTACGGCGACGCGGCGCTACGCGCCGCCGAGGAGGGAACGCCGGCCCCCGACTTCGCCCCGGAGGCGCTCGAGCTCGCGACCGGAGACCAGCTCTTCTACGTCGGCGCCCCCGCGTTCCCCGGGCAGGAATCGGGCCTCCAACGGCTCCCGGAGGCGGCGGTGCCGGTGGACGTGCTCGCGGCGGACCGGCCGCTCGAGTTCGAGCTCCGGCCGCCGGGGGAGCGGCGGACCTTCCTCGCGGTCTCGCAGCCGTTGCGGCTCGAGCCGGGCGGGCCGGCGCTCGGGGCGATCGTCGTCGCGAAGCCGCG
>DASUCI010000030.1:0-12149 GCA_035762825.1 Gaiellaceae bacterium | reverse complement strand
GTCGATCTCCTCGCGCTCCGGCCACGTGAGAACCTTGCCGGCGAGCGCGTCGTGGTCGGCCTGCAGCCACGGTGCAACCGAGGCCGTGAGGTCGGTGGCGTCGCGGATGACCTGCTCGGCCTTGCTGTCCGGCGCGATCGTGACCACGTCGTCCGGCTTCACCTGGTAGCTCGGGATGTTCACGCGGCGCCCGTTCACGTGGAAGTGCCCGTGGCGAACGAGCTGCCTGGCCTGGGCGCGCGACGCGGCGAAGCCGAGGCGGTAGACCACGTTGTCGAGCCGCGTCTCGAGCATGCGCAGAAGCTCCTCGCCCGTGATGCCCGATCCCTTCGCGGCCTTCGCGTAGTAGGTGCGGAACTGCTTCTCGAGCAGCCCGTAGTAGCGGCGCGCCTTCTGCTTCTCGCGCAGCTGGAGCAGGTACTCCGACTGCTTGATGCGCCCGCGGCCGTGCTCGCCCGGTGGATAGGAGCGGCGCTCGATCGCGCACTTCTCGGTGAGACAGCGCTCGCCCTTCAGGAAGAGCTTCATGCCCTCGCGGCGGCACTGCTTGCACTTGGGAGAACGGTCTCGGGCCACTAGACGCGCCTCCGCTTCCGTGGTCGGACGCCGTTGTGCGCCTGTGGCGTCACATCCTTCACGCCGAGGATCTCGAGGCCCGCGGCTTGGAGCGAGCGGATCGCCGTCTCGCGGCCCGAGCCTGGGCCCTTGACGAAGACCTCGACCTTCTGCAGGCCGTGCTCCATGCCCTTGCGCGCGCACGAGTCGGCCGTCACCTGCGCGGCGAACGGCGTCGACTTGCGCGAGCCCTTGAACCCGGCCGAGCCCGCCGACTCCCACACGATGACATTGCCCTCGGTGTCCGTGAGCGTGACGATCGTGTTGTTGAACGACGTCTTGATGTGCGCCTGGCCGATGGCGATGTTCTTGCGAACCTTGCGCCGTGTACGGCCGCGGGCCGCGGGTCTGCGGGGGGGTGCCATGGCTTACTTGGCGGCTTTCTTGCCGCGACCGACGGTCTTCTTCGGGCCCTTGCGCGTGCGGGCGTTCGTCTTCGTGCGCTGACCGTTCACCGGAAGCCCGCGCCGGTGACGGATTCCGCGGTACGCGCCGATCTCGGTCAGGCGCTTGATCGCCTGGCCGCGATCGCGCCGGAGGTCTCCCTCCACCTCGAGCTCGGTGTCGATGTAGTTGCGAAGCTTCGTGACCTCGTCGTCCGTGAGGTCGCGCACCTTCTCGTTCGGATCGAGCTCGAGCGCGGTACAGATCTTCTGCGCGGTCGACTGGCCGATCCCGTAGATGTAGGTCAGGCCGATCTCGAGCCGCTTCTGTGTCGGAAGGTTGACGCCGGCGATGCGTGCCACGTGGTTTAGCCCTGCCTTTGCTTGTGACGGGGGTTGGAGCAGATGACGATCGTGCGGCCGTGCCGCTTGATCACGCGGCAGCGCTCGCACATGGGCTTGACGGATGGGCGGACTTTCATCTGGTTACTTCATCCGGAAGGTGATTCGGCCGCGTGTGAGGTCGTAGGGAGAGAGCTCGACCTTGACGCGATCGCCCGGGAGGATGCGGATGTAGTGCTTGCGCATCTTGCCGGAGATCCGGGCGAGGACCGAGTGACCGTTGTCGAGCTGCACCCGGAACATCGTGCTGGGGAGCGCTTCGACGACCTCGCCCTCGATCTCGATCTTCTCTTCCTTGGTTGCCACTTTCGCGCGCGAATATGCCTCTCGGTCGGGGATGGGCTCTGCGTCGGTGCCAGACCTCGGCCTGGCTTCGACACCGTTTACAGCGGCACAAGCATACGCCCGCGCCGCGGCGGGACATCGTAGCAGACGCCCCGTTTCTAGACCTCGACGCCGCCTGGAACGCCGACACGCGGCGTGAGGATGCGCGGGCCGTCGTCGGTGATCGCGACCGTGTGCTCGAAGTGGGCCGACATCGACCCGTCGGCCGTGCGGATCGTCCAGCCGTCGTCCTCGACGAACACCTCCGGCGCTCCGGCCGTGATCATGGGCTCGATCGCGATCGTCATGCCCTCGGACAGCCGCGGGCCGCGGCCAGGCTCGCCGAAGTTCGGGATGTGGGGGTCCTCGTGGTAGTGGCGGCCGACGCCGTGGCCGACGAGGCTGCGGACGACCGCGAACCCCCCGGCCTCGACGACCTCCTGGATCGCGTGCGACACGTCGCCGACGCGGTTCCCGACTACCGCCTCCGCGATTCCCGCTGCCAGAGCGTCCTGCGCCACGTCGAGCAGCCGCCGGTCTCGATCGTCGATGTCACCGACCCCGAACGTGTAGGCGCTGTCGGCGATGTAGCCGTCGAGCGTCACGCCGACGTCGATCGTGACCAGGTCACCGTCGCCGACCTCGAACTCTCCCGGGATACCGTGAACGACGACGTCGTTCACGGAGATGCAGATCGCCTTCGGGTAGCCCTTGTAGTCCTCCGACGTCGGAATACCGCCGTGCTCGCGGATGAACGCGCCCGCCGCGTCGTCGAGCTCCTCGGTGGTGACTCCCGGTCGCAGGAGCCCACCGACGTGCGCGATCGTCTCCGCGACGAGCGCGCCGGCCGCGGCCATCTTCTCGATCTCGCGGGAGCTCTTGCGGATGATCATCGACTCGCGGCGACGCCCTCGAGGGCGTCCTGGATGTCGGCGAAGACCTCGTCCATCGTCTGCTCTCCGTCCACGATGACCTCGATGCCGGCGAGCTGGTAGCGGTCGACCACTTGCTCGGTCAGCTCGTGGTAGAGCCGGAGCCGGTTGCGGATCGCCTCCGGCGAGTCGTCGGCGCGCCCCTCCGCGCGAGCGCGTGCCTCGAGCCGGTCGGTCGCGACCTCGTCGGAGACGCGCAGCAGGATCACGGCGTCGAGCGGCTTGCCGATCTCGTCGAGCATCGCGTCGAGCGCCTCGGCCTGCGCAACGGTCCGCGGGAACCCGTCGAGGACGAACGCGTCCTCCTCGGCGAGCCGCTCGCGGATGAGCCCGACCATGAGGTCGTCCGGCACGAGGTCGCCGCGCTCGAGGATCGGGCGCACCTGGTGGCCGAGCTCGGAGCCGTTCGCCACCGCCGCGCGCAGGATGTCTCCCGTCGCCACGTGCGGTGCGTCGTACTCGGCGGCGATGCGTTTCGCCTGAGTGCCCTTCCCCGACCCCTGCGGGCCCAGGATCAAGATTCGCACACGTCCCTCCGCTACTTGAGGAAGCCCTCGTAGGAGCGCATCATCATCTGCGACTCCATCTGCCGCATGGTGTCGAGCGCGACGCCGACTGCGATCAGCACCGAGGTGCCGCCGAGGGCGCCGGCACTCGCCTGCGAGAAGCCGCCGTACGCGATGAAGAGGCTCGGGAGGACGGCCACGAGCGCGAGGAAGAGCGACCCCGGCAACGTCAGCCGGGAAAGCACGCGATCGAGGTACTGCGCCGTGGGCGGCCCGGGTCTGATGCCCGGGATGTACCCGCCGTACTTGCGGAGGTTGTCCGCCTGGTCCACCGGGTTGAACTGGACCGCCGTGTAGAAGTACGTGAAGACGACGATCATGAAGCCCTCGATGACCAGGTAGATCCAGTCGCCCGGCTGGAAGTAGTCGTTCACGAAGTCGCGGGTGGCCGGGAAGTACTGCGCCATCGTCGGCGGGAACGCGAGGATCGCCGCCGCGAAGATGATCGGGATGACGCCGGCCATGTTCACGCGGAGCGGCAGGTAGGTCGAGCCGCCGGCGGTCATCTTCCGGCCGACCATGCGCTTCGCGTACTGGATCGGGATCCGGCGCTGTCCCTCCTGCACGAACACGACGGCCGCGGTGATGCCGACCGCGATGAGCGGGAAGAAGAGCTTCTCCATGGGCCCGCCGTTCCACCAGGCGGCGATGCCGATCGGCAAGCCGATGAGGATCGAGGCGAAGATGAGGATCGAGATGCCGTTGCCGATGCCGCGCTTCGTGATGAGCTCGCCCATCCACATGAGGAGCACGGTGCCCGCGGTCAGCGAGACGATGATGAGGATGAGCTCGCCCGAGCCGGCGTCGAGCGCGCCCTGGCTTCGGAACAGGAACGCGTAGCCCGTCGCCTGCGCCGCGGCGAGCGCGACCGTGAGGTAGCGCGTGTACTGGGTGATCTTCGCGTAGCCCGCCTCGCCCTCGCGCTGCAGCTCGCCGAGCCGCGGGATGACGACGGTCATCAGCTGGACGATGATCGACGCCGTGACGTACGGCATGATGCCGAGCGCGAACAGGGAGAACTGCGAGAGCGCGCCGCCCGAGAAGAGGTTGAGCAGGCCGAGGATCGTGCCGCCTTCGCCGGAGAAGAAGTCCTCGATCGTCTCCGAGTCGACACCCGGGGCGGGAATCCACGAGCCGAGGCGATAGATCGCGAGGATCATCGCCGTGAAGAGGACCCGCTGGCGAAGCTCAGGAACTCGCCAGGCGTTCGCGAGCCACGAGAACACGTCTTACTCCTCGGCCTCGGGCTGCTCGGAGGGCTCGGACTCCTCCGGCTCCTCGGCCTCGGCGACCTCGGTCTCCGGCTCGTCCACCTCGGCGACGGGTGCGGCCGCTTTCGCCTTGTGCTTCTTCTTCTTGCGCTCGACCGGCTCGCGGAGGCGCGTGATGGTTCCGCCGGCAGCCTCGATCTTCTCGACCGCCGAGCGCGAGAACGAGTGCGCGGTGACGGACAGCTTCTTCGTGAGCTCGCCCTCGCCGAGGACCTTCACGTCGACGGCCAGCTTCGCGATGAGGCCCACGGCCTTCAGCGAGTCCGGCGTCACCTCGGCGCCGGCGTCGAAGCGCTCCTCGAGGCTCTTGACGTTCACCGGCTGGGAGTACGTGCGGAAGGGCCCGATGGGCATCGCGTCCGCGGAGGTGTTGCCGCGGAGCTTTCCGACGCGCATGTCGATCGGCATCTGGCCGCCCTCGAAGCCCGCGGGCATCTTGTTCGACCCGGCACGCGACTTCTGGCCCTTGATCCCGCGTCCCGAGTAGCGCCCCTTGCCGGAGCCCAGCCCGCGGCCGATCCGCTTGCGATCCTTGCGCGGCTGCGCGGGTGAGAGATTGGAGAGGTTCAGCTCGTCGCTCACGGTCATTTGTCCTCGACGGTCACGAGATGGCGGACCTGCCGCAGCATGCCCTGCAGCTGCGGCGAGTCCTTGTGGTCGGCGCTACGGCCGATCTTCCCGAGGCCGAGAGCGCGCAGGGTACCGAGGTGGCGATCGGACTGGCCGATCCCACTCCGCACCTGCGTGATCTTCAGCTCGCTCATTCCTCGGTCTCCTGGGCTTCCTCCGCAGCGGCCGGCTGTGCCGCGACCGCCACCGCTGGTGCCTCCACTGTCTCCGGCTCATCGCGCCGAGCTGACACCGGCAGCACCTCGGCGATCGTCTTGCCGCGCAGCATGGCGACATCCTCGGGGCGGACGAGCCGCTTGAGCCCGTCGACCGTCGCGCGCGTCATGTTGATCGGAGTCGTCGTGCCGAGGCTCTTTGCGAGCACGTCGCGGATGCCGGCGAGCTCGAGCACAGCACGCGTGCCGCCACCGGCGATGACACCGGTTCCCTCGCTGGCCGGACGGAGCACGACGCGCGCGGCGTCGAACCGTCCCACGATCTCGTGCGTGATGGTTTGCCCGTGCTTGGGGACCGTGAAGAGGTTCTTCCGCGCGTCCTCGACCGCCTTCGAGATCGCGAGCGGCACCTCACGAGCCTTTCCGTAGCCGAGACCGACACGGTCGACCTCGTCGCCGATGACGACGAGCGCGGTGAACGAGAACCGGCGGCCGCCCTTCACGACCTTGGCCACGCGGTTGATCTCGATGACCCGCTCCTTCAGCTCGCGGGATTCGACGACGTCGCTCAAAACTGGAGCCCTCCTTCGCGGGCGCCCTCTGCGAGGGCCTTCACGCGTCCGTGGTACAGGTAGCCGGCGCGGTCGAACACGCAGGTCTCGATCCCGGCCTTCTTCGCGGTGTCTGCAAGGGCCTTGCCGACCGCAGCCGCCTGCTCGATCTTCGAGCCGTCTGCGCTCACGCCCTTCCAGCTCGCGGCGGCGAGCGTACGTCCGGCCTGGTCGTCGATCAGCTGCGCGCTGATCCCGCGGTTGGACCGGAACACCAGGAGGCGAGGCCGCTCGGCCGTGCCGGCGACCTTGCCGCGGACGCGGCGGTGGCGGCGCAGGCGCGCCTGTCGCTTCGTCATGACGCTCATCGACCGGCCTCCGGTCGATGAGCGGGGAGGGGTGTGGGAAACCTCCCGGTTCCCCACGCTCCCAAGAAGAAGGGGGCACGCGGGGGAAACATGGTTTCCCCCGCGACCGCGAACCGAAGGTGAGCGGTGCTCATGCGCGCTTCCCGACCTTCCTGCGGACCTGCTCGCCCGCGTAGCGGATGCCCTTGCCCTTGTACGGCTCGGGCGGGCGGACCTTGCGGATCTCGGCGGCGGTCTGGCCCACCATCTGCTTGTCGATCCCCTTCACGATCACCTGTGTGGGCTGGGGGACGTCGAACGTGATGCCCTTACGCGGCTTCACGAGCACGGGGTGCGAGTAGCCGACGGCGAGCTCGAGGTCGGTGCCCTTGAGCTGCGCGCGGTAGCCGACGCCCTGGATCTCGAGCTGCTTCTCGAAGCCCTTCGTCACGCCCTCGACCATGTTCGCGATGAGGCTGCGCGTGAGCCCGTGCAGCGCGCGATCCTCGCCGCGCTCGGTCGGCCTCGTCACGACGATCTCCGACTCGGTCTTCTCGACCTGCATCCGTACCGGGACGTCCTGGGACAGCTCGCCGAGCGGGCCGTTCACCTGAACACGGCCAGGGGAAATGGCGACCATCACTCCGGCCGGCAGTTCGATTGGCTGTCTTCCGATTCGGCTCATGTTTCGCTCTTGCTCGCTCCTAGGCGGTCGCGAAGCGACTGCCTTACCAGACGAAAGCGATCACTTCGCCGCCGACGCCGCGCTCGGCGGCCTGGCGGTTGGTGATCAGCCCGTCGGAGGTGGACATGATGGCGGTGCCGAGCCCGCCGAGCACGCGAGGAAGACGATCCTTCCGGGCGTAGACGCGGCGGCCGGGCTTGGACACCCGCTTGAGGTCGGTGATGACTCGGCGGCGGTCGCGCGCGAACTTCAGCTCGACGACGAGCATGCGGTACGGCAGCGGCTGACCCTTCTCGTCGTCGGCCTCGACGACGCGGAAGTCCTTGATGTAGCCCTCGTCCTTGAGGATCCGCGCGATCTCCTCTTTCATCTTCGAGGTCGGCATCGAGGCGGAGTCGTGCAGCGCCCGGTTGGCGTTGCGAATCCTGGTCAGCATGTCCGCGATCGGATCGGTGAGCACCTTCGTTCCTCCTACCAGCTCGACTTCGTCATTCCGGGGACGGCGCCCTGGTGCGCGAGCTCGCGCAGGCAGATTCGGCAGACGCCGAACATGCGGTACACCGCGCGCGGGCGGCCACAGCGGTTGCAGCGCGTGTAGGCGCGAACCTCGTACTTCGCCTTCCGCTTCTGCTTGACGACGAGCGACTTCTTGGCCATTTACGGAGTCTGTTCCCTTCTGGAGGCGGCGAACGGGAGACCGAGGGCGCCGAGCAGCGCCCGGCCCGCCTCGTCCGTCTTCGCCGACGTTGTGATCGCGACGTCGAGGCCGCGAATCGCCGGAACCTTGTCGTAGTCGATCTCCGGGAAGATGATCTGCTCCCGGATCCCGATCGAGTAGTTGCCGCGACCGTCGAACGACTCGGGATCGAGCCCGCGGAAATCCCGGATGCGCGGCAGCGCGATCGACGCGAGGCGGTCGAGGAACTCGTACATCCGGGCGCCGCGCAACGTGACGCGCGCGCCGACGGGCATGCCTTCGCGAAGCTTGAAGCTCGCGATCGACTTCGTCGCGCGACGCACCTGGGCGCGCTGGCCGGCGATGATCGTCAGCTCGTCGATCGCCGCGTCGAGCGCCTTCGCGTCGGTCTTCGCCTCGCCCACGCCCATGTTCAGCGTCACCTTCGTGACGCGCGGGACGTCCATGACCGTGGAGGAGCCGAGCTGCTCCTGGAGCTGCGAGCGGATCTCCTTCTCGTACCGCTCCTTGAGTCGCGGCACGTATGTCTCCATGGTGGGCGCGCTACTCATTACTTGTCGATCTCCTGGCCGCAGCCCTCGCGCTTGCAGACGCGGACGTAGATGCTGCCGCCCTTGGCCTCCTTCTCGGCCATGCCGACGCGCGTCGGGTTGCCGCAGACCGGGCACACGACCATGACGTTGGAGACGGGGATCGGGGCGGGCTTGTCCAGGATTCCGCCCGGGATGATCTGGGCGCCGCCCATCCGCGAGGAGTCGCGGATCGGCCGGGGCTTCGTGTGCCGCTTGGCGACGTTCAGGTTCTCGACCAGCACGCGTCGCTCGGACGGGCGCGCCTCGATGACCCGGCCGCGCTTGCCGCGGTCCTTGCCGGTGAGGATCTGCACCGTATCGCCCTTCTTCACCTTCATCTTCGTCGCCATCTAGAGAACCTCCGGCGCGAGAGAGACGATCTTCATGAAGTTCCTCTCGCGGAGCTCGCGCGCGACCGGGCCGAAGATGCGCGTCCCGCGCGGGTTTGACTGCGGATCGATGATGACGGCGGCGTTCTCGTCGAATCCGATGAGGGTGCCGTCGTCTCTCGAGTAGGGCTTCTTCGTCCGAACGACGACCGCGCGCACGACTTCGCCCTTCTTGACCGCGCCCTGCGGCGTGGCCGTCTTCACGGTAGCAATGATCACGTCGCCCACCCGCGCGTAGCGCCGGTGGGATCCGCCGAGCACGCGGATGCACAGGAGCTCACGGGCTCCCGTGTTGTCCGCCACCCGAAGACGCGATTCCTGCTGGATCACTTGGCGGCCTCCACGATCTCCTGCAGCCTCCAGCGCTTCATGCGCGAGAGCGGGCGCGTCTCGACGATCCGGACGACGTCCCCCAGCTTCGCCTGGTTCTGCTCGTCGTGTGCATGCAAGCGCGTCGAGCGCTTGACGACCTTCTTGTAGCGCGGGTGGAGCTTCACGACCTCGACGCGGACGATGATCGTCTTGTCCGCGGCGTCGGACACAACCGTGCCCTGACGCTCCTGGCGCCGGCCGCGCTCGTGCTCCGGCTTCGGGAGGCGCGTGATCGGCTTGCGCTCGGTCGATGCGACGCGCTTCGGCCGCGTCTTGCGCGGACGCTCGGAGCGCGGGAGCCGCTTGCGCTTCTTCTTGGGCCCGGAGACAGCGGCGGCCTCGGCCTCGGCGGGTGCCGGCTCGGTCTCCGCAGGTGCGTCCTCCGCCTCGGCGGCGACCGGCTCGTCGGCGGGCTCGGCCGCCTCGGGCTCTGGCTCCGCCGCGGCCTCTTCGGCCTCCGCCGCGATCGGCTCGGGCTCCTCGACGGGCTCGGCAGCCTCGTCGGGGGCCGGCTCGGCCTCCTCGGTCACCTCGGGCTCCGGATCGGCCTCCGCGGCCGGCTCCTCGACCTCGGGCTCGTCGGTCACGTCGGGCTCCGCGGTGGCAGGGGTCTCCTCGACCTCGGCCACGGGCTCCTCCGCCTCGGGTGTCTCTTCGATTTCGGTGTTCGCGTTCTCGTCAGCCATCTCGCTACTTTCCTCGGTCGCGCTCGTTCTGGACGGTCAGGATGCGGGCGATCTCTCGCTTCGCGTGGCGCAGTCGCGCGCTGTTCTCGAGCACGCCGGTCGCCGTCTGGAAGTGCAGGTTGAAGAGCTCCTGCCTGGTCTCGGCCATCTTGCGGTCGAGCTCGTCGTCGGTCAGGGCCCGCAACTCACGTGCTCTCATGGTCTCCTCCCGCGTGCGGCGTCGCCGCGATCGATCGGCGGAGCCGGGCTGTGCCCGGCGGGAGCCACGCCGAAGACTGAGCGGGCCGCAGCGCTGAAGGAGGGGGCCCGTGGGGGAACCATGGGTTCCCCCACGATTCGTCTAGCTCTCAAAGAGATCGGCCTCCCGGCGGACGAACTTCGTCTTCAGCGGGAGCTTCTGGCCCGCAAGGCGAAGCGCCTCCTTGGCGAGCGGCTCGTCGACGCCGGCGAGCTCGAACATCACGCGGCCGGGCTTCACGACGGCCACCCACCCTTCGGGCGAGCCCTTGCCGGAGCCCATGCGCGTCTCCGCCGGCTTCTTCGTGTACGGCTTGTCCGGGAAGAGGTTGATCCAGACCTTCCCGCTTCGGCGGATCTTCCTGGTCGCGGCGATACGGGCAGCCTCGATCTGGCGGTTGGTGACCCAGGCGGACTCGAGGGCCTTGAGCCCGTACTCGCCGAACTGCACGGTCGTCTGACCGCGGGACGTACCGCGCCGGTGACCGCGATGGTGACGCCTGAACTTCGTCTTGCGCGGCATCAACATCAGCTCTCGCCTCCGTTCTCGGGCGCGGCCTCGGGCGTGACCTCCGGCGTCCGCTCGGCCGCCGCCTCGGGCGCCGGGGCCTGCACTTCCGGCTCGGCTGCGGGCGGTGCAGCCTCGGGAGTTGGTGCGCCCTGCTCGAGATCGCGACGAGGGCGCTGCCCCGGCCTGCCTCCACCCGGACGCTGGCTGCGCTTCTTGCGCGGCACGATGCCGAGCCCCTCGCGGTCCTGTCCCCGGCCGCCGCGCTCGCGCGAGGCGCCGAGACCCTCGGCGGATGCGCCGCGCCTGCGGCGGGCCTGGTCCTGGTCGCCGAGGCGGGTGTCGCGCCCGGTCGGAGCGTCATAGCCCTCGGGCATGATCTCGCCCTTGTTGACCCAGACCTTGACGCCGATGATGCCGAAGGTCGTCTTCGCCTCGGCCTGGCCGTAGTCGATGTCAGCGCGGATCGTGTGCAGCGGAACGCGTCCCTCCGAGTACATCTCGCGCCGGCTCATCTCACCGCCGCCGAGACGACCGCCCGCCGTGATCTTGATGCCCTGGGCGCCCGAGCGCATCGCCGATGCGAGCGAGCGCTTCATCGCACGGCGGAAGCTCACGCGGTTCTCGAGCTGCTCCGCGATCGACTGCGCGACGAGCTTCGCATCGAGCTCGGGCCGCTTGATCTCGTTGATGTTGATGTGGACGTTCTTCTTCGTGATCGCGTGCAGCTCTTTGCGGAGCGCGTCGACCTCGACGCCCGACTTCCCGATGACGATGCCCGGGCGGGCGGTGTAGATGTCCACCGTGATCCGCTGCTTGTCCTTGCGGATGAGGATGTCCGAGAGGCCCGCGTGCGACAGCTTCCCGAGGATGTGCTCGCGGATGCGAACGTCCTCGAGGAGGTAGTCGGCGAACTCGGGCTTGCCCGTCCACCAGTTCGACTTCCAGTCGTGGATGACGCCGACGCGGAAGCCGCCGGGATGCACTTTCTGGCCCATCAGGCAACCGCCTCCTTCTTGCGTCGTCGTGTCTTCGCCTTCGGCGTGGACTCCTCGGGCGGGGGTGCAGATGCCGGCGTCTCCGCCTGCTTGCGGGGGCGCCGCCGCGTGCTCTGCTCGGGAACTTCTGCAAGCACGAGCGTGACGTGGCACGTGCGCTTGCGGATGCGGTTTACGCGGCCACGCGCACGCGGCTTCCAGCGCTTCAGCGTCGGTCCCTCGTCGGCGTAGGCCGCTTCCACGACGAGCTCGTCGCCGTCGAGGCCGTGGTTCGCCTCCGCGTTGGCCACGGCGGAACGGAGCACCTTCTCGATGTCCGTCGCTGCGGCACGCTGGGTGAACGCGAGGATCGTCCGCGCCTCGGGCACGCTGCGCCCGCGGATGTGCTCGAGGACGACGCGCGCCTTGCGGGCGGACGTCCGGACCCACTTCGCCTGCGCGCGAACGCGCATGCGGTCGTCGGAGACGGCGACCATCAGCGCTTCTTCACCTGTGTCGAGCGGTCGCCGGCGTGCCCGCGGAAGGTTCGCGTCGGAGCGAACTCGCCCAGCTTGTGGCCGACCATCTGCTCGGTCACGAAGACCGGCACGTGCTTGCGGCCGTCGTGGACGGCGATCGTGTGCCCGACCATCTCGGGGAAGATCGTCGAGGAGCGCGACCAGGTGCGGATCATCCGCTTCTCGCCACTCGCGTTCATCGCCTCGATCCGGCTCAGCAGCCGGTCCTGGACGAAAGGCCCCTTCTTGGAGCTACGACTCATCTAGCGCCTCTTCTCCTTGCCGCGACGCCGGCCGCGGACGATCAACTTGTCGGATTCCTTGTGCTTGCG
>DASUCI010000029.1:0-6579 GCA_035762825.1 Gaiellaceae bacterium | reverse complement strand
GGGATACCCGAGGTCGAGCAGCACCGCCGCGATCGGCATGGCCACGTTGAGCGGGAGCTCCTTGCCCCAGGCCTCTGCAACCGCGGCCCGGAAGAGGCGCGCGAGCTCGACATGCGGCCCGCTCACACCGCGCTCGTCCGCGAGCTCGAGGATTCGCTCCGCCCGAGGGTCGGTCGGCCGGTGCACGGGATGACCGAAGCCCGGGACCTTCTCGCCCGAGTCGTGGATCGAGCCCGCGATCTCCCGCGCAACCTGGGCCGGCTCGCCGCCCGCCAGCACCCGGTGCTGCGCATCCTCGAGCAACCGGGCGCACTCGCCCGACGTTCCCAGGACGACGGAGCCCGCGCCGAGAATGCCCGCCGCGACTGCACCCTGCAGCGCGTCCGGATCGGCCGCCAGCGTCATCCGGGCGGCCACGTTGGACGGCATCATCCCGTGCTCCGCGATCGAGACGAGCAGCAGGTCGAGGAAGAAGCGCTGGTCGTCGGTCGCCTCCCGGCCGGTGAGGAGCAGGTGGAAGTACTCCGTGAACGTCAGACGGCCCATGAGCTCGCCCGTCAGATCGCGCCCGCGGACCTCGACGCGATCGGGGTAGGCACGCGAGATCCGGCTCACCGCACGGTCATCATGCGGCGGCATCAGGCGCCGATCTCCTCGCGCACGATCGCCGCGCCTGCGACCATCGCCTGCAGCTTCGCGAACGCCCGCTCGCGCGGGAGGTACTTCATCCCACAGTCGGGTGCGACGACGAGTCGCTCCGGCTCGACCACGCCGAGCGCCCGACGGATCCGCTCGGCGACGACCTCGGGCGTCTCGATCTCCTCCGCTCCGAGGTCGAGGACGCCGAGCACGACGTCCTTGTTCGGCAGAGAGCGCAGCACCTCCGGGTCGAGGCCCGGCTGGGCGGCCTCGAGCGAGACGTGCGTTGCGGCACAGTCGTTCAGCTCGGCGAGAAACGGATAGCCGCTCGGCTTGTCGTGGACGACGTGGGCGTATCCGAAGCAGGTGTGGAGGACGGTGTCGCCCTCGATGCCCTCGAGCGCGCGGTCGATCGCCTCGACCGCGTACCGGCGGGCGGGATCCGGACGGGCCTGGAGGTACGGCTCGTCGATCTGCACGACATCCGCTCCCGCCGCCTTGAGGTCTCTCAGCTCCTCGTTGACCGCCTCCGCGTAGGCGAGCGCGAGATCGCGGTCGTCGGCGTAGTGGTCGTTCTGCGCCTGCTGCGTCATCGTGAACGGGCCGGGAACCGTGATCTTGATCCGCCGGTCCGTGATCGCGCGCAGAAACCGGGCATGCCGCGCTTCCATGGGCCGCGTGCGCCGAATCGGGCCGACGACTCTCGGCACGGGGTTCTCATGTCCCGTCCGGTCGAGCGCCACGCCCGGCGAGTCGAGATCGATACCGTCGAGCGCCGTCGCGAAGTGGTTCGAGTAGCTCTCGCGGCGCATCTCCCCGTCCGTGACCACGTCGACGCCCGCGAGTTCCATGTCGCGGACGGCGACGCGCGTAGCGTCGTCCTGGGCCTCGTCGAGGAACGACGCCGGCACGCGCCAGAGCTCCTCGGCGCGCACGCGCGGCGGCAGCCTGTCCCCGAGCCGCTCACGGTCGATCAGCCACTCTGGCTGCGGATAGCTCCCGACGACGGTCGTTGTGAGCGGCTCTCCCACCGCGACGCAACATATCGCCGTCAGAATTCACGGCGTGGCGTCCTACGCCGTCAACGAGAAGGCCGTCGCGCGAGCGCGCCGGCTCATCGAGGGTCGCCAGTACGTCCTAGACAGCGAGTGGGGCGAGGTGCAGCCGAACGCCGAGGCCGAGAACGCGTTCCTCAGGTCGCACACCTGGGACGAGTACGCGGAGTGGCACCTGGGGCTGACCGAGGACGCAACGGACGAGACCAAGGCGCGCTACGCCTTCGTCTACGGGGACCTTCGCCGCCTCCACCGGAGCGGGCTGATCGCATGCCACTACCGCGCTGCGGAGTGGCGGCACAAGGAGATCGAGCTCGTCGCACACGAGCTCCTGCAGCTCCTCGACACGACCAGCTCCTAATCCACACCCGCCGGGGTCGGAACAGGAGTCCGACCTCGCGGCCACCGTCTTCTACTCGAGGACGAACGAGACCCGCAGCGTCACGCGGAACTCGGTGATCTTCCCGTCCTCGACCTCCACCTTCTCCTCGGAGACCCACGCGCCCTTGATGCCGCGGAGGCTCTCGCCTGCCTTGTCGATGCCGTTCTTCACCGCGTCCTCGAAGCTCGTCGGGGAGCTTGCGGAGATCTCGACGACCTTGGCAACGGACATGCGCCCACCCCTTCCGTGTCGGTGTCGGTGACGAGCCCCGAGTCTAGTCCGGTCGGGAATCGCATATCCTCGCCATCGGAACGAGATGCACGCCGAGGCGGAGTCACGGCCGAACTGGGGACGCCGCGCGTTCTGGGCGGGGGTCGTACTCGTCCTCGTCCTGCTCGGCGGACTCATCGCGTCGGCCACGGTGCCGCGCTGGTGGGCGCAGCGGATCGGGGACCAGGTCGACGGCAGCATCACGCAGGGGACGTTGCTCGGGCTCTTCTACGGCTTCGTGTTCACGCTTCTGCCGCTCGCGGTCCTCGTGCTGATCCTGCGGTGGCGTAGCACCTGGCGGTGGGTCGTCTTCACGGCGGTACTCGCCGCCATCCTCGCGCTTCCGAACCTCATGACGCTCGGCATCGTGCTCGGTCGAGGGAACGCGGCGCACGCGGGCGACCGCATCCTCGACGTCGAGGCGCCGGCGTTCCGCGGAGGCACCCTGGCGGGGGCCATCCTCGCCGGGCTTCTCGTCGGCTTCGTCATATATCTGCTCGTCTCGCGTGGGCGGGCCTGGTCGAGCGAGCGCCGCGCCCGCGAGGAGCGGGACGTTCCGGCAGATCCGGGCTAGACGCGGCCCTTGAAGGTGTCGCAGCTCTGCGGGCCGGAGCCCTCGATGCCGCGCACGAACCAGCTCTGTCGCTGCTCCGCCGACCCGTGCGTCCACGACTCGGGGACGACACGACCCTGCGTCCGCTCCTGGATGCGGTCGTCTCCGACCGACGCGGCTGCGTCGAGCGCCTGCGCGACGTCCTGGCGAGTCAGATCCTCGATGAAGCGAGTCTGAACGGCGTTTCCGACCCAGAGCCCCGCGTAGCAGTCCGCCTGGAGCTCGACCCGCACCTGCCCGCCCTGCGGGCCCGTGTCGCGGTCGGCTTCGCGGAGGACTCCGGTCAGGTTCTGGACGTGGTGGCCGTACTCGTGGGCCAGGATGTAGGCCTCGGCGAGCGGGCCTCCCTCGGCTCCGAGTTGCGACTGAAGCTGGTCGAAGAACCCGAGGTCGATGTACACGTAGCGGTCGTTCGGGCAGTAGAAGGGACCGACCGCGGACGACGCCCCGCCGCACCCTGTCTGGATCGTCCCGTCGAAGAGCCGAGTCGCCGTCGGCTCGTACCCGCGGAACGCCCTGTTCCAGTACGCCTGGATGCTGTTGATGCTCGCGAGGATGCGACAGTCCTCGCGCTCATTGGCGTCCTGGCCCGTCTGGCACTCCTGCGCGAGCTCGCCCGAGGGCTGGCCGGGCCCGACTGTCTGTCCCGCGAGGGATCCGAGGTCGCCCAGGCCGCCTCCACCGCCCAGGAACATGAACGCGAGGACGACGAGGAGCACGATGATCCCGCCGCCCCCGCCGAGCTGAAGCGGGATCCCACCAGGGAGGCCACCACCGCGACCACGGTAGTCCTCGACTTGCGAGGGATCGAGCTTCGCATCCTTGCGGAACCGCACGGAGCGTTATCTACCCCGATGTGACGCGGCCGGAACCTGCGCAGTGCAGGTTCCGGCCGCACGGAGGTCGATCAGCCGGTCGGCTCGAGCGCGGGCTCGCCGACACGTGCTTCCTGCTCCTGCAGGTCGCGCCCGCGAACCATGAAGACCGAGACGAGCACGCCGGCGAACATGATCGCCGCCGCGGCCCAGAACGCGGCCCGGAAGCCGTCCGTCAGTGCCGACGGCACCGCCGTGCCGGACGCGAGGGCGTCGTCCGTCGTCGAGACCGCGATGGTCGAGAGGATCGCGATGCCGACAGCGCCGCCGATCTGCTGGGACGTGTTGATGAGCCCGGACGCGAGCCCGGCCTCCTGCTGCTTCGTTCCGGCCACCGCCGCGATCGTGACCGGCACGAACGCGAACGGCAGTCCGAGGCCGATCAGGAGGAAGCCCGGGAACAGATCCGTCCAGTACGAGCCGTCGACCGAGACCTGCGTGAAGTAGAGGATCCCGACCGTCATGACGGACATCCCGAACACGAGCGCCGGCTTGACGCCAACCCGGGTCACGGCGGCTGCGGCGACGTTGGCCCAGAGGATCGCCGTGCCTGCGACTGCCAGGTACCCCACCCCGGTCTTCAGCGGCGAGAACTCCAGCACCTGCTGCATGTACAGCGTGAGCATCAGGAACATGGCGAACATTCCGGTTCCCAGGAAGAGACCCACGACGTTCGCCGCCGTGAGCGTCTGCAGCCGGAAGATCGAGAACGGCACGAGCGGGTCCTTCTCGCGCTGCTCCCAGATGACGAACGCGGCGAGCAGCACCGCGGACGCGATGAAGACACCGAGCGTCTCGGGCGAGGTCCAGCCCCATCCGCGTCCCTGCGTGATGCCGAGAACGAGGAGCGAGAGCCCGGACGTGACGAGGACCGCACCGGGAATGTCGAAGCCCTGACCGTGCTTGTCGAGGCTCTCCGAGAGCAGGATCGGAGCCAGGATCAGGGCGGCAACACCAACGGGGACGTTGACCCAGAAGATCCATTCCCACGAGAGGAAGTCGGTGAGGATGCCGCCGAAGAGCACGCCGGCCGCGGCCCCGAAGCCGCCGACCGCTCCCCACGCGCCCAGCGCGATGTTCCGCTCACGGCCTTCCTGGAACGTCCAGACGAGGATTGAGAGTGCAGCCGGAGTGATCGTCGCGGCGCCGAGCCCCTGAAGCGCCCTGAAGGCGATCAGTGCCTCGTCGTTCCAAGCGAAACCGCAGAGAAGCGATCCGATCGTGAACACGACGGTTCCGAAGATGAAGATGCGCCGGCGGCCGAGGAGGTCGGCCGAGCGGCCTCCGAGCAGCAGGAAGCCGCCGAACACGAGTGCATACGCACTGATCACCCACTGCAGGTTCTCCTGCGAGAACCCGAGGTCGACCTGGATCGACGGCAGCGCGACGTTCACGATCGCGACGTCGAGGATGACCATGAACTGCACCGCGAGGATAAGCGCGAGGGCGAACCATTTCTTGCTATCGGTGGTGACCATGCAAAGTCCCTTCAGTCGTTCCTCAGGTCAGACGAGTGGGCGATCCTACAACAGACACTTTCATTTCGCAAGTTAAGACTTGCGTTTTGGAAGCGTCCCCGCTACGATCGGGATGTGGCCAAGTGCTACGACCAGTACTGCCCGATGGCGCATGCGCTCGACCTGGTCGGTGAGCGCTGGTCGCTGCTGATCGTCCGCGAGCTGCTCGAGGACGATCAGCTGCGGTACTCGGATCTCCACGCGCGGCTTCCCGGCTGCGGCACCAACATCCTCGCCGCGCGCCTGAAGACGCTCGAGCAGGGAGGCGTCGTCCGCCGCCGCAAGCTCGACCCCCCGGCAGGGTCGTGGGTCTACGAGCTCACGGAGTACGGCGCGGGGCTCAGAGAGGTGCTCCACGTGCTCGCACACTGGGGTGCGCGGTCGCTCCGTCCCCCCGCGACATCCGGTGATCTCGAGCCCGGCTGGCTCCACGGCGCGCTCCGCATCGCACTTCCGGCTGCCGGGTCGCCGAGGCGGATCGAGTTCCGGTTCGGCGACGAGGTGGCAGCGGTCGTGGACGACGCCGTCGTCGAAGGCCCGGTCGACGGCCCCGAGGCCGTCGTCACCGGCGACGCACCGGGCTTCTATTGCCTCATGGTCGGCCGGGACATCGATGCCGTGACGGTCGAGGGAGACAGGCACGCCGTCGAAGCGATGCTCGCGGCGCTACCCACCGTCCCGGCGACGGAGCCGGCCGCAGCCGCGGCCTAGCGCGCGCCGAAGTCGTCGAGCCGGCCGGTCTTCCCGCGAATCCCGACCCCGACGCGCCCGGCCGCAGCGTAGGTCGAGTCCGCGACGCTTCCGAGGAGCGACCACGTCGACCCGCGCTTGAGCCACGCCTCGAGCGCCGACCCCTTGACGCGGAGAAGGAGCGTGTCGCCGACGGCGAGCTCATGCAGGATCGTGAGCCTGGTGGCCGTCGCGCCCGCGTCGATCCGCTCGAGCAACACCTGGTCGGTCCCGGCGAGCTGGTTCGTCCTGAGCACGTAGCCGCTGTGCGCCGCCAAGCCGGCGTTCTGGAGCCGCGCGTACAGGCGGAACTGGTTGCCGTTGCCGGGGAGCGTCGAGACACGCGCCCACACCTCCGTGTCCGGGCCAACCGCCGGGTTGGTCCGCCAGGCCGTGCATGTCGCCGCCTTCGTGCACTGGACGGTGTTCGAATTCACGCGCAGACCCGTCTCCAAGGAGCCGCCGATCCCGTTCGACCAGCCGTTGGCCAGCGGATTCT
>DASUCI010000028.1:0-2519 GCA_035762825.1 Gaiellaceae bacterium | reverse complement strand
GAACGGCGTGGACGAGCGGCGCCGCTTCGTGTCGGGGCCCGAGCTCACCGCCGCGGAGATGGTCGAGGGCGTCCTGAAGGAGACGGACGACTGGGACTACGTGGGCGTCTCCGTCGGCGTTCCCGGCCCCGTGATCGACGGCAAGGTCATCCGTGAGCCGGTCAATCTCGGGCCGGGCTGGGTGGGGTACGACTTCGAGAAGGCCTTCGGCAAGCCGACGAAAGTGGTCAACGATGCGGCGATGCAGGCGCTCGGAAGCTACGAGGGCGGCCGGATGCTCTTCCTCGGCCTCGGCACCGGGCTCGGCACGACGCTGATCATCGACGGGTTCCTCGTCGCGATGGAGGTGCAGCACATGCCCTTCCGCAAGGGGACGTTCGAGGACTACGTCGGTGAACGCGGGCTCGAGCGGCTCGGGGTCAAGCGCTGGCGCAAGGCGTTGCATGCCGTAATCGACGTGTACGTCTCTGCGTTCTCACCCGATTACGTCGTGCTCGGCGGCGGAAACGCCCGCGACGTGGGCGAGCTCCCGCCGAACTGCCGCCTCGGCCGCAACGAGGACGCGTTCCTCGGCGGCTTCCGCCTCTGGGTCCCGGACTAGAGCTCGAGACCGGCGAGGTCGCCGACGCCCGCGATCGTGAGGTCGGCGGCGGGATGCGCTGCGGTGATCTCGGGATCCGTCGCGAACTGTCCCTGCAGCGGAAGCACGGTCGTGACCCGGTCACCCCAGAACTCCTTCGCCGCGGCCAGGATCCGGAACTTGTCGTCCACCAGCACGTAGCGCTCGGCCGGATAGCGACGCTCCACGTCGTCGAGTGAGATCTCCTTGTGCACGTACACGAGGACGTGCCCCTCGACCGCCGCTGCGATACCCGCCCGCTCGATCTTGTGCGGCTGGAACACCGCGTCGCCGTCCGTGAGGACGACCACCTCGCCAAGTGTTCGCAGGCGCGCGAGCGCGTCGAGCCCGCCGGGGTAGAGACGGTCGGCGAAGGGATAGTCGATGAGGTAGCGCGAGACGTCGAGGAGCCGCGGGTCGTGTGCCTCGCCCTCCCACCACTCCTGCACGGCGCCGAGGTAGTCGCGGTACTCGAGCTCGACGAACCGGCGCTCCTGGATCGTCCAGTAGCGGCTCGCGAGCTCCTCGCCGTACGTGGTCACCAGGTGCGCCTGGATGTCGTCGCGGATCCGGTCGTTGTCGAGGAGCGTGTCGTCGACGTCGACGAGGAGCGCGACCGGGAGCCGAGCCGGCACAGGAGGGGTCGTGCTGCTAACGCCGCGCGGCGCGGGTTCGACGCGTCTTGGCCCGACTCCGCCCGAACGCGTCGATCCGGCCCCAGCGTCCGGGGATGTCGAGGAGCTCGAGGTGGCCGATCCCGGCCGGCAGCGCCGGGTCGACGACGAGGTGCTCGCCGAGCGGCTCGAGCCCCAGCATCGTCCGGAGCAGGAGCAGCGGCGTGCCGGTCGACCAGGCCTGCGGGCTGCACGCGGTCGGGTACTGCACGGGGTACTTCGTCTGCTCGCGCGGGTAGCCGCCGAACGCCTCCGGCAGCCGCCCGTCGAAGAACTCGGCCGCGTCCAGGATCCCCGCGGCGATCTCCGCCGCCTCGTTCTTGAAGCCGTAGCGGCGCAGCCCCCACGCGACGAATGAGTTGTCGAACGGCCAGACCGTGCCCGTGTGGTACCCGATCGGGTTGTAGCGGCCCTCGCCGGTGGCGAGCGTGCGGACGCCCCAGCCGGAGAAGAGGCGCGGCCCGACGAGATGACGCGCCACCGCCTTTGCCTTCGTCTTGTCGACGATCCCGCTCCAGAGGAGATGTCCGTTGTTCGAGGTGAGCGAGTCCACGCGGCGGCCGTCCTCGTCCAGCGCGAGCGCGAAGTACTCGCCGTCCTCGACCCAGTAGTCGCGGTTGAAGCGGCGCTTCAGGTCGGCTGCATCAGCCTCGAGCCTCTCCGCGAGCTCCGCGTCCTTCCAGATCTCGCGCGCCAGCCGCGCCCCGCGGACCTTGGCGTCGAACGCATAGCCCTGGAGCTCGCACGTCGCCCGCGGGAAGCCGGGAAGCGTTCCGTCGCGGAACGAGATCGAGTCCCACGAGTCCTTCCAGCACTGGTTCTCGAGGCCGGACTCCTCGTTGCGCCGGCGGTACCAGATGTAGCCCGTGCCCTGGAGATCCGCGTACTCGTCGATCCAGTTCAGTGCCGCTCGCGCCTCTACCTCGAGCTCGCGCACGAGCGCGCGGTCTCCCGTCCAGCGCTCGTACTCGTCGAGGAGCACGACGTAGAGCGGCGTCGCGTCTACCGAGCCGTAGTACGGCGAATGCGGCCGCTCCTCGAACGCGGTCATCTCCCCGTAGCGCATCTCGTGGAGGATCCGGCCCGGATCCTCGTCGCGGAAGTCGTCGAGACGCACGCCCTGCCAGTCACCGAGCGCGCGCAACGTCGTGGCGGCGAGCTCCGGTGTGAAGGGAAGCGCCTGCAGGCTCGTGAAGATGCTGTCCCGGCCGAACATGGTCATGAAC
>DASUCI010000027.1:0-2073 GCA_035762825.1 Gaiellaceae bacterium | reverse complement strand
CCAGCTCTCTGATCGAAGAAGCACGCAAAGTGCGTGAATCCGATCGTCGGCGGACTTGACCGAGTCGCCTCCCGCCCATAGGTTCCTCAACGCACCGAGCACGGAGCGCGAGTAGGTCGAAGCTCAGCCCGACGGCCGTACGCGGAAGCGGAAGGTCAGCGGGTCGAGTGGACGAAAGCGCCACCGGCTCGGTGAATTCTTTTCAGGACAGTTCGGCATGACGAGGACTGTCGAAGCGGGCCTGCACGGGAATTCAGCCGGCCGCTTCCTCGTTCTATTCATTGCGCGCGCAAGGAGCAGGTCTCCGGGCGGGAGCCCAGAGGTTCGCCCATGGCGCTGCATGCACCGGCTCGAGCGTGAGATCGTGAGGCCATCCCAGAGGTCGAGCGACACCGCGTCCGAGCAGTGGCGACCGATCAAGGAGGAAGAGATCAGCACCATCTTCGAAGACAACGCAGTAGCAACCTTCATCCGGGAGGCCGAGGACGACGGCGTCCTCGACGTGCGCGTGCTCGACGCCAAGGCGGCCGAGCTCGACCTGGACGACGAGGAGCTCGCAGCGCTGCGCGCCGAGCTCGAAGGTCGCGGGGTCGAGCTTGCGAGCGAGAGCGAACACGAGGACGCGCTCGAGGTCGACGTCGAGGGCGACGGCGATCGCGGTGGCGAGGACGAGCTCGAGCTGGACCTCCGACCGGACGCCGTGGGCGTCGTCGACTCCCTGACCCTGTTCATGAACGAGATCGGCAAGCACGATCTCCTCACGGCGGCCGAGGAGGTCGAGCTCGCGAAGAAGATCGAGCGTGGCGACCGCCGGGCGAAGGAGCGCATGATCAACTCGAACCTGCGCCTCGTCGTCTCCATCGCGAAGCGGTACCAGGGGCACGGTCTCTCGCTCGGTGACCTCATCCAGGAGGGCGTGATCGGCCTCAACCGCGCCGCCGAGAAGTTCGACTGGCGCAAGGGCTTCAAGTTCTCGACGTACGCGACCTGGTGGATCCGCCAGGCCTGCCAGCGCGCGGTCTCGAACCAGTCGCGCACCATCCGCGTGCCCGCCCACGTCCACGAGCGCCGGGCGAAGCTCGCGCGCCTGGGTCGCCAGTTCGAGGTCGAGCACGGCAGGGAGGCGACGATCGAGGAGCTTGCGGCGCTGACCGGATACGCAGCTCCGCACGTCGAGGAGGCGCTCGGTGCGGTCGAGGCGTCGGTCTCCTTGAATCAGGCGGTGGGAGACGACGGCGGCGGTGAGCTCGGCGATCTCTTCGCCGACCCCGGCGCCGTGGACCCCGCCGAGGAGGCCGGCGACGCGGTGCGCCGCGCCTCGGTGCGAGCCGCCCTGCGGGCGCTTCCCGAGAACGAGCGTCGAGTGCTCGAGCTTCGCTTCGGCTTCGCGGGAGAGCAGCAGACGCTCGATGCCATCGCGCAGGAGCTCGGCCTCTCGCGGGAGCGCATCCGCCAGCTCGAGCAGGCAGGGCTCGCCCAGCTCGCCGGCGAGCTCGAAGGGGTCGTCAACGCGACGGCCGACGAGCTCTCGAGCTCGGCCTGACCCGAAACTGACCCGGTACGCAGACTCGTCCCGCCCGGCCGGAAGGCCGGGCGGGACGTGGTTCACGGTGTGACTCGGACTACTGGACGCCCCAGGCGTTTGCGTTCCAGGTGCTGCCTTCTTGCGTCGTAGGAGCCGTGAGGCCCTTCATCTTCTTGCTGCTGATCGCGAAGACCGGCCGCACGAACATCGGGATCGACGGGATGTCGTTCGCCATGAGCGCCTCGGCCTGGTTGAGGAGCTTCGTGCGCGTGCCTTCGTCGAGCGTGACCGCGGTCTGGTTGAGCAGGCTCGTGACCCTGCGGTTGCAGTAGTTCCCGTAGTTCTGCTCACCGCCACAGGCGTAGAGATCCTTCGCGGTGATCTTCGACGCCGGGCTCTGGTTCCAGGTGAACATGATGATGTCCCAGTCGCTCGACGGCAGCGTCGTGCCGAAGAGGAGACCGGCCGGCTGGAAGCGCGGCACCAGCTCGATGCCGACGGACTTCAGCTGCCGCTGGATGATCTCGAACGTGAGGGCGCGAAGCTGG
>DASUCI010000026.1:0-6930 GCA_035762825.1 Gaiellaceae bacterium | reverse complement strand
GCGGCGCGCGTGCTCGACGGCGGCCGACGACTCGACGTACAGGCCGCCGTCGGAGAAGCTGTCGGGCGTGACGTTGACGACGCCCATGACGGAGGGCCGTGGCCAGCGCTCCTCGAACGGCGGCTTCGTCATAGCGTTGAGCCTAGATGGTCGATGCCACGAGATCGCCTTCTCCGGGGCGCGAGCTGGCCGCTCCGGGGCGCGGCGGAAGAGTGGCGGCGATGCTCGAAGCATCGGCGCCACTCTTGCGGCGCGAAGCGCACGCCCGAAGCAAGGCCGTTCCGCGGCCTTGCTTCGGGCGGAAGCGGCCCGGACGCGCCAGATCGTGCATCCGGACGCGCGAGATCGTGGCGTCGACCATCTCGCTCCGTCTGATACGAGCGCCAGAATCGTCCTCCATGGAGACAACTACGTCGAACACCGGCCCGCTCGGGCAACCGCGGGGAATCGGCTTCGCGATCATCATCTTCATCATCACGTTCGGGATCTACTCGCTGTACTGGGTGTTCAAGACCCAGGAGGAGGTCAAGAACCACTCCGACCAGGGTGTCGGTGGCGTCCTCGGCCTCGTGATCTACATCGTGGTCGGGATCGTCACCTGGTTCCTCGTCCCGTCCGAGGTGGGGAAGATGTACAAGAAGGACGGTCGGATCCCCCCGTTCAGCGGGTGGACGGGCCTGTGGCTCCTGTTGCCGATCATCGGGGCGTTCGTCTGGTTCATCAAGGTCCAGGGCGCCCTCAACCGGTACTGGGAGAGCAAGAGCACCCCCGTCGGCACCCTGCCGATGGACGAGCCGGGCGTCGCGTAGCCCGCGAGGACCATGCGCGGTAGGGCCACGTCGGTGGTCCTACCGGCGCTCGTCGTCCTGGCGCTCGTCGCCGTCGTCGCCATGGCCGCGACCGGCTCCACACCGAGCGGTGACGGCTCGACGCGCCCGCCGTCCGAGTCCCTCCTCGACACGATCTTCACGCTCGGTCTCATCGGCGTGGCGATCGGCGGCGTGCTGCTCGTCTACGGGCTGTCACAGCGGAAGGCGATCGCGCGCGAGATGGCCTCCGGACGTCATCGCCGCACGTCCGTCGCCGCGTTCATCGTCTTCTTCGCGATCTTCACGGGGTTCACGTATTGGCGCCTGAGCGAGTGGAGGGGGCCGGAGCCGAGCGAGGAGGGTGACCAGGAGCTCGCCTTCCCCGGCGAGACGCCGCTTCCGACTCTGCCGCCGGAAGCCGAGACGAGCTACGAGCCAGGTGTCTCCTGGCTTCCGATCGGCGTCGTCGCCGCGCTGCTTCTCGCAGCAGTCGTCGCCTACGTCGTCGCGGAGCGTCGCGCCAAGCGCGGCCGCGGCTCGGGCGAGGGCCTGGCCGAGCAGCTCGCAGTCGTCCTCGACGAGACGCTCGACGATCTGCGTGCGGAAGCGGATCCGCGCCGCGCGATCATCGCGGCCTACGCACGGCTGGAGCGCGTGCTTGCGGCGAACGGGATCCCGCGGCGAGCCTCGGAGACCTCGGACGAGTACCTCGCGCGCGTCCTCAACAACCTCGAGCTCGACTCGGGCGCCGTCGAGCGCCTGACAGCGCTCTTCACGCGGGCTAAGTTCTCGCAACACGACGTGGACACGGCGATGAAGGAGGAGGCGATCGGCGCGCTCGAGCAGGTGAGGGACGAGCTCCGCCTCGTTCGCGAGGAGCCGCTCCGCGCTCTCGGCCCGACGACAACCGCGCGAGCGAGCTCGTGAAGCGCGACGCGCTCGCCGGTGCGCGTTTCCTGGCGCTGCCGACGATCGCACTCGTGGCCGTCGCCTTCCTGGCTCCCGGTCGTGCCGAGGTCGCGCTCCGGGTCTACGCGCTGCTCCTCAGCGCGACGCTGATCGTGCTCCTCCTGCTCGCGCTGCGGCGCGCGTACCCGGACGAGACGCCACTCCGTGAGCCGGGGCCGGCTGCGCCTTCGAGATCCGCCCCGCCGAGCCTCGCTCGGATCGAGCAGGAGGTCGCGCTGGGAGTCGCGGGGTCGTTCGACCTTCACTACCGCCTCGTCCCGCGCCTGCGCTCCGTCGCGGCGGGGTTGCTCGATGCGCGCCGAAACCTCTCGCTGACAGCGAGCCCCGACCGTGCCCGCGCGCTGCTCGGGGACGAGGCGTGGGTGCTCGTACGGCCCGATCGCGCGACCCCGCCGGATCGCCTCGGGCCGGGCATCGCGCAGGCCGAGCTCCGACGCGTCGTCGACGCGCTGGAGGCGATCTGATGGAGCTGACGGAGGTCCGGACGCTCTCCGAGCAGGTGCTCGACGAGGTCGAACGAGCGGTCGTCGGCAAGCGCGAGCCACTCGAGCTCGTGCTCCTGGGATTCCTGGCCGACGGCCACGTCCTGCTCGAGGACTACCCCGGTCTCGCGAAGACGCTCGCGGCACGCTCGTTCGCGGAGGTTCTGAACATGCGCTTCGCGCGTATCCAGTTCACGCCCGACCTCATGCCGTCGGACGTGACCGGCTCCTCGATCTGGAACCAGCGCGACGGTGACTTCGAGTTCCGCCCTGGGCCGATCTTCACCAACCTGCTCCTCTCGGACGAGATCAACCGCGCCCCGCCGAAGACGCAGGCGGCGCTCCTCGAGGCGATGCAGGAGCGCCAGGTGACGATCGAGGGACACACGCACGTGCTCGAGCTGCCCTTCCTCGTCATCGCGACGCAGAACCCGATCGAGTACGAGGGCACCTATCCGTTGCCCGAGGCGCAGCTCGACCGCTTCCTCCTGCGGACGGCATTCGGCTACCCCGACCGCGAGGGAGAGGTGGACGTCCTCGCCCGCCGCATCGAGCGCGAGTCCGACGAGGTGGAGCTGCGAACGATCGTCGACCGCGAGACCCTCCTCTCCATGCAGGCTGCGGTCGAGAGCGTGCACGTCGCGCCGAGCGTCCAGGAGTACTGCGTCGATCTGGTCGCGGCGACCCGTGCGTCACAGAGCACCGCAGTCGGAGCGAGCCCTCGCGGCAGCCTCGCGCTCCTGAAGCTCGGGCGCTGCCGGGCTGCACTCCAGGGCCGGGACTTCGTGCTCCCCGACGACGTCAAGGCCGTGGCCGTGCCGGCACTCGCTCACCGGCTCGTCCTCCGGCCCGAGCTCTGGGTGCAGCGCGTCACGGCGGAGGACGTCGTTCGCGAGGTGCTCGACACCGTGCCCACGCCTCGCGCGGAGGACGCGGTGGCCGAAGCGCGCGCGTGACCCGGACCGGCAGCCCCAGGATCGTCGGGTACGCGGCGCTGGTCGCGGTCGGATTGCTCGGGGCGCTCGCGCTTCGCCGGCCCGAGCTTGCCGTCGTGGCGGCACCCTTCGCGCTCGTACTCGCGATCGGCCTGCGCGCTGCACGCGATCCCGGCGTGTCCGTCGAGCTCGCGCCGTCGACCGATCGCGCTCTCGAGGGGACGGCGATCGAGACCGTGCTCGAGGCCGCCGCCGAGCGCTCGGTCGACCGGCTGGAGGTCCTGGTGGAGCTCCCCGCGGAGATGGACGTCGCCGACGGCTCGAGGGCGCACGCCGTCCGGCTGCGTGCGGGCGAGCGACGCGAGCTCCCGCTGAGCGTGTGCTGCACCCGCTGGGGCGTGTTCGACGTCGGCCGGGTCGAGGTGCGCGCGCGCGACGCGCTCCGCCTGGTGACGTGGGAGGCACGCTTCGAGCAGCTCCACCGCGTGAAGGCGTATCCGACACCGTTGACGCTTCAGCAGCTTCTCGCTCCCCTGGAGACGCAGGCGTTCTCCGGGAGCGAGGTCGCGCGTGTGAAGGGCGAGGGCGTCGAGTACGCGGACATCCGGGACTTCGTGGCGGGAGATCGCGTCCGCTCGATCAACTGGCGAGCCTCGGCGCGCCGGCAAGGACTGGTCGTGAACGAGCGGCACCCGGAGCGCAACACCGACGTCGTCCTCTTCGTCGACAGTTTCGCGGACGTCCGAGTAGGCGGCGTCAGCGTGCTCGACGAGGCAGTGCGCGCCGCCGCCGCGCTGGCGACGCGCTACCTCGACCGGCGTGACCGCGTGGGACTCGTCGGCTTCGGGGGCGTGCTCCGCTGGCTTCATCCGGGCATGGGGACGACGCAGCGCTACCGGCTCATCGAGACGATGATCGAGACCGGTGTCGAGCCGACGTACACCTGGCGCGACGTCAACCTCATCCCCGCCCGGATCCTCCCGCCCGCGTCGCTCGTGTTGGGGCTGAGCCCGCTGGTCGACGCGAGGTTCGTCGCCGCGCTCGAGGATCTTCGCGCGCGTCGTTTCGACGTCGCCGTCGTCGAGGTGGATCCGGTGCCGCTCGTGCGCCCCGGTCCAGCTCAGACCGACTCGCTGGCGCACGGTCTCTGGCTCCTCGAGCGCGAGGTCGTCCGGGCGCGGCTCGTCGCGCTCGGGATCGGCATCGGAACCTGGGGCGACCGCGATCTCGACACGGTGCTCGAGGAGGTGAGGACGTACAGGCGCTACGCACGACTGGCCCGCGCCTAGCGACGGGTGTCGCGAGCGTCGCCTGTCTGCTGGCCGCGCTCGCGCTGCCGATGACGCGCGGCGGCGACGTTTTTCAGGAGCTCGGCGTGCGCATCGGCGCGGTTGCGTTCCTCGCGCTCGTCGCGGGCATCGTGCTCGGCTGGACGCCGCTGATACCGGTGTCGGCCGCGCTGGCAGGCGGTCTCTACGGCGCGGAGCTCGCAATCTCGGACGTCCCCCTCGACATCGCCGCACCGGGGGTCGCCGCGGCGCTGCTCCTCTGTGCCGAGCTCGCCTACTGGTCGGGCGAGGAGCGGACGCGCTGGCTCGGCGACGCCGGTGACGGCCTGCGCCGGACGGCAGTCGTGGCAATCCTGGGAGCGAGCGCCTTCTTCGTCGCCGCGATCCTGCTCGCGCTCGTCGACGCGGTGCGCACGCACGGGCTCGTCGTCGACCTACTCGGCGCCATCGCGGCGGCGACAGTGCTCGCCACGGTGCTCGCGCTCTCTCGGGCGCCGCGTCAGTCCAGCAGCGGCTCGTAGCGCGGCCGCTCGAAGGGCCAGTCGCGCCCGAGCCACGCGGCGACGGCCTGCCTGAGCGGCAGGTCGAGCTCGGCCCGCGACGCACGCACCCACGACTGGACGTGTGCGTCGTGCACCTCGTCGGAAGCCGGATAGACGTAGACGCAGCCGACCACGTCGTCGTCGGGGTCGAGCACCGTGTACGTGAATCCTGTGCGTTCCGCGAAGTCGCGCGCATGCCGCTCGAGGTCCGCGCGGTTCTCCTCCAGGCTCATCGGGCGCGGCCAAGTGCTGTCCGGTCCGTAGCCGGGCGACGCGAGGATGTGCTCGACGCTCGACGACCACGCGGCGTAGTCGCGTTCGTTGTGCTCCACGCCCAGCGGCACGAGCCGAAAAGGCTCCGCAGCGAGCGCGAGCGGGGGCTCGAACCCGTCCGGAGCGAACACGTGGCGTGCGCTAGCCGGTCGCCGGGTCCGGCGGCGGTGGCTGCATCGCCGTGCCCGGGATAGGGCGCGGCTGCGGCTTGAGCTTCGGCTTCGCGTCAGCCTCGGGCTCTTCGATAGCCGGCGCGGGAACCTCTTCGGGGAAGACCGACTCCTCGGACTCGCCGGCCAGCAGGCGCTCGAACTGGTCCTTGTCGATCGTCTCGCGTTCGATGAGGATCGCCGACAGGCGGTGCAGCTCGTCCATGTGCGCGCGGAGCACGGTCGTCGCGGAGGAGTGGGCCTCCTCGATGACGCGGCGGATCTCGTCGTCGATCTCCTTCGCGATCTCGTCCGAGTAGTCAGGCTCGGAGCCCATGTCACGGCCGAGGAAGGGGAGGTCGTGGTTGCGCCCGAGGACGCGCGGCCCGAGCTTCTCGCTCATGCCGAAGCGCATGATCATCTGCTTCGAGGTGGCCGTCACGCGCTCGAGGTCGTTGGCCGCGCCGGTCGTCACCTCGTGGAAGACGAGCTCCTCCGCGGCGCGCCCGCCGAGCGTCATCGCGAGCTCGTCCATGAGCGCGGACTTCGTCGTCAGGTAGCGGTCCTCGGTCGACAGCGAGATCGTGAGGCCCAGCGCCTGGCCGCGCGACACGATCGTGATCTTGTGGACCGGGTTCGTGTGCTCGAGATAGTGCCCGACGAGGGCGTGGCCCATCTCGTGGTAGGCCGTGATCTTGCGCTCCTTCTCGGACAGGAGCCGCGCCTTCTTCTCCGGCCCGGCGATCACGCGCATGATCCCTTCCTCGAGCTCGTCCTGCTCGATCATCTTCTTGCCGTTGCGGGCCGCGAGGAGGGCGGCCTCGTTGATGAGGTTCGAGAGGTCCGCTCCCGTGAAGCCCGGGGTGCCTGCGGCGAGCGTGTCGAGGTCGATGTCGCGCGAGAGCGGCTTCCCGCGCGCGTGCACCTCGAGGATCTTCCTGCGGCCGAGCCGATCGGGGCGATCGACGACGATCTGGCGATCGAAGCGGCCCGGACGGAGGAGCGCAGGATCGAGGATGTCGGGGCGGTTCGTGGCCGCGATGAGGATGATGTTGTCCTTCATCTCGAAGCCGTCCATCTCGACGAGGAGCTGATTCAGTGTCTGCTCGCGCTCGTCGTGGCCGCCGCCGAGCCCGGCACCGCGATGGCGACCGACGGCGTCGATCTCGTCCATGAAGATGATGCACGGCGAGGCCTGCTTCGCCTGCTCGAAGAGGTCGCGCACACGTGACGCGCCCACGCCGACGAACATCTCGACGAAGTCGGAGCCCGAGATAGAGAAGAAAGGAACGCCGGCTTCACCGGCGACCGCGCGCGCGAGGAGCGTCTTGCCGGTGCCGGGCGGCCCGAACAGGAGGACGCCCTTGGGGATTCTCGCGCCGAGCGCCTGGAACTTCTTCGGGTTCTCGAGGAACTCCTTGATCTCGTGGAGCTCCTCGACGGCATCGTCGGCCCCGGCGACGTCCTTGAACGTGACCTTTG
>DASUCI010000025.1:0-10267 GCA_035762825.1 Gaiellaceae bacterium | reverse complement strand
CCTCAGGCCCGTCTTGAGCGACACCGGACACGACACCCCCCACGTCCCAGGCCCGAGCCTCTGGCCGATCGCTTTCGCGATCGGGATCGCGTGTCTCCTGCTCGGCCTCGTCCTCAGCTGGATCGTCGCCGCCGTCGGCGCGGCCATCGCCGTGGTCGCGGGGTTCCTCTGGGCGCGCGACGTGACGCACGACGTGCGCGGCGAGGTGCCGAGCATCGAGCCCGAGACGCGCGCGGTCGCTGACAGCGCCGGCACGGGGACGACTGCAGCTGTCGCCGGCGACCCACCGCTTCCCGCATACACGCGCTCGCGCTTCCTCGAGGCATCGACGCTGGGCGTCGGCGCCGCGATCGGCGCGATCGTCACGCTGCCGGTGGTCGGGTTCATGGTCCTCCCCGCATTCACGAACCTCGAGGAGGACGAGGTAGACCTCGGCCCGCTCGAGAACTTCCCGGAAGGCGAGTACGTCATCGCCACGTATCTGTCCAATCCGAATGTGGGCGAGGTCAGCCGGCGCACCACCTTCGTGCGCAACAACGGGACGACCGACGACGGCGTGCCGAGCTTCACGATCCTCTACAGCCGCTGCGTGCACCTCGGCTGCCCGGTGCAGCCGAACGGCCCCATCGACGAGGACGCGGCGACGGAGGTCAACGGCGTCGAGCTCCGGCCGGTGCTCGCGCAGTCGTTCGGCTGTCCATGTCACGGCGGCCTCTACGACGCGGAGGGCAATCGCCAAGCCGGGCCGCCCGTTCGCTCGATGGACCGGTACACGTTCTCGATCCGGAACAACCGCCTCATCCTCGGCGAGCTCTACGCGGTCGGGAACGTCTCCGGAACGGGAGCAAGTGCGACCATCTCGCGCTATCCGTGGTCGGTGCCGGGCACGCACGTCGACGGTGTTGAGGCCTGGCTGTATCCCATCGTCCCGAGCCAGGTGACGGGGTAGGGCGTGGCCGCCAAGTCCAAACGGCAGCAGATGATCGACTTGGCGGTGCTCGCACCGCTCGACTGGATCGACGAGCGGTCGGGGGCCGTACGCGGAACGAAGTGGTTCCTGTTCCGCAACGTCCCACGCGACATCAGCTGGGGGCAGACGCTCGGATCCGCCGCGCTGACCGCGTTCATCGTGCAGGCGCTCACCGGTGCAATCCTGGCGCTCTACTACAAGCCGTCGACGGCGATCGATCCGGTGACGGGCAAGCCGGTCGCCTACTCCTCGATCGAGGCGATCACCGACGAGCTCACACTTGGCTGGCTCGTCCGTGGGATGCACAAGTGGGGCGCGAGCGTCTTCATCATCCTGCTCTTCCTGCACATGGGCCGGGTCTTCCTGTTCGGCGCCTACAAGTACCCGCGCGAGCTGAACTGGATCGTCGGCGTGCTGATCCTCGTGACAGGAATGCTCATGGGGTTCACCGGCTATCTCCTTCCGTGGGACCAGACGGCGTACTGGGCGACCGCCGTCGGCATCAACCTGAACGGGACGGCACCGTTCGCAGGCCCGTGGCTGGCCCAATTCCTCGCGACCGGGCCGGAGATCGGCCCGAACACGCTGACGCTGTACTACGGGTTGCACATGCTGCTGATACCCGGCGCGCTGATCGCGTTGATCTTCGTCCACATCTACCTGGTGACGCGGCTCGGCGTCGCGTCGCCGCCGTGGTCGCGTGAGCAGGCTGGACGCGAGCGTCCACCCGTGCAGCCGACCGGCCAGCGTGCAGGCCTCGTTCGTGGCACGGGAGGCGGCGACTGATGGCACGCGATCTCGGCGAGCTGAACCGGGAGGACTACGCCCGCTACAAGGACGACGTCAAGAAGGAGGGCAAGGGCTTCTTCCCCTTCGCGATGTGGCACGACACGGTCATGTCGTTCGTCGTCGTATGCGTCATCGCCGCACTGGCGGCGATCTGGTACTTCGACGCTGACGGCGTCGAGCCGGGTCTCCTCGGCCCCTGGTACACGGAGCCCGCCGATCCTGGAACGACCGACTTCATCCCGCGGCCCGACTGGTACTTCTACTTCCTCTTCTACCTCCTTCGGATCTTCGAGTGGCCGGAGACGGTCTTCATCGCCACGGTCGGCATTCCGACGATCTGCCTCATCCTCCTGCTCGGCCTGCCGTTCTACGACCGGCGGCGCGAGCGCCGCCCCACGCACCGGCCCGTGGCCATGGTCGCCGCGGTGCTCACGATCCTCTCGATGGCAGTGCTGACGTGGAAGGGCGCGACCGCGAAGGAGGCACTCGGCTCCGAGCTCCTCCTCCTCGTGCCTTCGTGGGCCCAGGAGCAGGGTTTCGCCGACGATCCCGAGGCGGTGCAGGGCGCCGAGCTGTTCGCGCAGTCGGGCTGCCTGAACTGCCACACCTATCTCGGCCAGGGCTCGGGGACCCTCGGAGCGCCGGACCTCTCGGAGATCGGGCAGACGAACGACGCGGCGTACTTCGTCCGCTATCTCACGAACCCGGCGGAGTTCGGGAACACCGTCATGGGCTCGTACTCGTATCTCGGGCAGGAGAACCTCGAGGCGCTCGGCGCGTTCCTCGAGGCCTCGAAGGGCGGCGAGTAGCCCACGAGCAGGCGACCGCGCTAGCGGTCGTCTTCGGGCGTCGCCGAGACCGGCAGCTCCGGGCGCTGTGAGTACGGCCTGAGCGCGTCGGTCAGCGACTCGCCTCCGCCGTCATCGGTGCCGAGCAGCTCCTCGATCTCGGCGGTCATGCGCCGGAGACCCTGCGCGGCCTTCTTCAGCCGCTCCTCCACCGCGCGCGACTCCTCCCTGAGCGCCTGCCCGCGCCGTTTCGCGTCGTCCTCGATCCGGCGTGCCATCGCCTCGGCCGCCTGGCGCGTCGCACGCGCCTGGCTCTCGCTGTCGGCGAACTGCTTCTGGATCTCCTGGTCGACCTCGCGTCGACGGTCCGAGGCGTACGACTCGACCGCGGCGCGCGTGTCTGCGTCGTACGCGGATGCGTCCCGGCGGAGCGCATCTGCCTCCTCACGCGCGATGCTCAGCACCTCCTCCGCGCTCGACCGCGCGTCCTCGCGGATCTGGTGTGCGGCCGTCTCGGCTGCCGCGAGCACTCCTGCCACGCGCTCACCGATCTCCGCGTAGCTGCTCGTGATCGGCTGGCTCGACAGGTCCGGGGCGGAAAGGCCGTGGTCCGCAGTCTCGGTCATCGCGCGTATCCCTCCGTCTCGCTGAGCGTGGAGGTACTTATCGCATTCTGCGGCTTCCGTGGCAAGCGCGTGGGCGCGCGCGATCAGCTCGTCCGGGGGCATGGGCTCCGCGACGGCCGTCGCCGGTCGACGCCGCAATCTCACCACGAGGCCGCCCGTTACGAGGAGGATCAGCGCGCCGCCGATCCCGGCGGCCAGCGCGGGCATCGAGCCGGACCCGGTGTCCCCGTCGGTCGGTCCCGGCGCGGCGGGCGTGACGGCCGGCTCCTCGGCCGGCTCGGGACGCGCCTGGGGCTCCGTCTCGGGTGCGAGCGGGTACTGCTCCCACAGCTGTTCGAGCCCGGGCGGCGCGGGATCGGTTGTCTGCGCGGACCCGGGAGGCAGCAGCCACAGCGCGCCGGAAAGGGCAGTGGCGACGATCCCGCATGCAGTCGGTGTGCGCGTGCCGCCACCATACGACGCCTCGGCCCGAAGCACCAGGGCGTAGCCTTCGGGCCATGCGGGTCTTCCTCGGCGTGACCGGCGCGTCCGGCGCTCCCTACGCGGAACGGCTCCTGCGCGCACTCGCTGCGGTCGACTGCGAGGTGGGGCTCTGCGCCTCGCGCTCGGGCGTCGAGGTGCTCGCGACGGAGCTCTACCGGGATCCGTCCCTGCCGCGCGAGGAGGTGCTCGAGCGCTTCGTCGGTGGGGCGGCCGCGCAGGTCACGATCTACGGCGAGAACGACTTTCGGAGCCCGTACGCGAGCGGGTCCGCACGGGTCGACGCGTACGTCATCTGTCCGTGCTCGATGGCGACGGTCGGCACCCTGGCGTCTGGCGCAATGCAGAACCTCATCCACCGGGCGGCCTCGGTGGCGCTCAAGGAGCGCCGAAAGCTCGTCCTGGTGCCACGCGAGACACCGCTCTCCTCCATCCACCTCCGTGGCCTCGCGACGCTGAACGAGGCCGGGGCCGTGATCCTCTTCGCGGCGCCCGGCTTCTACCACGGCGCGGAGACGATCGACGACCTCGTCGACTTCGTCGTGGCACGCTGCCTCGACCAGATCGGGATCGACAATGCGCTCGTCGCGCGCTGGGGCGAGTCTTCGTGACCTACGAGTCCGGCACGCTCGAGCCCGAGTCCGTCCGCGGCATGTTCGACCGTATCGCGCCCGTCTACGACGCGATGAACCGCGTGATGACCGTCGGCCTCGACCGTCGCTGGCGGAAGCTCGCCGTGAGCGAGGTCGTCTGGCCGGGGGATCGTGTGCTCGACGCGTGCTGCGGCACCGGCGATCTCGCCGTCGAGGCCGAACGCCGTGGTGGGCGGGTCGTCGGACTCGACTTCTCGGAGAAGATGCTCGAGCGGGCGCGGAGGAAGTCAGGCGCGATCGAGTGGGTGCAGGGGGACGCGCTCGCGCTTCCCTTCGGAGACGGCGAGTTCGACGCGGCGACGGTCGGGTTCGGCGTCCGCAATCTCGCCGATCTCGAGGGCGGGCTTCGCGAGCTCGCGCGCGTCCTGAAGCCGGGGGGCAAGCTCGCCGTGCTTGAGATCACGCGTCCCCGGGGAATCCTCAGGCCGTTCTTCCGCCTCTGGTTCGACCTCGTCGTCCCGCTCCTGGGCCGTGTTCTGCCTGGCGGCGAGGCCTACACGTACCTCCCGGCAAGCGTGCGCCGCTTCCCGGGACCAGACGACCTCTCCGCGCTCTTCGAGGCGGCCGGGTTCGAGGACGTGCACTACCGCCTGCTGGGCGGCGGGATCGTGGCGCTGCACGTGGGCAGCACGCCGGGCCCATGACCACCGCTCGCCTGCGGCTCGCGGTCGCGGGGGAAACCAGGTTTCCCCCGCGTGCCCCCTTCTTCTCGAGAACGCGGGGAACCTCCCCGTTTCCCACACCCCTCCACGGTCATCGGCCGGTGGGCCGATGACCGCGCTCGAGGTGGTGCGGGCGGCGCCCGGGCTGGACGAGTACCTGGCGTCGGTGGAGGCCGAGCTCGGGCGTGCGGTCGAGCGTCAGCCCGGTCTCGTCGCCGAGGTCGGCCGCGGCGCGCTCGATGCAGGCGGAAAGCGGTTGCGGCCGGCGCTCGCGTTCCTCTCCTCGTCCCCGGACGACGATCCGCCCGTCGCGGCAGGCGCTGCGGTCGAGCTCGTGCACATGGCGACGCTCGTGCACGACGACCTGATCGACGGCGCCGCGGTACGGCGTGGCCGCGCCGCGGCCTGGAGCGAGCACGGCGAGCAGGCGGCGAAGGCCGCGGGCGACTACCTGTTCGCGCGGGCGTTCTCCGTGCTCGCCGAGACCGGCGATCCGACCGCGGTGGCGGTCCTGGCGGACTCCTCGCTCGCACTCGCTCGCGGCGAGGCGATGCAGCGGCGGCAGCGGCACGACCCCGACACGACCGTCGACGACTACCTCGAGCGCTGTGCACTGAAGACGGGATCGCTCTTCGAGGCCGCCTGCGCGCTCGGCGGTGGGAGCAGGGACTACGGGCGCCTTCTCGGGATCGCGTTCCAGATCGCCGACGACGTGCTCGACTGCACGGGCGACACGATCGAGACCGGCAAGGTGCCGGGAACGGATCTCCAGGACGGCACCCCGACGCTGCCGCTGCTCCTCGCTGCGCAGGAGGATCGCGTCGTCCGCGACGCGCTCGCTGGAGGCTCGAAGGAAGGGGTGCTCGTGCGGGTGGCTGCGAGCGGTGCGCTCGACCAGTCTCGCGAGCTGGCCCTCCACTACGCTTCGGAAGCCAGGTCACGCCTCGACGGCGCCCCACGCCGGGACGAGCTCGAGGCGCTGACGAGGGCCGTCGTGGAGAGGAGGAGCTGATCGCCGTTCTCGAGCTGCAGACGCTGGAGCCGATCCGGGAGAAGGTCGAGGCCGGGGAGCGCCTCGACTTCGACGACGGCGTCGCGATCCTCGAGTCGGACGACCTCCTCGAGCTCGGCGCTCTCGCCGACCTCGCGCGGCGCATTCGCGGGGGCACCGACGAGGTCTTCTTCGTCCAGAACCTCTACGTCAACCAGACGAACGTGTGCCGCGTGAAGTGCAAGTTCTGCGCGTTCGCGGCGACGCGGAAGCAGGAGCACGCATACACGTTCACGACGGAGGAGCTCGTCGACGACGTGCTCGCGCAACGGGAGGTCACCGGGTTCACCGAGATCCACATGGTCAACGGCGAGAACCCGCACGTCGACTTCGGCTTCTACCGCGACACGACGGCGGCCCTCCACGAAGCGCTTCCGGACGTTCACCTCAAGCTGTACACGGCGTCCGAGATCCACCACATGACGACGCTCTCGGGGCTCACGCACGAGGAGGTGCTGCGCGAGCTGAAGGACGCAGGGCTCGGGTCGCTCCCGGGCGGGGGCGCCGAGGTGTTCGCCGACCGCGTGCGCCGGCTCGTCGCGCCGGGCAAGGAGTCCCCGGGGATCTGGTTCCACGTCCACGATACGGCCCACCGGCTCGGCATCCCGACGCATTGCACGATGCTGTACGGCCACGTCGAGACGTACGAGGAGCGCGTCGACCACATCCTCCGCCTCCGCGACCAGCAGGACCGCTCCGGTGGCTTCCTCGCGTTCATCCCGCTCGCGTTCCATCCCGAGAACACCGTGTTCGAGCGACGCGGTTGGCGGCATACGACGGGCGTCGACGACCTCAAGATGCTCGCGTTCTCGCGCCTGATGCTCGACAACGTCCCGAACATCAAGGCCTACTGGATCATGATGGGGATGCCGCTCGCTGCCGTCGCGCTCCACTTCGGCGCGAACGACGTGCAAGGCACGGTCGTGCGTGAGCAGATCTTCCACGCTGCGGGCGCGCGCACGGAGACCGAGCAGAAGGTCGACGAGCTCGTCCGCTTCGTCCGCGAGGCGGGTCGCACTCCCGTGCAGCGCGACACGCTCTACAACGAGATCCGTCGGTGGTGACGCTCACCCAGACGATCCCGGCGATGCCGGTGCGCGACATGACCGCGGCCGTCGGGTTGTACCGCGACCGGCTCGGGTTCGAGGTCCTGCATCACGACGGCGGGTTCGCAGTGCTCGGCCGCGACCAGGCCGTGGTGCACCTCTGGGAATCGAGCGACGAGAGCTGGCGCGAGCGTGGCGATGCGGCCACGAATCCCGTGCGCTCCGGAGCGGAGTCGTTCATCGCCGGGACGGCGAGCTTCCGGGTGCAGGTCTCGGGTGTCGACGATCTCTACGGCGAACTGAAGACCGCCGCCGTGCTGCACCCGGTCTCGCGTGACGGCGTCGACGACACGGACTTCGGCACGCGCGAGTTCGCGACGCTCGATCTCGACGGAAACCTCGTCACGTTCTTCGAGTGGCGGTCGGAGTGAGCCGCGAGGGTGCAGCGGCCAAGGAGCCGAAGAAGCCCACCGCAGCGGGCACGCCGATCTGGGTGTGGGTCGTCTACGTGTTCGGGATCCTGGCGGCGGCGATCTTCGCCTTCTCGCTCCTCTTCACGCTCGGAGCGCTGCTCCTGTCCGACGACGTTCCCGTGACGTACGACATCTCGGCGCCCGCGATCGTCCTCTGGGGCGGCCTCATCCTCGCCGCGGTCGCGACCTGGATCCTGAGGAGGCGGCAGCGATGAGGCTCGGGCGGATCTCGTACGTCAACATGGCTCCCGTCTTCTACGGTCTCGAGGCCGACGTCGAGGAGGTCTCGGGCGTTCCCACGGAGCTGTCGCGCATGCTCCTCGACGGCGAGATCGACATTGCGCCGATCCCGTCCATCGAGTACGCGCGCAACGCCGACCGGCTGCTGATCCTCCCGCGCGTCTGCGTCTCGTCGGAGGGGGCGGTCGACTCGATCCAGCTCGTGACGCGCCTACCGTTCGGCCAGGTGCGCTCGGTCGCGGTCACGCCGGAGAGCGCGACGTCCGTCGTGCTCGTGCGCATCCTCCTGCCGAAGGCGGAGATCCTGCCGCTGGGGACGGACGCGGACGCCACCCTCCTGATCGGGGACGCGGCGCTCCGCAGTGCCTTCGAGGACCCCACGCCCCACTTCGACCTCGGCAAGCTCTGGCTCGAGCGCACGGGGCTGCCCATGGTCTTCGCGGTGTGGGCGGCTCTCGAGCCGGTGGCGGACGGACTGCTCGAGCTCGAGCACGCGCTCGTCGCCTCGGTCCGGCTGGCACGCTCCGAGCCCGAGCTCCTCGCCCGGCGCGCCAGCGAGACGTACGGGTACCCGCAGGGCTTCATGGCTCGATACTTCGAGAAGCTCCGTTACAGCTTCGGGCCGCGCGAGCGCGCGGGCCTCACGACCTTCCTCGAGATGGCGCGTGACGCAGGCGAGCTCGAGCACGTCCCCGAGCTCCGCTTCGTGCGGGAGGAGGTCGCCGCGTGACCATCGCTGCGCAACCACCGCGAACGCCAAGTGACACAGTGTCACAAGGCGTTCTGCCGCCGGTCGGCGAAGTGCTCGAGAAGGCGCTCGACGGCGAGCGCATCTCGGACGAGGACGCGACCGCACTTCTCCGCTCGCGCGACCTCGTCGAGGTCGGGCGCGTCGCGAACGAGATCCGCAACCGGACGACGGATCCCTCGAAGGTCACGTTCATCGTCGACCGGAACCTCAACTACACGAACGTCTGCGTCACCGACTGCGACTTCTGCGCGTTCTATCGGCGTCCCGGCGACGTGCGCGAGGGCTATCTGCTCCCGAAGCCGGTGATCTACAAGAAGATCGAGGAGACGCTCGAGATCGGCGGCACGGGCCTTCTCATGCAAGGCGGCCATCACCCGGACCTCGGGATCGACTACTACGAGGACCTCTTCCGCTCGATCAAGGCGCGGTACACGATCCACCTGCACGCGCTCTCGCCGCCGGAGATCCAGCACATCGCGCGCCGCTCGAAGCTGACGGTGCCGGAGACGCTCGCGCGACTCCGCGACGCCGGGCTGGACTCGGTCCCCGGCGGCGGCGCCGAGATCCTCGTCGACCGCGTGCGGCAGATAATCGCGCCGAAGAAGACGAAGTCGGAGGAGTGGCTCGACGTCATGCGCCAGGCCCACCGGCTCGGCATGTCGACCACCGCGACGATGATGTACGGCCACGTCGAGACGCTCGAGGAGCGCGTCGAGCACATGCGCAAGGTCCGCGACCTGCAGGACGAGACGCGAGGATTCCGCGCCTTCATCTCGTGGACGTTCCAACGAGACGGCAACCGTCTCGACGACCTCGTCCCGGAGGACACACGCCCGACCTCCTTCGACTACCTGCTCACGCAGGCGGTCTCGCGCATCTACCTCGACAACGTGCCGCACATCCAGTCGTCGTGGGTGACGCAGGGAATGAAGGTCGGGCAGGTCGCGCTCGGCTTCGGCGCAGACGACATGGGCTCCGTGATGATCGAGGAGAACGTCGTCTCGGCGGCCGGGACCACGCATCGCACGACGACCGACGAGCTCGTCCACCTCATCAAGGCGGTCGGCAAGACGCCGGTGCAGCGGGACACGCTGTACCGCGAGGTCAAGGTCTTCGCGTAACCGTCCCTCGCTGTTCGGATCGTGTAAGACCCTGCAAATCGCCCTTTCGGGTCGGCTACCCTCGTCCGGGCCGTGATCCGCCGACTCGCCGTCGTCTCCGCCCTCGCCGTTCTCGCCGCCCTCGTCGAGGTGTGGCCGGCCGCCGCGCAAGCGACGGCGCTCTTCCCCGGGACGACGTACGAACGCAGTGTCCAGTTCACGCCGCACGGGCCCGTCTCGATCCACGTCGTTCGCGGGCCGAAGCCGGTCGGTCTCTACCGCTTGAAGCCCGTGCTCTCCAACGAGTCGATCGTGCAGCGCGAGACCGTGTCCGCGATGCAGAAGCGCCTCTCGACCCAGGCGACGTCGGTCGGCGTCAACGGCGACTACTTCGCCCCAGCCGACGGGCGACCGACCGGGATCTTCCTGCGGGACGGCGTGCTCGCAACGCCGCCGAACGCGGCGCGCTCGAGCGCGGGCGTCACCCTCGACGGGCTGCTCGACGTGCGGCGCGTGACGTTCCGCGGAACCTGGCGCGGTGCGGGCCAGCGCCGCTCGCTGAACTTCTTGAACAAGGCGCCGGGAACGAACGGGATCTCGCTCTTCACGGCGGACTGGGGGACCACGACACCGCGCGT
>DASUCI010000024.1:0-2580 GCA_035762825.1 Gaiellaceae bacterium | reverse complement strand
GGGGTGCAAGCTCCTCGAGGGTTCAAATCCCTCCCCCTCCGTATCGCTCTACGTCGTGCGCGGTCTCGCGGCGTCCCAGATGAAGTAGACGAGCAGCCCGCCGACCGGGATGACGAGGATCGCCGCGATCCAGAGCACCTTCCCGAGGACGCCGAGGTCGTCCCGGCGGACGATCCGAATCGCCACGAGGACCCAGACGAACAGGAAGACGGCGAGCGTGACCGCCGCCAAGCCCTGCCCGAAGGTGTACGCGAGGAGCACGCGCGAAGCCTAGTGCGCCAGGAGGGCTAGTCGTGAATGCGGGCGATGAGCTCTTCGCGCTTCAGGACCTTGACCTCGAGACCGCCGAGGCGCACGTCGAAGCCCGCGTCGCGCGGGTAGAGCACCTTGTCCCCGGCGTCGACGCCCGTCACGTCGGCGCCGACGGCCGTGACGATCCCCGTGCGGCAGGGCGCGGCCTCCGTCGCCGAGGCGGGCAGGATCAGCCCTGCTCGCGTCTCGGACTCGTCGGAGACGGGCTGCACGACGACGAACTCGTCGAGCGGCTCCAGCGAGACGTCGACGCTGCGCGATTCCTCGATCACGCGCCTAAGAGTACGCCTAGTCCGCCTAGAGCCGACCGGCCTCGACGATCCGCTGGAGGAACTGCTGCGTTCGCGGCTCGCGCGGGGCGCCGAAGATCTCGGCCGGCGTGCCCTCCTCGAGGATGCGGCCCGCGTCGAGGAAGCAGACCCGATTGGCCACGTCCCGTGCGAACCCCATCTCGTGCGTGGCGATCAGCATTGTCATGCCCTCGGTGGCCAGCTCGCGAATGACCGCGAGCACCTCCGCGACGAGCTCGGGGTCGAGAGCGCTCGTGACCTCGTCGAGGAGCAGCAGGCCCGGCTGCATCGCGAGCGCGCGCACGATCGCGACGCGCTGCTGCTGTCCGCCCGAGAGCCGATCCGGGTACTCCTCGCGCTTGTCGGCGAGCCCGAAGCGCGCGAGTAGCTCGTCTGCCCGTCGCTCCCCGTCGCCCCTCGAGAGCCCAAGCGCCTTCCGCGGCGCGAGCGTGATGTTCTCGAGCACGGACATGTGCGGGAAGAGGTTGAAGGACTGGAAGACGATCCCGATGCCGCGCCGCACCGCGTTCACGTCGACGCCGTTCGCGGTGATCTCCTCGCCACGGACGACGATCCGCCCGGCGTCGATCGGCTCCAGCAGGTTCACACAGCGCAGCAACGTCGACTTTCCGGAGCCCGACGCGCCGATCAGGCAGACGACCTCGTGCTCGGCCAGCTCGAGGTCGATCCCGCGCAGCACCTCGAGCTTCCCGAACGACTTGTGGATGCCCTCGAGGACGAGAGCGGGGTCGGTGCTCATCGCATCCCCGCGAACTGACGGCTCCGGTCGCGCGCGATCAGCCAGTCCGTGAACCGCGTCATCGGCACCGTGATCGCGAGGAAGAGGATCGCCGTGCAGATGTACGGCGTGTAGTTGAAGTTCCCCGAGACGTCGATCTGCGATTGGCGGAACGCCTCGACGACCCCGAGCAGCGCGACGAGCGCGGTGTCCTTCTGCAGGCCGATGAAGTCGTTGAGCAACGGCGGGATGACGCGCCGCACGGCCTGCGGGAGGACGACGTGTCGCAGCGCCGCGAATCGCGTGAGCCCGAGCGAGCGTGCAGCCGCCTCCTGACTGGGGTGCACGGAGTCGATCCCGGCCCGGTACACCTCGGAGACGTAGGCGGAGTACACGAGGATCAGCGCCACCGTGCCCCAGAAGAGCGGCGAGACGGGAACGCCCGGCAGCTGGAGGGCAGTGACGCCGAAGCCGAGGATGTAGACGAGGAGGATCGTCGGGATCCCGCGGAAGAAGTCCGAGTAGATCGTCGCGAGGGCGCGGAACGGGAAGAACACTGGACCGGGCAGCCCGCGCACGAGCGCGATCAGGAGCGCGAACACGAGGATGAATACCTCGGCGATCAGGAAGATCCGGACGTTCAGCAGGAACGCCCTGGCGATGTCCGGGAACGACTCGGAGAAGACCGTGGGATCGAAGAACGCCTGCTTGACGTCGTCCCAGCCGGGCGAGCTGACGACTGCGACGGCGATCAACCCGACGACGACGAGCGTGCTGACGGTGGCGACGGCGACCGCCCGGCCTCCGCCGGGCGCCGCCGAGCCGAGGATGCGGGAGCCCCTGCTGCCGGTCAGCGCGCTACCGGAGGTCCGGAGCGCCGGCCCGCGCGAGGTAGGTCCGCTGGAGCCTCCTGATCGTACCGTTCGCCCACAGGCGGTTGAGCGCGCGGTTCACGCACCTGACGAGCGGGTTGCCCTTCTCGAACACCATGCCGAAGCGCTCGCGCGGGCCGCGCTGCGGGAGCTTGCCGACGATCGTGCCCTCGTCGAGCTGAACCGCGACGACGAAGAACGCGGTCGGCAGGTCGACGACGATTCCGTCGATCTGGCCGGCGTTCAGCGCCGCGATCGCGTCGTTGTTCGAGTCGTACACGGCCGGGCTCTGCGACGGCCGTATGAATCTCGTGATGTAGCTGTAGCTCGTCGTGCCCACCTGAGCGCCGAGCTTGTAGGGCCGGAG
>DASUCI010000023.1:0-5606 GCA_035762825.1 Gaiellaceae bacterium | reverse complement strand
GAGATCGCCCGCAAGGTGCTGATCAAGCACCTGCAATCGGGCAACTCGTACGGCATCCAGCTCAAGGAGCAGCACACGAAGTTCCCCCAGCCCGAGCTCGGCCCCTGGGTCGACGGCTCGAAGACGGTCGGCACGGACTACACGCCGCCAGTCCTCGAGGGCTGGGAGAAGCCCGCTGGGCACTAGGGCTTGCGCGTCCTCGTTCTCCAGCACATCGCCTGCGAACCGCCGGGCGTGTTCGAGGACGTGCTCGGCGAGCGCGGCGCCGAGCTGCACCGCGTCGAGCTGGACGAGGGCGACCCGCTTCCCGACTGGCGCGACTTCGACGCCATCGTGGCGATGGGCGGGCCGATGTCCGTCAACGACCTTGCCGAGCTGCCGTGGCTGGCGGAGGAGAAGCGGGCGATCGGCGACGCGGTTCGCGCGGGAACGCCGTTCTGGGGCGTGTGCCTGGGGGTTCAGCTCCTTGCGGCATCGCTCGGCGCACGCGTGTATCCCGGGCCGGAGCCCGAGGTGGGGCTGCTGCCCGTGAGCATGACGGGCGAAGCTCGTACGGATCCGGTATTCGGCGAAGCGCCCCACGAGCTCGTGACGCTGCAGTGGCACGGCGACACGTTCGACCTCCCGGATGGCGCGGTCCGACTCGCGAGCTCGCCGGCGTACGCGAACCAGGCGTTCCGCTTCGAGCGCGCGTACGGCGTCCAGTTCCACCTCGAGGTCTCGGCCGAGATGGCGCGCGAGTGGGCCGAGGTGCCCGAGTACGTGGCCTCGCTCGAGCGGACGCTCGGCAGGGAGAGCGCGCCGGCCTTCCTCGTGTCGATCGAGGAGAACGCCGACGAGATGCGCGCCGCGGGCCGCTCCCTCTTCGAGCGCTGGCTCGACCGTGTCGCGATCTGACCGCCTGCACTGACGAAGACCGCCGGTCGGCGGGCTTCGCAGGGACATCGGTCACGGTCGCTAGACCGAGACCGGAATCTTTCCTTCCGGAGTCAGCTTGTCGACGACGTCCGGAAGGACGTCAGCCGCTCTCTGGGCCGCCGTGTCGACGTCGACGCCTTGCTTGTCCGCCAACGCTTGCAGCTTCTGCGGGTCCATCGTCTTCTTGATGTCCTCGGCAGTCGCCGGAGTATTCGGCCCGGTCGAAATCCACGACTGGACCTTGTCCCCGAGCCCGCTCGCCTCGAACTTCTGCTTGAGCGAGTCGAGGTCGAGGTCCCCGATGAGGTCCTTGAGCTGACCCTGCAGCTTGGTCGTGTCGCCCGTCGAGATTGCCGCTTTCAAGTCGTCGAAGAGGCTCATTCCGCTCCTTCCTGACGCTGACGGGATATTCGGACCCGTACCCCCGTGGCAGGTTCCGAAACCGAGCGAGTCGACGACTAGAGTCGACCAATGCTCGAAGGCACGGATGGACCGTCGAGCGCCCCACGCGCGACCGGCCGCTGCCTGTGCGGAGCCGTGACCTACGAGGTGCGCGGGCCCCTGCGCGACATCTCCATCTGCCATTGCGTCGAGTGCAGGCGTTGGAGCGGCTTCCTCGGCGCCTTTTCGTTGGCTCGCGCGGAGGACCTCGTGCTCGATCGCGACGCGATTCGCTGGATCGAGAGCCCGGAGAGCGACCGCGCGTACCGGCGGGGATTCTGCGGCGCGTGTGGTTCGAGCCTCGTCCTGGAAGCCGAGGGCAGCGACCACGTCCACATTGCGGCCGGGACGCTCGACCGCCCGACGGGCCTGCGCATCGCAGGCCACTGGTACACGCACCAGGCCGGCGACTGGGACGAGATCCCGGACGACGGCTTGCTCCGAGACGACGCCCTGGCGCGCTCCGAACGGCGCTGGACCTAGGCTTGTTGCGAAGTCGGCACAGAGGCCGCCCGAGGCGGTTCCTATACTCGCCCGCCTGACCGACCTCGCCTCCCCGCTCCGCGAGCTCTTCGGCTTCGACGCCTTCCGGCAAGGGCAGGAGGACGTCGTTCGCGCCGCGATCGCCGGACGAGACACGCTCGCTCTGATGCCGACCGGGTCGGGGAAGTCGCTGACGTACCAGCTCGCGGCGATGCTCCGCCCGGAGCCCACGCTCGTCCTCTCTCCGCTGATCGCCCTGATGAAGGACCAGGTGGACAAGCTCCCGACCCCGATCGCCGCGACGGCGACGTTCGTCAACTCGTCCCTCTCGCAGGAGGAGACGGCGGAGCGACTCGCCGCCGTCGAGGCGGGCGCGACGCGGCTCGTCTACGCAGCGCCGGAACGACTCCGCCAGGCGCGCTTCGTCGAGCTCCTCTCGAGGGTCGGGATCGGGCTCGTCGTCGTGGACGAGGTGCACTGCGTGAGCATGTGGGGGCACGACTTCCGGCCCGACTACCTCTTCATCCGGCGCGGCCTGGAGGCGCTCGGCGACCCGACGATCCTCGGGATGACGGCGACGGCGACGCCGGAAACCGCGCGCGACATCGGGCAGGCGCTCGGGCGCGAGCTCGAGGTCGTGCACACGAGCGTCGTACGCCCGAATCTCCGCTACGACGTGCAGGAGGTCGCCAACGCAGAGGACCGGATCGAGATCCTCGTGGAGCGCCTTCGTACGCTCCGCGGCGGGTCCGCGATCGTCTACTCCAGATCGCGCCGCTCGACCGAGGAGCTGGCACGCGTGCTGCGCGGCCACGGCTTTCGGGCCGAGCACTACCACGCCGGCCTCGAGCCGGGCGAGCGAACGCGCGTCCAGGACGACTTCGTCGCCGATCGCGCGCAGGTCGTCGTGGCGACGACCGCGTTCGGAATGGGCATCGACAAGCCCGACGTGCGGCTCGTGTGTCTCGTCAGCTACCCGGACTCGCTCGAGGGCTACGTGCAGATGGTCGGACGGGCAGGACGCGACGGCCAGCCGAGCCAGACGCTCCTGCTGGCCAGCCCGACCGACGCGTGGACGCTCAGGCGCTTCGCGGTCGCCGACGTGCCGTCGGTGACCGAGCTTCGCGCGGTCTACGGCGTGCTCCGGAACGGGCAGGGCCTCGTCGACCCCGACGAGCTCTCGGCCGTCGTGCCCGATCGCGACGCGCGCGTGCTCGTCGGGATGCTCGAGCAGGCCGGCGGCCTGCTCCGTCGCGACTTCGACGAGGGTCGGAACATGCGGATCTCGCTGGAGGCCGCGCCCGCCGACGCGCCCGAGCGCGTCGAGGCGCTCCTGCAGCGTGCGCGGCTCGTCGCGGAGTCGCGCGCGGACCGGGTCGTCGCGTTCGCCGAGACGCGGGTATGCCGCCACGAGCAGGTGGCGACCCACTTCGGGGAGTCGTTCGCCGCGCCATGCGGCAGCTGCGACGTGTGCGCTCCGCTCGCACGTGGATCGGCGTCGATCTCGAGCCCGCCCCCGCCGCTGCCGGAGGACGTCGGAGGTGCGATCGTCGACGCAGTCGCATCGCTCACGTGGCCGCTCGGACGAAGGAGCCTCGTGGCGACGCTCCGTGGGTCCTTGAAGGCACCGCCGTCGGCGCGCAGGTCGCTCGCGTACCGGATCCTCGCTGCTGCAAGTGACGCCGACGTGCGTCGCTGGGTCGGGCTCGTCGAGAGCTCGGGGGCACTGGTCGAGGTGACTACGCCCGACGGGTTCCGCGTCCTCCACGTCGATCCATCCGTGTCGCCGCCCCGCATCGTCACCGGCGTCGCCACCGACGTCGACGAGGATCTCGTCGCGCGCCTGCGCAGCTGGCGACTGGAGCGCTCGCAGGAGGACGCCGTGCCCGCCTACGTCGTCCTGCACGACGCCACGCTGCGCGAGCTCGCGGCGGTTCGCCCGCAGACGCTCGCCGAGCTCGCGGGGATCAAAGGATTCGGGCCCGTGAAGGTCGACCGCTACGGCGACGACCTGCTCGCCGTGCTGGGCGCCACGTAGCTTCTTGCCGCGACTCGGCGGCGCTGCCTAGGATGAACGGCGAGAACGCCAATCCGGTGGAGGTGAGCATGTCCGAAAAGATGTGGGGAGGAGAGCCGTTCTGGGGGCTCGGCTACGAGTGGGATCCAGACTGGGTCCTGACCGACCGCCAGAAGGAGCTCCGCGCGACGCTGATCGAGCTCTGCGAGAAGGAGATGCGCGCGAACGCGAAGCGCTCCGACGACGAGCTGCTCTTCCCGCGTCGCAACCTCGAGCTCCTCGGCGAGCACGGCTTCCTCGCCCTCACCGTGCCGGAGGAGTACGGCGGCCTCGGCGAGAACCACGTCGCCTACGCGATGACCTGCGAGACGATCGCGCGCTACGGGTGCGCATCCACGGCGATGTGTTACGTGATGCACATCGGGGCCGTGAACGCGATCATGCTCCGCCCCACCGACGAGCTGGTCGAGCGCTACATCCGGCCGCTCAACTCGGGGAAGATCGGGACCCTCTCGTACTCCGACCCGGAGACCGGATCGCACTTCTGGTACCCGATCTCGTCCGGCGCCGAGCGGGTGAACGGCGGGTTCAAGGTGCGCAAGAAGGCGTCGTGGACGACCTCGGCCGGCTTCGCGGACTTCTACGTCGTGCAGACCACGAGCCCCGACTTCTCCGGCTACGACGACCTCTCCGTCTTCGTCATCGACGGCGAGGAGGCCGAGGCGCAGCCCGCGCTCTGGGACGCGCTGGGGCTCCGCGGGAACCAGTCCGGCCCGCTCGAGGTGCCCGACGTCGAGATCTCGGGCGAGCAGATCGTCGGCCCCGTCGGCGACGGAGCCGCGTCGAACGACGAGTCCGTCGATCCCTGGTTCCTGATCGGCTCCTCGTCGGTGTGGAACGGCATCGCGCTCGGCACGATCGACATCGCGAAGCGGCATACGACACGCAAGCGGCACGTCGACGTCGGGCTCCGTGTCGCCGACTACCCGACGATCCAGGACTACGTCGGCGAGGCCTTGATGGACACGAATGCGTCGCGGCTCTTCGTCCTCTCCGTCGCCCAGGCCATGGACTCGGCGACCGACAACAACACGAAGGTGCTGGCGGTCGGAGAACTCGCTCGAGCCGACTTCCTGCACTGGGCCTGGCAGATCAAGTTCGAGGCGGCGAAGAACGTCGCCCACGTCGTGGACAAGATGCTCCACGCATGCGGCGGGTCGGGCTACAAGCGCGACATGGAGCTCGAGCGCTACCTCCGCGACGCGAAGGCCGGCTGGGTCATGGGGCCGACGAACGAGGTGCTCCGCCAGTTCGTCGGCAAGGCCGTCCTCCTCGGCTTCGAGGCGCTCGACTACTGGAACCAGTCGTATAACCGGCGCGCCGTCGAGAACGAGGTGAAGAAGCTCGACGCAGACGGCAAGCGCGAGCTGGCCGAGAAGCTCATGGCCGAGGCGGCCGAGATGGAGGCGAAGGCGCCAGCGAAGGCCTGACGTGACGCAGACGCTCATTCGCGGGCTCCTCCCCGGGGACCCGTTCCTCGAGACGTACGTCGTCCGGCCCGGCGGCGCGACCGTGTTCTCGCTCGGCCCCGACGAGCGGATGACGATCGTCGACACGCGCGGGAACCAGACCGCGGAGGTCGCGGTGCTCGGCGCGGACGGCCGCGACGACGCGGCGGCGCTCGACGCGAAGGCCGATGCGCCGGCGACGGTGATCCGAGCAGCGCTCGCCGACCGGAACGGGAGCC
>DASUCI010000022.1:0-2932 GCA_035762825.1 Gaiellaceae bacterium | reverse complement strand
CTCACGGGCTCACGCGACACCGGCGTGAAGGTGCTCGAGGCCGCCGCCGAGCGACTGAAGCACGTCCATCTCGAGCTGGGCGGCAAGAACGCGATCATCGTCATGGAGGACGCCGACCTCGACCTCGCGCTCGAGGGGGTTCTCTGGTCGGCCTTCGGCACGTCAGGGCAGCGCTGCACGGCGACGAGCCGGGTGATCGTCCACGAGAGCCTCTACGACACGCTGGCGGCTCGGCTCGTCGAGCGCGCCGAGGCGCTGCGTCTCGGCCCGGGCTGGGAGGACGACTCGGACGTCGGGCCCGTCATCAACGCCGCCGCGCTGGAGAAGATCCACTCGTACACGCAGATCGGCAAGGACGAGGGCGCCGCGCTCCTCACGGGCGGCGAGATCGCCGACGAGGGCGACCTCGCGAAGGGCTTCTACTACCGGCCGACCATCTTCGGCGACGTCCAGCCGGACATGCGGCTCGCCCAGGAGGAGATCTTCGGGCCGACGCTGTCGCTGATTCGTTTCCGCGACGAGGCGGACGCGATTCGCATCTCGAACGGCATCCGCTACGGCCTGTCGTCATCGATCTTCACCCGCGACGTGAACCGCGCCTTTCGCGCAATGCGCGACCTCGAGGCGGGCATCACGTACATCAACGCGGGCACGATCGGCGCCGAGGTGCACCTCCCGTTCGGCGGCACGAAGGAGACCGGGAACGGCCATCGCGAGGCAGGGCAGGCCGCGCTCGACGTCTTCACGGAGTGGAAGTCGGTGTACGTCGACTACTCCGGGACGCTGCAGCGCGCGCAGATCGACAACACGTAGGAGCGAGGCTTGCCTCGCCCTCCGTCGGTGAAGCTCGTCTGGTTCGTGCCGGAGGAGGCGCTCGATGCGACTCGCGACGCCGTGTTCGAGGCGGGCGGTGGACGGATCGGCGAGTACGAGCGCTGCTCGTGGTACGCGGCGGGGACGGGCACGTTCTTCGGCGGCGTCGGCACCGCTCCGGCGCTGGGCGCGAGCGGGAGGGAGGAGCGCGTCGCCGAGCTCCGCGTCGAGACCGTCGTGCCGGAGGGTCGCATCCGTGACGCGATCGTCGCACTGCGACTCGCGCACCCGTACGAGGAGCCTGCGTACGACGTCTACCCACTGCTCGACCAGTGAAGGCGAGGCTCTTCACCGACGGCGGCTCGCGCGGGAACCCCGGCCCGGCCGCGTACGCGTTCGTCCTCGAGGCCGACGACGGGACGGTGCTCGACGCCCGCGGCGAGGCGATCGGCGTCGCTACGAACAACGTCGCCGAGTATGCGGCGCTGGTCGCAGGTCTCGAGCGCGCGGTCGAGGCGGGCGTCGACGAGCTCGAGGTCGTCTCCGACTCGGAGCTCCTCGTGAAGCAGATGCGCGGTGAGTACCGCGTGAAGAACCGCGCGCTCCAGGACCTCTTCCTCGACGCCTCCCGGCACGCCCGGAAGCTCCACCGGGTGACCTACACGGCAGTCCGCCGCGAGCACAACGAGCTCGCGGACAGCCTCGTCAACGAGGCGCTCGACCGTGCGACCGAGTCGTGAGCGACTGAACGGTCAGTCGAGGCGCGCCACGGTGATCGTGACGACTGCGCCTTCCCCTGCGCTGGAGCCGCCCCGAGGAGACTGACCGACGACGAGACCGTCCTGCGCGGGGTCGCCGGTTGACTGGTCGGTCACACGAACGTCGAAGCCGGCGTTCTCGAGCTCCAGCCGCGCGGAAGGCTCGTCCAGTCCCGTGACGTCGGGAACAGCGACCTCCGCTGGGCCGGTGGAGACCCGAAGCGTGACGGTCGTCCCTTCGCGGGCCTCCGCGCCGGCGCGCGGGCTCTGTCCGACGACGGTTCCAGCGGGGTCGGGTGCGACGACGCGGACGACCCGAACCTTCAGTCCGAGATCTCGCAGTCGGGCGCTCGCGTCGGAGACGCTGGCGCCGATCGTGTCCGGGAGCTCGACCCGCTCGACTGCGGGCTGTCGCGCCTTTGCGACCTCGAGGGTCACGACGGACCCGTCGACGACCTCTGTTCCCGCCGGGGGCGACTGCGAGAGCACCGTACCGCCCGGCTCGTCGGAGCTCACCAGTTCGATCCGGGGGCGGAGGCCCGCTTCTCGCAAGACCTCGGTGGCGTTCGAGACCATCAGACCGATCATGTTCGGAGCTTCGAGCTCGGCGGTCTCTCCGGTCGATTCGGCCCGAGCGATCGTGAGGACGACCACCTCGTCGGCCGCGAGAGCCGTTCCTGCCTTGGGCGCTTGCCGTACTACCTCGCCTGGCGGCCGGGTCGACTCGCGTCGCACGACGCGCACACGGAATCCCGCGTCCTCCAGCGCCGAGCTGGCCGCGGCTACCGCCATGCCGGAGACATCGGGCACGTCCTGCTCGGGCGGGCCAGGCGTCGTCGTGGGTGTCGTGGACGTGTCTGCGGGCGTCGTTGTCGGGAGGTCTTCGGCGGCGATCGCGTCGCCGTCGTCGCCATCGTCCCGGCTCACGAGCCAGGCACCGAGCCCGATGAGGACGACGACCACGGCGATCGCGGCGAGAAGTCCGGGCACCGGGTCTACCGGGAAGCGACGTGCAGGTCCGGGCGCCGTCTGAGCCGGTGCGTCCGTTATGACGACGCCCGGTTCTGGCGGGGGCGCCCCGTCCGCGGAGGCTTCGTCGGGCTCGACCCGGTACAGGTCGGCTACGGGCCAGTCGGCATCCTCGGGTGCGAGCACCTGGGTCGGCTCGTCTGCCCGATCGTGGCCGTTGTCGTCCGCCGCAGCCATCGCCTTTCGATTCCCACGCGCGCCGTGCGCAAAACGCCGGCTGCCGGCGAAGACGCGTGGCTATACTCGGCTCCCTCGCGGATGTAGCTCAGTTGGCTAGAGCATCTGCTTGCCATGCAGAAGGTCGAGGGTTCGAGTCCCTTCATCCGCTCTGA
>DASUCI010000021.1:0-2363 GCA_035762825.1 Gaiellaceae bacterium | reverse complement strand
AGGCCGTCCCGCTCCAGCGAGCGCACGGCCTCGTCGTCGAGGGCCTGGACTTCGCACGGCGCATCGGCGACGAGTCGTAGGAGAGCGGCGCGTCGCTGGCGGAACGACCCCTCGAACGGTCCCTGCTTGCGGGCGGGCTCGTCACGCGTGCCGCGCGACGGGCACTCGGACTCGAGCGGACAGCGGTCGCAGCGAGGGATGCGGGCGAGGCAGACGGTGGCGCCGAGGTCCATGAGGGCCTGCGCGGACTCCGCCGAGAAGCGATGACCTGTCCGCCGCAACACGCGCTCGACGTTCACGTCGACTGGCAGCACGTCCTCGCCGAGCGCGAAGCAACGCACTGCCGCGGCGGTGTACGGGCCGACGCCCGGAAGCGTCGTCAGGTCGGCGGGCCAGCCGTCCCGGGCGACGATCTGGGCGGTGCGATGGAGGTTCACGGCGCGCCGGTTGTAGCCGAGGCCCTGCCACTCGCGGATCACGTCTGCTGCCGTCGCCGCCGCGAGCGCATCCACGTTCGGCCAGCGCTCGAGCCACGCGAGGTAGCGCGGGACGACGCGCTCGACCTGCGTTTGCTGGAGCATCACCTCGGAGACGAGGATCGCGTACGGGTCGCGAGTCCGGCGCCACGGCAGGTGCCGGGCCGACGTGCCGTACCACGCCAGCAGGAGCGACTCCATCCCTACCCGCGCAGGAACCAGGTCACGGCCGCCTTCGAGATCGCGTCGGGAACCTCGTGACCACCGGAGAACTTCCGATACGTGACGGGGTAACGCGCCGCCCGGAGCTCGCGAACGATCGCGTTGCTGGCGCGGATCGGGATCGTCGTGTCGCTCCGCCCGTGCGCGACGAACACGCGCGGCTTGCCGACGGGCTTCTCCGCGATGAGCGCACCGGGCGCGAGCGCCATCACGGCTCGGAAGAGATCGCCGTTCACGAGCCCGAGCGTCAGCGCGTTGCCCGCGCCGTCCGAGAACCCGCCGATCGCGGTCCGACGTGGATCGACGCGACAGCGCTCGAATGCGCGCTTCAACGCCCGGTCGATCGTGGTGAGATCGGGACCGTAGAACGGGTTCCAGACCCGACTCTGGGACTGTGGCGCCACCAGGACCATGCCGACCGAGCTCGGGGCCGCACGGAATGCCCAGAGGCCGTCATCCGACGATCCCCCGGCGCCGTGCAACGAGAGGAGCAGTGGCCGTGCGCCCGCGCGGCCGGCCGTGACGCGCATCACGCCCGTCTGCCACGGCCCGAGCCGGAGCGTGTACGTCCCCGGCGTGCAGCTCGGGCTGCCCGGTCCCGGACGTGCGGTGAGACGGGCCGGGTGAGACTGATCCGTCGCCCGGGGCCCCGCCGCCGCGCTTGCGGCGAGAACCGCTGCGACGAGGATCGAGGTTGCGAGGACACGCGCCTGCACGCGTGCGAGGGTACGCGAGACATCGCGGACAGGAGGTGGGCATGACGTTGACGGACTTCCAGGAGGAGCTGTGCTCGACGAGCCGCTGGAACTTCTCCGACCTGAGGGCGCTCTACGTGAACTGCACGCTCAAGCCCTCGCCCGAGCTCTCGCACACCGGCGGGCTCATGCGGATCTCGATGGAGATCATGCAGCGGAACGGGGTCGCGGTCGACTCGGTGCGTGCGGTCGACCACGATCTCGCGCCCGGTGTCTGGCCGGACATGCGCGAGCACGGAGCGGCGAGCGACGACTGGCCGGAGCTGTACGAGCGTGTCGAGGCCTCCGACATCCTCGTCCTCGGCTCGCCGATCTGGCTCGGGGAGAAGTCGTCGGTCTGCACGCGCGTGATCGAGCGCCTGTACGCGTGCTCGAGCCTGCTCAACGCGCACGGCCAGTACGCGTACTACGGGAAGGTCGGCGGCTGCCTCATCACGGGCAACGAGGACGGGATCAAGCACTGCTCGATGAACATCCTCTACTCCCTTCAACACCTCGGCTACACGATCCCGCCCCAGGCTGACGCAGGCTGGATCGGCGAGGCCGGGCCTGGACCGTCGTACCTCGACGAGGGCTCCGGCGGGCCGGCCAACGACTTCACGAACCGGAACACGACGTTCATGACGTGGAACGTGCTCCACCTCGCGCGCATGCTCAAGGACGCGGGTGGTCTGCCGGCGCACGGCAATCAGCGCTCGCTGTGGGACGCGGGCTGCCGGTTCGACTTCGCGAACCCGGACTACCGCTAGCCGGCGGCGGCGGCCCGGATCTGCTTCGAGAAGTACGTCAACGCTGCCTTCGTCTTCGTCTCCTGTCGCCCGTTCAGGCTCACGCCCTTGTCGGAGAGGAAGGCACGAGCCTCGGCGGCGACCTGGAAGGCATTCGTGGCAGTGCACTTCGTCGACAGCTC
>DASUCI010000020.1:0-13676 GCA_035762825.1 Gaiellaceae bacterium | reverse complement strand
CTGCACGCCGCGCGCTGCGGCCTTGACGCGGTCGAAGTAGGGCCGCACGCTCGGGTCGCGGTCGATCGCCACGAGCTTTCCCTGACCCGCGAGCTCGGCGACGAGGAGTCGCGAATGGCCGCCCGCGCCGAACGTGGCGTCGACGACCGTCTCTCCCGGCTGCACGTCGAGCAGCTCGCGCACCTCGTCCGCGAGGACGGGGACGTGATCAGCCGCGTCTGTCCGCTGCACGTTCGGCAACATCTCCGACGCTCCCTTCGATCGCGCTGACGTGGTCCGCCCACTCGGGGCGACTCCAGATCTCGACGTGGTCGTGCACACCGACGACCGCGACGTCCTTGCCGAGCCCGGCGTGGCGCGCGAGGTCGGGCGGCACGAGCACGCGCCCCTGCTTGTCGAGCTCGGCCACGGTCGCGCCGGCGAAGACGAATCGCTTCATCTCGCGCGCCTCCCGCGTGAGCGAGTCGAGCGCTGTGATCCGTTCGACGCTCGCCTCCCAGCCCCGACGCGGATAGACGTCGACCGTGCCGTCGATTCCGCGCACGAGGACGACGCCACCGCCGAGCCCGTCGCGCCACTTCGCGGGCAGCGTGAGGCGGTTCTTCTCGTCGATCGTGTGCTCGTGGGTTCCGTAGAACATGGGCTCGTCATGGGCGTACACCTCCCACGAAGCCCCACATTAGCCCACTTTGCCCCACTGCGCAACCCCTACGCCCCACGGACGTCTTTACAGTGCCTGACCCTGTAAGGGCCACAATTCGGCGCCAATCTGTCCACAACCTCCCCGGCTAGGGAAGTAGCACCGATTCGGCGTGCACACCGCGGCCCGCGAGTGCGCCGGCGCCGCAGCGCGAGGCGAAGTCGAGCGCGTCGAGACCCTCGAGACCGGCGGCCAGCGCGAAGCTCAATCCGGCCGCGAAGCAGTCGCCCGCGCCGTACGCGTCCTCGGGATTGGGAGGAAGCGGAGCGGCGTTGTATGGGCCACCCGGCTGCGCCCACCCGCCGAGGGCGCCCGAGGTCGTCACCACGAGACGTGGCTCGGGCTCGATCTGCCCGGGGTGGTACCGCTCGGCCTCGTCCTTGCCGCTCGAGACCAGCGCGTCGAGCTCGACCGAGGCCTGCCTCAGGGTGGCGAGCTCTCGCGCGGTGGCGACGACGACCCGTGCACGACGCGCGAGGAGCAGCGCGTCGGCGTCGCCCGCGCAGAAGTAGACGCAGTCGCACTTCGCGAGCTCGTGCCAGGGGAGCGTCTCGTCGTGTCCGCGCGGGTGCAGCTTGCGGCCGATCGTCGTGATGGTCCGCTCGCCGGCCTCGTCGACGAACGTGAACCCGCGCCGCTGCGGCGCCTCGACCGCGGTGGCGTGCACCGCGATGCCGCGTTCCGTCAGCTCGGTCCGTGCGCGCTCCGCCCTCTCGTCGTTGCCGAGCGCCGTGAAGAAGTCGACCGAGTCGGCGAGCTTCGAGAGCTGGACCGCGGCGACCGATCCGCCGCCCGCAGCCTCTTCCCACGTGTCGTCAGCGTGGACGATCTCGCCTGCTCGTGGCGCCTCGTCGACCGGGACGAACTCCATCCACTCGATGTGACCCACGACGGCGGCGCGCATCCGGGCATGCTCACAAATCGACACTCCGAGGCGTTGGAACAGGATGATGCAGGCCGTGGCCATCCCCCCGTTCGAGCGCTTCTACGAAGAGCATCGCACCGACGTGCTCCGCCTCCTGCGCAAGCGCCTCGGCGCCGAACGAGCCGAGGACGCATTCCAGGAGACGTTCCTGCGGGCGCTTCGCGCCTACGGCCGGCTCGACCACGCCGAGCACCTGCGAGCGTGGGTGCTCACCATCGCGCACAACGTCGCGCTCGACACGCTCCGCCGCACGCGTCCGACCGACGAGCTCGTGGAGACGCCGTCGACGGATCACCGCCCCGCGTACGCCGAGCTCGCCGACCTCACGGACGGGCTCGGTCCCAAGGAGCGGGCAGCCGTCGTGCTCCGGTACGGCTACGACCTCTCCTACGAGCAGATCGCGTCCGTACTCGGCTCCAGCCCGGACGCGGCCAGGCAGGCCACGTCGACGGGCGTCCGACGCATCCGAAGGAGGATCGCCTCATGACCGTCTCACCCGACCTCGACCGCCGCTTCCGCGACGCCGCCGTGACCCTCGATCTCGTGGACGTTGGATTCGACGTCCTCGACTCGCCCATCGGGCCGCTCCTCGTCGCCGCGTCCGGCCAGGGCCTGGCCGCGATCTCGTTCCGGAGCGACCCTGACGCGCAGCTCGACCGCCTCGCGCGGATCGCCGGGCCGCGGGTTCTTCGCTCGGCGAAGGCGGTCGCTCCGGCCCGCCGCGAGCTCGACGAGTACTTCCATGGCGAGCGCCGGGGCTTCGATCTCTCACTCGACCTCCGCGGCCTTCCGCCGTTCACGGTCTCGGTACTGCGTGAGCTCGCCCGCGTGCCCTACGGCGAGACGACGACCTACGGCACGCTCGCCGCGCAGGTCGGGCATCCCCGCGCGGCCCGGGCCGTCGGAACCGTGATGAACCGGAACAGGATCCCCATCGTGCTGCCCTGCCACCGCGTGGTCGGCTCGACCGGCGACCTGACGGGCTACGCCGGCGGCCTCGACGTCAAGCAGGCGCTGCTCGAGCTCGAGGGCGCTCGCTGAGGCTGCGCAGGTGACTGCGAACGTTCACGATGCACTGGTCACCCGGCTGAGGTACTACGACGGCCACTCGGACACGCTCGGGTTGTTTGCCGACATCGGATTTCTCGCCGAGGCGGCCGTCGCCGTCGCGGAGCCGTTCCGAGCCGCGCGCGTCGACAAGGTCGTCGGCATCGAGGCGCGCGGTTTCGTGCTCGCGACCGCAGTCGCACTCGAGCTCGGCGCGGGATTCGCGGCTATCCGAAAGCCCGGAGCGATCCACCCGGGGCCGAAGGTGGAGCTGACCGCTCCGCCCGACTGGCGTGGGCATACCACCACCCTGCGCCTTCAGAGACACGTCGTCGGCGCGGGCGAGCGGGTGCTCGTCGTCGACGACTGGGCCGAGACGGGCAGCAAGGCCCGAACCGCACGACAGCTCATCGAGCTGTGCGGCGGTCGCTACGTGGGGCTCTCGCTGCTCGTCGACCAGCTCCCGACGGAGGTGCGGGAAACACTCGAGCCGGTCTCGTCCGTCGCACTGGCGTCGGAGTTGACCGGCTGATGCCGTGTCACTCGAGCATCCGGTACCCCACGCCCCACACATTCACGACGAACCGGTCGTCCGAAGCGACGCACAGCTTCTTCCGCACGCGGGACGCGTGCGATTCCAAGGTGCGGGTTCGCCCGAGCGCCCTGAACCCCCAGACGTCGCGGAGCAGCTCCTCCTTCGTCCACACTCGATGAGGCTGCGACGCGAGCTTCGCGACGAGCTCGAACTCCTTCGCCGACAGGAATACGGGCGTGTCGCGGACGTGAATGCGACGCGTCGGACGATCCACGACGAGGTCCCCGGCGACGATCACGTCCTCGGAGGCGCCGGTCGTCCGCCGGATCAGCGCGCGGATGCGCGCGAGCAGCTCGTCGTACGCGAACGGCCGGCCGACGACGTCGTCGGCGCCTCGATCGAGCGCTCGTACGCGTTCCACGGGATCGGAGGACGACGCGAGGACGATCACCGGAACGTTCCGGTCCCAGTTCCGTCCAGGCTCTCCCTCTCGCAGGCGTAGGCAGAGCTCGAGCTCGGCAAGCAGCACGACGTCGGGGCGAGCGCTCTCGGCCAGCTCGAGCGCCTCGCTCCGTCGTGCGGCGCCGAGCACGTCGAAGCCGTCGTCGCGAAGCTGCCGCCCGAGGAGCTCTCGCGTCTCGAGCTCCGGTTCGGCGACGAGGACGGCGCTCGGCATGCCGCCGACGCTAGCCCGGCGGGCGTGGCTCCGCCAGATGTCCTTTCGAGCGGATCAGCGACAACTCGTCCTCAGCCGTCCGGCCGCGACATGCCCTCCTAGAGCCGGCCGTGCCGCATGACACCCCAGACGAGCCAGAGCCCAAAGGTGCCGGAGATGACGAACCCGAGCACCGAGAGCAGGTGGAGCCCGAGCACGTGCGGCCCCTCCTCGGCGAACACGCCGATGATGGCGGAGCCGAGGAGCCCGCCTGCCACGATGAGCGCGACCGACATCCGGTTCGAGGCCTGGTCGATGTGATCGTCGATCTGGTCGATGCCGGGGTTCTCGATGTGCACCTGGAACGTCCCCTGCCGCAGCTGCTCGAGGATGTCGCTCACCTGGTACGGGACGTCACGGGCGATCGACGCGAGCCCCAGCGCCTCCGCACGCGCCCGCTGAGAGAGCGCACGGGGATGGAACCGATCCGCCAGGAGGCCACGCGCGTACGGCTTCGCGACCTCGAAGACGTTGAACTCGGGGTACACCTCCTGCCCGACCGACGCGAGCGTCGCAATCGCCTTGTCGAGGATGACGAAGCGGCTCGGCAGCTTCAGGTTCATCGAGTAGATGAGCTGGAAGCCCTCGCGGATCACCCGGATCGGGTCGATGTCCGAGAGCCGGGTGCCGTAGTAGCGGTCGAACAGCACTTGCAGCTCGCCGCGGAACTCCTGCTCGCGCGCCGGGTCGTAGCGCACGCCGAGCTCGCGCAGGCGCCGCGGGATCGCGTCGATGTTCTCCGTCGCCGCGTCGACGAAGAGCATGGTCAGCTTCGCCATGTCGTCGTCCGTCAGCTTCCCCGCCTGGCCGAAGTCGACGAGCCCCAGGGCACCGGACTCGAGGACGAAGATGTTCGCCGGGTGCGGGTCGGAGTGGAAGAAGCCGTGTCGGAAGACCATCGTCATCCACGCGTCTGCGAGCCGGTGGGCGATGTCGCGCCGCTCGTCCGGTCGCATCTCCTCGAGGTCGAGGTCCGCCACCTTCGTCCCGCGCAGGTATTCCAGCGTGAGGATCCGCGACGTCGAGTACTGCCGGATCACCCGCGGCACGACGACCCCGTCGTCGCGCGCAAAGTTCCGGTGGAACGCCTCCGCGTTGCGCGCCTCGTGGCTGTAGTCGAGCTCGAGCCGGATCGACCGCGCGAACTCGTCCACGAGCTCCTGCGGGTCCATGAACTCGAGCGCTCGCACGCGCTCCTTGAGCAGGCGCGCGGCCTGGTAGAGAAGACCGAGGTCGGCTTCGATCTGCTCGGCCGCCGCCGGGCGCTGCACCTTGACCGCGACCTCTTGCCCGTCCGGCAGCACCGCGCGATGCACCTGGCCGATCGACGCCGATGCGAGCGGCGCGAAGTCGAACTCGAGGAACGCACGATCCATGCGCAGGTCGAGCTCGGCCTCGACGGCGTCGCGAACCTGCTCGAACGCGATCGGCGACGCTGCGTCCTGCAGGCCGCGGAGCTCGGCCACGATGTCGGGCGGCACGACATCGGGGCGCGTCGAGAGAAGCTGGCCGAACTTGACGAACGTCGGCCCCAGCTCGTCGAGCATCATCCGCAGGCGCCGGCCGCGGTCGGAGCTCGTCGCCGAGTCGCCGTTGGCGTCGGGGGCGAGATCACCGGCGCGGTTGCGGCGCACGACGTAGCCGAAGCCGTGCCGCGCGGCGACCTGCGCGATCTCCGAGAGACGGCCGAGGTTGCGCGACGGCTGGGTCGTCGCCATGCGCGGGATTGTAGGTAGCTGCGCTGCCTAGCTCTGACGCTCGAGCAAACGAATGCGATGCTCGAGCTGGGCGACGCGGAGCTCGAGGTCGCTCACCGCGTCGCGAGAGGCCGCACCGAGCTCGGATGCCGCCCGCGCCGCGGTGTTGCCGGCGGTCTCGCCGAGACGAGCGGCCTCACGCCGCCAGCTGTCGAGCACGTCCGCGATCGCGGCACGCACGTCGTCACGCTCGGCGCCGACTCGACTACCGATCTCCGCCGCGAGCTCGTCCGCGTGCTGCGCGACGAGCGCGATCGCGCCGACTCCGGCGAGACCGAGCGTCTCCAGCGGGCTGCGCTCGCTAGCGGGCTCGGCCATGGGGACGGGTCGCGCGCCGCTGCCTGCGGCGCTCGCGCTTCGATGAGGTCGCTCCCGGAGGAGCTGCAACAGGTGCTCGTGGTGCCTCGGGCGCTTCCGCGTCGCCGTCGACGGCACCGTCGCCGTCGGCGGCGATCTCGTCGGCCTCCGCGGCCAGCGTTCCCCCGACCGTCGTGATTCCCTCGAGTGCCCCGAGGTCGTCGCGCCGTCTGGCGAACTCCGGCTCGCGCTCCTTCAGCAACGCGAGGAGCGGCGCCGCGAGGAAGATCGAGGAATACGAGCCCGCTCCGATGCCGATCAGGAGTGCGAACGCGAAGTCCTTCAGCGTGTCGCCGCCGAGCACGTACAGCGAGGCGACCGGGAGGAGCGTGATGAACGTCGTCGCGAGCGAGCGCGGGATGACCTCCCAGAGAGAGACGTTGCCGATCACGCGCATCGAGGCGCGCCGCATGAGCGGCACGTTCTCACGCATGCGGTCGAAGATGATGATCGTGTCGTACATCGAGTACCCGAGGATCGTGAGCAGCGCCGCGACCGTCGCCGTCGACACCTCGCGACCGGTGAGCGCGTAGATGCCGATGGCGATGAGGAGGTCGTGTGCGAGCGCGACGAGCACGCCGACGGAGTACTTCCACTGGAAGCGGAACGAGATGTAGGCGGCCATCAGGAGCAGGCTCACGAAGATCGCGAGCAGCGCGTTGTTCGCGATCTGGCGGCCGAAGCTCTCGGAGACGTTCTTCGCGCCGAAGGCCGTGGCGTCCACGGCGGTCGTGAGGCCCTGCTGGAGCTCGTTCTGCTCTGCCGTCGTCAGCGACTCGGTGCGGACCGAGAAGTTCGTGTACCGGCCGTCGGTCGACTCGCCGCGGCCCTGGATGACGGCGTTGGCCTGCCCGATGTCGGCGGCCTCCTGACGTACCTGCTCGAGGCTCGTCGGCTGCGGCGTGCGGAACGTGAGCTGCGTCCCTCCCTCGAAGTCGATCCCGAAGTTGAGGCCGATGGCCGCGATCGCGACCACGGCGATCAGACACGCGGCGCCCGAGATCGAGAACCAGATCCGGCGCCTGCCGATGTAGTCCCAGCGGAGCCACTTCGGGAGGCCTTCGCCGGTCGCGCCCATGACACGCGGGTTCTCGAGCCAGCCGAAGCCGCCGAGCAGCGCGAGGATCGCGCGCGTCGCGAGGACTGCCGTCAGCAGCGACAGCAGCGTTCCGATGAGCAGCATGAGCGCGAACCCACGGACACTGGCCGTCGCGACGGCGAAGAGGACCATGGCGGTGATCGCGGTCACGACGTTCGCGTCGACGATGGTCGCGAACCCCTTGCGGTAGCCCTGCGCGATGGCGGCGCGCATCGATCTGCCGGCGCGCACCTCTTCCTTGATGCGTTCGAAGATGACGATGTTCGCGTCTGCTGCGACGCCGAACGTCAGCACGAGGCCTGCGAAGCCGGGCAGCGTCAGCGTCACGTTGAAGAGAAGGATCGTCGCGTAGAGGAAGGCCGCGTAGATGGCGAGCCCGGCGACGGCCACGAGGCCGAGGAAGCGATAGAAGATGAGCAGGAAGATCGCGACGAGGATTAGCCCGCCGATCGCAGCCTTCCACGCCTCCGCGAGCGAGTCCTTGCCCAGCGTGGCCGAGATGTCCGTGCGGTCGAGCGTCTCGAACTTCACCGGCAGCGCGCCGGTCTGGAGGACGAGCGCGATCTCCTTCGCCTCCTGGAACGACTCGAGGCCCTGGATCTGGGCGCGCCCGCCGCCGATTCCGCCGCTCAGGCTCGAGTCGGTGAAGTCGATCTGCGGGAAGGTCTTGATCTCGCGGTCGAGGACGATCGCGAAGTGCTGCGGCGTGTTGCGCAGCTTGCCGCGGATCCAGAGGTCACTCGTGATGTCCTCGAACTTCTCGGAGCCCGCGCCTGTGAACTCCATCGTCACGATCGGCCGGCCCGAGGCGCCAGGGCTCGTGTCGAAGTCCGCCCGCGTCCCCGAGAGCTTGAAGTCCTCACCTGTCATCTGCGGGACCCTCGGCGGGTCGTACTCGAAGAGGTAGTAGTAGGTGCGGTCGGGCGCAACGCCGGCGCCACCCGCGCCCGGGCAGACGACCGCGCCCTCGCCGCACGTGATGACGGCCATCCCCTCGGGAACGGCGAAAAGGCGGCGGTTGGCCGGCAGCTCGCCGCCGACTGCTCGCAGTGCAGCCTCCTCGGAGGCGTACGGGCCGGACACGACGCGCTTCGTCCTCGGGTTCACGATGTAGTAGGCGTCGGAGTCGTCGCCTTGTGCCTGTGCCTGGACCTGCGCCAGAAGGGCATAGAGCGAGGCGCTCTCGACCGGCTCGCCGCGGATCGTGATCGACGGCCCCGTGAGCGAGTTCTCGAGGTCGAAGAGCTCGAGCTGCGCGGTCGTGCCGATGATCTCCGCGGCCGCCTGCGGATCCTGGATGCCGGGAAGCTGGATGACGATCTGGTCGTCGCCCTGCGTACGGATCTCGGGCTCCGAGACGCCGAGCTTGTCGACGCGGTTCCGCATGATCTCGACCGAGCGCTCGAGGTCCTCCTCGGTGAGATCGCGGTTCGGCGGGGGGACCGCCTGCAGCGTGACCTCGAGCCCGCCCTGCAGGTCGAGACCGAGCGTCGGGGACTTGTGGAGCGGCGAGCCCGGGATCGCGAGCAGGGCGACGCCGACGAGCGCCACGACGAGCAGCCCGAGGACGAGGAATGAGTTGCGCCTGCTCACGTTCGGCGACCCAGGTTAGCGGCGGTCTTCGCCGGGCGATATGTCGCCGGCCGCCGCGCTAACCGCTTCTTCGCCGTCCATAACGGCAGATTCATCCTGCTCCTCGGCATCTTCGAGCTCTTCGACCTCCTCGTCCTGCTCGTCCTCCTCGTCCTCCGGCGGAAGAACGGCCGCGATGCCCCGGCGGGTCATGTGCACGGTGACGCCGGTCGCGATCTCGACGACGATGTCGTCACCCTCGACCTCGGCGATCGTGCCGTAGATGCCTCCCGTCGTGAGGACGTCGTCACCGACCGTGGCGCCGTCGATCATCGACTGCTGTTGAGCTTGTCGCTGACGCTGCGGGCGGATCATGAGCACGTACATCACGCCCAGCATCAACACCATGATGATCAGGAATTGCACGGTTCCTCCTCGGGTGGGCCGGCGAGTCGTGCGAGTGCCTCGTCCCGGAAGGAGGAGAACATGCCTCGCTCGATCGCCGCTCTTGCACGCGCGGTCAGGTCGAGTACGAACCGCAGATTATGCAGGCTGAGCAGCCGAAGTCCGAGCATTTCCCGTTGCGTCACGAGGTGGCGGATGTACGCGCGCGAGAAGCGCTCGCACGCCGGGCAGTCGCACGCAGGGTCGAGCGGACGTGAATCCGCCCGGTACGCAGCGTTGCGAAGGTTGAGACGACCTTCCCACGTCAGCGCCGACCCGGTGCGCGCCGTGCGCGTCGGAAGCACGCAGTCGAACAGGTCGACACCTCGCGCGACGACCTCCAGAATGCCCTCCGGGTCGCCGATTCCCATGAAGTACCGCGGGTGGCGCTCGGGAAGGAGCGGCGCCGCCCACTCCACGCAGTCGAGCATCTCCTCCTTCGACTCGCCCACCGCGAGTCCGCCGAGCGCGTAGCCGTCGAACGGCAAGGCGCTGATCTCGTCGATCGAGCGTCGCCGTAGCTCCGCATGGGTGGCCCCCTGGGCGATCCCGAAGCGGAGCTGGCCGGCGGCGCGCGGCGCCTCCACCTGGCGACGAGCCCAGTCGGTGGTGATGCGCACCGCACGCTCGAGGTCGGAGGCTTGCGCCGCTGCAGGCAGGCAGACATCGAGACACATCGCGATGTCCGAGCCCAGCCGGCGTTGGATCTCCGCGACGCCCTCCGGCGTGAACCGGGCGTCGGACCCGTCGTAGACCGAGCGAAACGTGACACCGTCGTCGTCGAGCGCCGCGATCGTGTCGCGGAGCGAGAACACCTGGAAGCCACCCGAGTCCGTGAGGATCGGGCCGTCCCATCCTGAGAAGGCGTGCAGGCCGCCGAGCTCCTCGACGAGGCGCTCTCCGGGCCGGAAGTGCAGGTGGTACGTGTTCGCGAGCACGACGTCGGCACCCAGCGCCCGCACCTCGTCCGGATGCAGCGACTTGACGGTGCCCTTCGTGCCGACCGGCATGAACGCGGGCGTCCGGATCTGACCGTGACTCGTCCTGAGAACTCCGGCTCGCGCGGCGGAGTCGGTCGCCTCGATGCGAAAGCTCACGTCAGAGGACCAGCATCGCGTCGCCGAACGAGTAGAAGCGGTAGCGCTCGGCGATCGCCTCCCGGTAGATCTCCCGGACGACCTCGACTCCGGCGAACGCCATGACGAGAGCGAGGAGCGTCGAGCGTGGCAGGTGGAAGTTCGTCAGCAAGGCGTCGACGCGGCGGAACCGGAATCCCGGCACGACGAAGAGGGTCGTTCGTCCGGTGAGCTCGCCCGATCGTGCGACCGTCTCGAGCACGCGAACCGTCGTCGTTCCGACCGCGAGCACACGCTCGGCTGCATCGATCCGTGCCCACGCGTCGGGCGTCACCCGGTAGCGCTCGCCGTGCAGCTCGTGGTCCTCGAGCGTCGGGGCAGTCACGGGACGGAACGTGTCGAGCCCGACGTGCAGGGTCACGCGAACCGGATCGAGCGCGGCGAGGAGCTCGGGCGTGAAGTGCAGCCCGGCGGTCGGGGCCGCCGCCGAGCCCTCGACCTCCCCGTACACCGTCTGGTACCGGAGCGGATCGGCGAGCGGCTCGTGGATGTACGGCGGAAGCGGCATGTCTCCCTCGGGCGCTCCCCGGAGGGCGACCAGCCAGCGACCGTCGCCCAACGGCTCCCGCAAGCGGACGGGGCCGAGCTCCTCGCCGGCGCGCAGCCGCCTCGACGGTCGAACCAGTGCCTCCCAGGTCCCGTTGTCGTCAACCCGTTCGACGAGCAGCACCTCGGCCGCGCCCCCCGACGCGCGCCGGAGCCGTAGCCGCGCCGGCACGACGCGCGTGTCGTTGACGACGACGAGCTCGTCGCCGAGAACGTCCGGCAGCTCGCGGAAGGTCCGGTGCTCGGTCGTCCCGGCAGCTCGGCGATGGACGAGGAGCCGTGACGCGTCACGCGGCTCGACCGGGACCTGCGCGACGAGCTCCGGCGGCAGCTCGTACTCGAGGCTCGACGTGTCCATCCGGCGAGGAGAGTAGCCTCGCGCCCGTGGATACCCAGGCTCTCGAGCGGGCGAAGCAGCGCATCGCGGACGCCGCGGCCGGCAGGCCCGAGCCCGCCGCGATCGAGGCGGCGCTCGAGCGCTCGCGCAGCCAGATCGAAGGCCTCGCCACCACCGCCGCCGAGCTGGAGGCCTCACTGCCCGAGCACGTGGGCGCGGCGGTGCGCGACGGCGTGCGCGCCGAGGTCCTCCCCGTCGCACGACACATCGCCGAGATCCGCGGCCTGCTGAACCAGGCGATCCGCCGGCTGGAACGGATCGAGGGCGATCTCCTCGCCGAGCGGCACGCGCGCGTCGACGACCTCGCGCTCCTCGTCGATCTCGTCAGCTCCGGCTGGCGCGGCGTCGACGTAAGACTCGCACGACTCGAGAGCCTCGCGGGCGACTCCGACGCGCGGATCGAGCCTTTGCCGCACGACGAGCGCGCTGTCGAGCACGCCGCAGCGGCGTAGTCAGAGCGCCGGCACGACCGGCAGCACGACCCGGAAGCGGCTTCCCGCGCCGATGTTCGAGCTGAGCTCGATGCCGCCGCCGAGCGCCACCGCGAGCTCGCGGGCGATCGGCAGCCCGAGCCCGGTGCCGTCGGCGTCCTGCGACACGAACGCCTCGAAGATGCGCGCTCGCTGCGACGGCGGCACGCCAGGCCCCGAGTCGACGACATCGAACGACACGACCCCGTTCGCCGACCCGAGCCGGAGCTCGATCTTCCCGCCGTCCGGCGTCCAGCGGAACGCATTGGCGAGGAGGTTCGTGATCACCTGCAGCACGCGATCCCCGTCGGACACGATCACGGGCGCGACCTCGGCACCCGAGACCGAGTAGTCGATCTCCCTGCGACGTGCCTCCTCGGTGAACGCCCCGTACGCCTGGTCGAGCACGCGTTCGAGATCGACCTCCTCCTGGCGCACGGTGAACCGGTCAGCCTGGAGCTTCGCGAGGTCGAGCACGTCTCCGACGAGGCGCTCGAGCCGGTCGGTCTCAGCCGCGACGATCTCCAACGACGTCCGAACCTGATCCGGCTCGCTGACGACCCCTTCACGGATGGCCTCGACATGTCCGCGGATCGCGGTCAGCGGTGTACGGAGCTCGTGCGTCACGGACATGAGGAACGAGCGCTTGAGCGTCTCGGCCTCCGCGAGCTTGTCGACCATGCCGCGGAAGCGCTTGCTCAGAAGCGCGATTTCGTCTCGCCCTCGTGCCTCCGGGATCTCGACGTCGTACCGGCCGGCCGCGACGTCCTCCGTCGCGCGCGTCAGCACGCGCACCGGCTCGGTCAGCCGGCGTGACAGCCAGAGGAACAGGGCTCCCGCCAGCGCGACGCCGACCGCGAGCGCCAACGCGAGCCGCCCCAGCAGCGTCAACCACTGCTCTCGAAGCTCCGCCTCGGGCTTGGCCACGACCAGCCAGCCGAACGGCTCGGTGCCCTGCACGAGCTGCACCGGCTGCACGGCCGCGATGAGCCGCCGGCTTTCGCCCGGAGGAGTGAACTCGACGATCACCTGCTGGTCGCGGTCGAGCTGGGCACCACGGAGCGCGCTCCGCGGTAGGCGAGTCAGCCCGAACCGCTGGGTCGGGAACGGCGTGAGCCCGACGTAGTAGAGCTCGTCACCCGTCGCGAGCTCGAGGCTCGCGGCCGCGAACTCGGGCGCCCTCGTCCCCTCGTCGGACGCCCGCAGCGCCGCCGCGGCATACAGGGCGGCGAGACCCGAGGCCTCGCGCCGGAGCTCGTCCACCGACTGCTGGCGCGTCACGTCCTGGAAGAGGCGTATGGCGAGCGCGATCGAGACGAGCCCGAAGACGAGGACGACGGCGAGGAACACCGCCGTGAGGCGGAACCGGAGCGTTCCCAGCATGGGATTCAGGGTAGAGCCTCAGAGGGTCGACGCGGCCGTGCGGTCCGACGCGACCTTGTAGCCGACGCCCCACACGGTGACGATCGGCGATGCGTCGCCGAGCTTGCGCCTGATCTGGCGCACGTGGACGTCGACGGTGCGAGTGTCCCCCGCGAACGTGTAACCCCACACCCGCTCGAGGAGCTGGTCGCGCGTCAGCACGATCCCGCGATGGTCGAGCAGCTCCCAGAGGAGATCGAACTCCTTCGGAGCGAGCTGGACCTCTTGCTCGCTGGCGAAGACCTCGCGGCTGCCCGAGTCGATCCGGAGCTCGGCGTATTCGATGGACGCGCTCTCGAGCTCGTGGCGGGCGGAATTGGTCCGCCGCAGGATCGACTTCACGCGCGCGACAAGCTCGCCAGGGTTGAACGGCTTCGTCAGGTAGTCGTCGGCGCCGACCTCGAGCCCGATGATCTTGTCGACGTCGTCGTCTCGCGCCGAGAGCATGAGGATCGGCACGTCGGAGCGCTGGCGCAGACGGCGACAGACGTCGATGCCGTCCAGATCCGGCAGCATCAGGTCGAGGACGACGAGCGCGGGAGCCTCGGCGGCCG
>DASUCI010000019.1:0-18100 GCA_035762825.1 Gaiellaceae bacterium | reverse complement strand
ACGCACGCACTCGGTCACACGCGCATGGCGACGGAGAGCCGCGTCACGACGGAGGGCTCGCATCCCTTCTCGACGGGCCTCGACCTCTGCCTCGTCCACAACGGCTCGCTCTCGAACCACAACCGTCTCCGCGAGAGCCTCAGACGCGAGGGCATCGAGTTCCAGACCGAGAACGACACCGAGGTCGCGGCTGGGTACCTGGCGTGGCGGCTCCGCGAAGGGGCCACGCTCGAGCAGGCGCTCCAGGGCTGCCTCGAGGACCTCGACGGCTTCTACACGTTTGCGGTCGGAACGGCTGACGGGTTCGCCGTGCTGCGCGATCCGATCGCGTGCAAGCCGGCTGTCCTCGCCGAGACCGACGACTGGGTGGCGATGTCGTCGGAGTGGCGGTCGATCGCGGTGCTCCCCGGCGCGGCGGATGCGGTCGCGTGGGAGCCCGAGCCCGGAGTCGTCTACGCCTGGGAGAAGGAGCCCGTCGGATGACGGTTGCCGAGCGCGAGCACGCCGCGGTCGAGGTCGTCGACCTCTCCACGACGTCGCTGCGTGCGCTCAACCAGCGTCTCCACGACCTCGCGGGTGGCGCGCCCGGACCGCGTCACTTCCGCGTCGTCAACCCGAGCGGCGCGCACGCCGTGGCATGCGGGCTCGACGCCGACATCGAGGTCGACGTGGACGGGCACGTGGGCTACTACTGCGCCGGCATGAACAAGCGCGCGACCGTGCGCGTGCACGGCAACGCGAGCACGGGGATCGCGGAGAACATGATGTCCGGGCGCGTCGTCGTCGAGGGGAACGTGAGCCAGTCCGCGGGAGCGACCGGGCGCGGCGGCCTCCTCGTCGTGCGCGGCAACGCCTCGTCGCGCTGCGGGATCTCGATGAAGGGGATCGACATCGTCGTCGGCGGCTCGGTCGGGCACATGAGCGCGTTCATGGCACAGACGGGCTGCCTCGTCGTCTGCGGCGACGCCGGCGAGGCGCTCGGCGACTCGGTCTACGAGGCGCGGCTGTACGTCCGCGGCTCGGTGGCGAGCCTCGGGTCCGACTGCATCGAGAAGGAGCTCCGCGACGAGCACCTCGCGCAGGTGCGCGCGTTGCTCGAGGCTGCGGAGTTCGACGCCGACCCCGAGGAGTTCCGGCGGTACGGCTCCGCGCGCCGGCTCTACAACTTCTCGGTCGACAACGCGGCCGCGTACTGATGCCCAAAGCGGACAGCGCAGGGGTCAGGTCCGGGACCAGAGCGCGGGACATGTCCGGAGCGGACGGTGGGCGGCCCTGGAACCTCCGCGAGTCGTACCTGTTCGATCGCACGGTCATCGCCGAGATCCAGCGCGCCGCGACCGAGGGCATCTACGACATCCGCGGCTTCGGCGCGAAGCGGCGCCTGCCGCACTTCGACGACCTGCTCTTCCTCGGCGCGTCGATCTCGCGCTATCCCCTCGAGGGGTACCGGGAGCGCTGTGCCACCGACGTCGTCCTCGGCACGCGGTTCGCCAAGAAGCCGCTCGAGCTGAGGATCCCGGTGACCATCGCCGGCATGAGCTTCGGCGCGCTGTCCGCCCCCGCGAAGGAGGCGCTCGGGCGCGGCGCCACCGAGGTGGGCACCTCGACGACGACGGGCGACGGCGGCATGACTCCCGAGGAGCGCGAGCACTCGAAGACGCTCGTCTACCAGCTGCTGCCCAGCCGGTACGGAATGAACCCGGACGACCTGCGCAAGGCGGACGCGATCGAGGTCGTCGTCGGCCAGGGCGCCAAGCCGGGTGGCGGCGGGATGCTGCTCGGACACAAGATCTCGGACCGCGTCGCCGAGATGCGCTCGCTGCCGAAGGGCATCGACCAGCGGTCGGCGTCACGGCATCCCGACTGGACCGGCCCGGACGACCTCGAGATCAAGATCCACGAGCTCCGCGAGATCACCGACTGGGAGAAGCCCGTTTTCGTCAAGGTCGGCGCCACGCGCACGTACTACGACGTCCAGCTCGCCGTCAAGGCAGGCGCGGACGTCATCGTCGTCGACGGCATGCAGGGTGGAACGGCCGCCACCCAGGACGTCTTCATCGAGCACGTCGGCATCCCGACTCTCCCGGCGACGCGGATCGCGGTCGAGGCGCTGCAGGAGCTCGGCCTGCACCGGCAGGTGCAGCTGATCGTCTCGGGCGGGATCCGGAGCGGGGCGGACGTCGCGAAGGCGCTCGCGCTCGGAGCCGATGCCGTGTCGATCGGCACCGCAGCCCTCGTGGCGATGGGCGACAACGCGCCCGAGCACGACGACGCGTACCGCGAGATCGGCAGTGCCGCCGGCTTCTACGACGACTGGCAGGCCGGGCGCGACCCGACCGGGATCTCGACGCAGGACGACGAGCTCGCCGCACGCTTCGACCCGATCCTCGGCGGCCGCCGCATCGCGAACTACCTGCGCGTGCTCACCCTCGAGACACAGACGCTCGCGCGTGCGTGCGGCAAGTCGCACGTCCACAACCTGGAGCCCGAGGACCTCGTCGCGTTGACCGTCGAGGCTGCGGCGATGGCGAAAGTGCCGCTTGCCGGCACGGACTGGATTCCGGGGACCTAGCGCCTCACTCGCCCGGGTGATAGCGCCGCTCGGTCGGCTCACTACGGTGCGGATCCGTGCGGCTTCCTCTCGCGATCCTAGGGCTGGTGCTCGTGACGGCCGCGTCGGCGCTGACTGCCGGCGCGTCGCCCAACCCCGCCGGCTTCGGCTCGCCGTCCTGCCTCCGCGGCGAGTGGGGTGCGACGCAGGCAGAGACCGTTCGCGTCCTTCGTGCGCTCGCCCCGGTCCCCGGTCTCACGCCCCGCGGCAAGCTCTACATGATCTTCCGCGACGGCGCCTTCCAGTACGGCTCGACGTCGCTCGTTCTCAAGATGAACCTCGGTGACGCAGTGGCGACTGCCCATGCGCGTTTCTTCACGTTGCAGCCGTACACCGCACGAACGGGCTCGTTCACGACGCGCGGCGGCCGGTCGACAATCGAGTACGGCGAGATGACGGCGACCAAGGACGGCCGCACCTACTCGGTACCCGGGCCGCCGACGAGGACGACGAGCGTCCCCGGCGGGACGACGCCGTTCCAGTGCCGCGGCAGTGTTCTCAAGGTGCGCTTGCCGCGCTTCGCCTCGTTGAACTGGATCACGCTCCACCGCGCCTGAGGCCGGCGAGCACGTCCTCGAGTTTCAGGTCGCGGGGGAGGTCCTCCGGCAGTGTGCGCGCGAGCTCGCTCTTCGAGAGCGACCCGAACACCTCGGCCATCGCCGCGAAGAGCGCCGGCGTGAGGCCGGCGGCGTCCTGGGTCGCGGCGATCTCGCGCATCTCGCCCACGTAGCGACCCGACTTCGACGCCGAGCTGGCCAGTCTCCGCTCGACGTTCGCGACGAGCTCGGGCGACCCCGCCCGAAGGTCGTCCAGCACGTGCTCGAGAACGCCGTTGGCGTGGGCCGCGAGCAGAGCGTGAGCAAGCAGGGCGGACGTGCCCTTGTAGACCGACGCGGTGCTCATCTTCACGGCCGAAGCCGTGCCGACCTCGTCGCCGACCACGACTCGCTCGACGCCTTCCATCGGAAGCTCGGCGATCTCGGGCGCGCGGGCACCCGAGAGGTAGACGCGAGTCGTCCCCTGCTTCCTCGGCGGCGGGCCGGAGATCGAGCCGTCGACGAGGTCGAGCCCCTCGTGCGAGAGCTCGGCCGCGATCGCCCGGACGGTCGCGGGCGCGACGGCGTTGAGGTCGGCGACGAGGGGCTGCGCCGCCGACGCGCGCGCAGCGCTCGCGACGTCGTCCGCGATCGCACGGGCAGCCTCGGGCGGCGCGATGGAGAGAACGACGTCCGCCTCGCGGATCACCGATTCGAGGTCGGGCAGGAGCTCGATGCCGGCGTGCTCGGCGAGCCGGCGCGTCCGCTCGCTGCGACCGGCGAGCGTGGCGACGACCCGTGCTCCGCCGCGGGCGAGCGCCGCACCGACCGCGCTTCCCATCGCCCCTGGGCTGACGATGCCGACGGTTCGTGTGCCACCGGTCACGGGTGGAAGCGCAGGCGGTCGACGACCTTGTCCGCGACCTTGCGGTCGGCGCGGAAGGCGATTCCGACGAGATCGAGCTCGTCCGCGGGAACGGAGGCCACGGCGGCGCGATTCGCCTCGTCGTGGTTCGTCTCGAACAGCTCCTGGGTGTACACGGCGAGCTCGACGTCGCGGCTCATGGCCCGCTCGTACGCGCGCCGTAGCGCCGGTGCGGCGGCCTCGTAGACGAGCACCGGCTGGACGAGCATCGGCAGGTACTCGTTGTCGGACCCGTCTCGGTACCGCTCCCCGACGACACCCGGCACGGTCGCCGCGATCCCGCTCACGAGGAAGGCCGTCACGTTCGTCTTCTGCCAGACGGCGAGGTCGTCCCGGAGGACGACCGCGAGCTTCGTGTCGAACTGCACGGCCCCTGACGCTACCGGGGCATCCTCACTCCTCGGGCGCGAGCAGAATCGTCCACCGCTCCACGCTCGTGATCGTCAGCATCCCGTTCTGGGCCCAGGGATCCGCTGCGAAGCGTGCCCGCAGCGCGTCCTCCGACGCCGCGTCCACGACGTGGAACGCACCGCGTTCGCCCTCGACCGGGCCGCCCAGGAGGATGACGCCGTCGTCGACGAGCGCGTTCATGAACTGCGCATGCTCTGGCCACTGCTCCTGCTCGCGCATGCCCCTCGACCAGTCCCAGGGGCCTCCGCGCTCGACCCGGACGAGGAAGAGCTCCTGGCCCTCCCGGACGCTCGCCATCACACGACCCCGTGGTACGACGTCCGCAGGTACGCCTTCCGCGCTGCCTCGTCGCGGGCGGATCGCAGGTACTCGCCCCAGGCATCGCGCTCGTGGCACAGGGCGCCGAGCTCCCAGACACAGAACGTCGGGCGATGCGCCGCCTCCGTCGGCCAGGGCCGGAAGAAGACGTCGCCGGCGCCGTTCTTCGCCCAGACCGTCTCCCAGAGCTCGTTCTCGTTCCGCCAGGTGCAGAGCAGGAGGAAGTAGAAGTCCTCGCCGCAGCGGTGGAGCACCACGAACCCGAGGTCGCCGAGGTCACCGAGCGTCCGGTCGTGGGCGGCGTCTCGCAGGTTGCGGCGCGCGAGGGCTCGGATCGCGAGCGGCACAGGGGCGTCGTCGGGCGCGATGTCGTACCACTTCAGGATCGTTCCCTCCAGCGCGAGGCTCGGCTCCGGCGTGACGACCTTCTCGACGTGCCGGTACTCCGGTGTGACGCTGACCGACTGCTCGAGCGCGCTCACGCCGCCGCCTCCGGCGTGCGCGTGAAGTCCATGATCCAGTTCGTCTCCCACGTTTCCCCGTCGTCGTCCGAGAAGGCCTGCTCCCAGCGCGGTGTCGGAGAGGTCACACGCGACCACGTGAACCGCACGCGGATCGGCCTGCCCTCGAACGTGTCTGCTCCTTCGAAGATCCCCGTGTCACCCGAGAACGAGCCGATCACGGGCGGGTCGAGCAGCCCTGGGCGGCGACTGTCCGCCCAGTAGATCGACCACTCGTCCGTGTCGGGATCGTAGAAGCGGAATGACATCCCGATGAAGCCGCCGCCGTAGTCGGTGCAGAAGACGTCCTCGTTGCCGAGGCCGCCTGGCAGGTAGCGTGCGGCGACCTTCGAGTCGAACTGGTCCCACTCGTCTGATCCGGCGAGCCGCTCGACGAGGCGGCGGTTGCGCACCTCCCACCGCCCCATGAAGAAGTCGAACTCCTGCGAGCTCGCCCGCTCTCTCACATCCGCTCTCATCGACGCTCCTTCGGTCGCTGTCTCACGCAGTGACGCTATCGCGGAAATAGGGCATCTACCGCCCTCTATCTCTGCTTCACTTCAACGCGTGCTGACTCCGACGGCCCGTCTGCTCGAGCTCCTCGAGCTGCTCCAGGCACAGCCGCTCCTCACCGGTCGTGAGATCGCCGACCGGCTCGGGGTCGACCGGAGGACGGCTCGCCGCTACATCGCGGCGCTCCAGGATCTCGGCATCCCGATCGAGGGCCAGCGCGGCGTCGGCGGCGGGTACCGCATCCGTCCCGGCTTCCGCCTTCCGCCGCTCATGCTCACCGACGACGAGGCCGTCGTCGTCGCGCTCGGCACGCTCGCCGCGGGCCGCCTCGGCCTCACGGGCTCCGCCGAGTCGGTCGACGGGGCGCTCGCGAAGATCCACCGCGTGCTCCCCGACGGCCTGCGTCGCCGCGTCGAGGCTCTCGAGGAGACTCTCGACTTCACGGCGAGCGCGCGGGGCTCCGCTCCGGTCGGCGGCGAGACGGTGCTGCTTCTCGCCGAGGCGATCAGGCGTCGCCGGAGGCTCCGCATGGCCTACCGCTCGTATGCGGGAGAGGAGACCGAGCGCGAGCTGAGCCCGCTCGGGCTCGTCGTGCACACCGGGCGCTGGTACCTGGCGGCGTTCGACCACGGCCGCGACGACCTGCGCACGTTCAGGGCGGACCGGATCCGCCGGCCCGTCCTGGACGACGAGCCCGCCGACCCGCCGCCCGCCGGTTTCGACGCTGTCGCCTACGTCTCGAGGTCGCTTGCGCGCACTCCCTGGCGCTGGGAGGTGGAGGTCCTGCTCGACCTTCCCTTCGACGAAGCGGCGCGCCGTGTCCCGGCGACGCTCGCGGAGCTCGTCGAGGCCGACGGTGGGACCTTGCTCAGGATCCGCGTGGGCTCGCTCGACTGGGCGGCGAGCGTCCTCGCGGGTCTCGGCTGCGGCTTCACGATCATCGGGCCGGAGGAGCTGCGCACGAGCATCCGTGCGCTTGCCGACCGCCTGGCCGAGTCCGCCTGACCCGGCGCGAACGATCAGGTACGCCGGTTCCGGGCTCTACGTCGGATCCCACCCGAGCTCGCGCGAGACGGCGTTCGCGCGCTCGAGGAGGAGCGGCAGCGCCGCGTCGACGGCCTCGCCGTCGAAGCGCGTGCTGGGACCCTGGAGGGCGACGATCGCCTCGAGCTCGCCGCGCGCGGAGCGGATCGGCGCGGCGATCGCCGTGAGCCCGGGCTCGCGCTCGCCGACCGCCTGCGCGTAACCGCGCTCGCGCACAGCCTCGATCTCGGTGGCCAGCGCCTGGGGGTCCGTGACGGTGCGGGTCGTGTACGCCCGGAACGGTCCTTGCGGGAGCTCGCGGCCGGAGAACGCGAGCATCACCTTCCCGGCCGAGGTTGCGTGGGCGATCGAAGGGCGCCCGAGCCGCGACACGGGTTGGATCTGGTGCGCTCCCGGAACGAAATCCACGGTGATCGCATCTTCATCGCCTGGCACCGAGAGGGTCGCCGTCTCGCCGGTCGCGTCGACGAGCGCGACGAGGTGCGGGCGCGCGACCTCGCGCACGTCGAGGCGCGCGAGCACCGCGTTCGCAAGGTGAACGAGGCGAATGCCGAGGCGATAGCGTCCGGTGGACGTGACCCGCTCGACGAGCCCCGACGCAGCGAGCGTGCCGAGCTGGCGCGAGACGGTGCTCGGGGTCATCCCGGTCCGGCGCGCGATCTCATTGGTGCCCAGCTCTCCGCCGTCCGCAAGGGTGTCGAGCACGGTGATCGCTCGCGCGGCAGCGCCAATTCGACGGGCTGACGGTTGACGAGTACGCGACATCGCTGTAGGTTCGTTGCGAATTCTGGCACAGCGTTGCTCAAGGTGCAATTCACGCCCTGATGTCGTTCTTGCTCGCCTGTCCCTTTTGTGGTCCCCGCCCGGTGGACGAGTACGCGTACTTCGGCGAGGTGACGACGCGCCCGAGCAGCTCCCCGTCCCTTCGTGAGCTGACCGACTACGTGTACTTCCGCGACAACGTGGCGGGCGTGCAGCGCGAGTGGTGGCAGCACCGGGCCGGCTGCGGAGAGTGGTTCCTCGCCGACCGCGACACGCGCACGAACGACGTCCTCGAGGTGATGGTCCCCGAGCCGAGGAAGCAGGCGTGAGGCTCGATCCGCGCGCCGGAGAGCGGATCGACCGCTCGAGCGCCGTCTCGTTCACGTTCGCCGGCTGGAAGATCACGGGCTTCGAGGGCGACACGATCGCCTCGGCCGCGTTCGCCGCCGGGAAGCGCGTGTTCTCGCGCTCGTTCAAGTACCACCGGCCGCGCGGGCTCCTCTGCTGCTCGGGCCACTGCCCGAACTGCCAGATGACGGTCGACGGTGTGCCGAACGTGCGCGTGTGCACCGAGCCGATCCGCGAGGGAGCCGTCGTCGAGGGTCAGAACGTCCGGTGGTCGCTCGACTTCGACTTCATGTCGCTGACGGACAAGGTCGGCGGCCCGTTCACGCCGGTCGGCTTCTACTACCGCACCTTGATCCGCCCGCGCGCCGCCTGGCCGCTGTACGAGAAGTTCCTGCGGAGCGCGGCCGGGCTCGGCACGCTCGATCCGCGTGCGGGGCACACGAGGCGCTACGACACCGAGCACCGGAGGGCTCGCGTGCTCGTCGTCGGTGGCGGAGCCGCCGGCCGGGCGGCCGCGCTGGAAGCCGCGAAGGCGGGCCCTGGCGTCGTGTTGGTGGACGAGGATGCTCGCAACCGCGACCTCGCGCTCGGAGGCGTCGAGGTGCTCGCGCCGGCACGCGCGCTCGGCATCTGGGAAGGCGGGCTCGTCCCGGTCGACGCCGACACGGTCCTCTACCGCTTCCGCGCCGAGCGAATCGTCGTCGCGACGGGCGCGACCGAGCAGCCGCTCGTGTTCCCGGGCAACGACCTCGTCGGCGTGATGCTCCCCGACGGCGTTCGCCGGCTGCTCCGCGACTACTCGATCAGGCCGGGCGAGCGCGCGATCGTGCTCGGCTCGGACGACGAGACGCTCGCGATCGCGGACGAGCTCGTAGATGTCGGGGTCGAGGTCGCGAAGGTCGTCGACCTCCGTGACGTTCGGCCGCGCGAGCTCGCGGCACAGGGCGGCAAGGGTCGCGTCCGGCGGCTCGTGCTGGACGGCGAGAGCTACGGCTGCGACCTGCTCGTCGCGTCCGGCGGCCGGCAGCCCGCGTACTCGCTGCTCGCGCAGGCGGGTGCGCGCGTGGCGTTCGACGACTCGCTCGGCGTCTTCGTACCGACAGAGCTTCCGGACGGGGTGGAGGCCGTCGGGAGCGTCACCGGCGACGGTCTCTCGCGCATCGCGCCCGAGCCCGCGTACCAGGGCAACGGGAAGTGCTTCGTGTGCGTGTGCGAGGACGTCACCACGAAGGACATGAAGCGTGCGATCGGAGAGGGCTTCGACTCGATCGAGCTCGCGAAGCGGTACACGACGGCCACGATGGGGCCCTGCCAGGGCAAGCTCTGCCACCTCTCGAGCATCCGGGTGTATGCGGAGGAGACCCGGATGTTCGAGTCGGCGATCGGCACGACGACCGCGCGGCCGCCGTGGGCGCCGGTCGAGCTCGGGCTGCTCGCGGGGCGCGACTTGACTCCTGCCCGCCGAGGCTCGATCCACTGGCGTCACGAGGAAGCGGGCGCGACGATCCAGTGGGCAGGCCCCTGGCTGCGGCCGTACGCCTACGGCGAGCACCCCGAGGACGAGGTGCGCGCCGTGCACGAGTCCCTCGGCGTCATCGACGTCTCGACGCTCGGGAAGCTCTTCGTCGAGGGGCCCGAGGCCGTCCAGCTCCTCGAGCGTCTGTACCCGAACCGGTTCGGCGACCTGAAGCCCGGCCGCATCCGTTACGGCGTCCTCACCTCGGACGGCGGCCGGATCATGGACGACGGGACGATCGCGCGGCTCGCGGAGGACCTCTTCTACGTGACGACGACCTCGACGGGCGCCGATGCCGTCACCGCATGGTTCGAATGGTGGAACGCGGTCTGGGGGTACGACGCGGAGATCGTGAACGTGACGGGCGCGCTCGCCGCCGTGAACCTCGCCGGGCCGCGTGCGAGAGAGGCGCTCGGACGTCTCGTGGATGACCCGGACGACGTCTCCGCCGAGGACTTCAGGTATCTCGACGCGCACGAGCTCGAGGTCGCCGGTGTCCCGACGCTCGCGCTGCGGATCGGCTTCGTCGGCGAGCTCGGCTACGAGCTCCACTTCCCGAGCCCGGCCGGCGAGCATCTCTGGGACGCGCTCGTCGCCGAGGGCGCGGTGCCGTTCGGCCTGGAGCCGCAGCGCGTCCTCCGGCTCGAGAAGGGACACGTCATCGTCGGCCAGGACACGGACTCGGAGTCAAACCTCTACTCCGCGGGCATGTCGTGGCTGCCGAAGCTGGACAAGGACGACTTCGTCGGCAAGTACGCGCTCGAGCACTTCGCGGAGCGCGAGGAGAAGGAGCGGCTCGTCGGCTTCACGATGGAGGAGGACGTCGTGCCGGCGGAGGGCGCGCAGATCGTCGTCGAGGGGATGCCCGTGGGCCGCGTCACGAGCGCGCGGCGAAGCGACGCGGTCGGGCGGGTCATCGGGCTCGCGTGGGTGCCGAGCGATCGCTCGGAGGACGGGACGCGCGTCGAGATCCAAGTCGATCGTCTGAGGAAGGGTGCGCGCATCACGCACGGCGCGTTCTTCGACCCGGACGGGGAGCGGATGCGCTCGTGACGCCGTCCTTCCTCTCGCCTGCGCTTTGTGCCGATGGGACGACGACCTCGCCGCTCCGGCGTGCCCTCGGGCGCGACGGCTGGTCCGCCTATCTCGGCGATCCCGAGCAAGTCCGCGACGTGTCGCTGCAGGGGATCGTGGAGATCCGCGGCGCTGTCGACGCGGTCGCGCCGGAGGCGGGTGAAGAGCTCCTGCGGCTTTCGCCGCGCCGCGGCTTCCTCTTCACCGAGGCGAATCCCGTCGAGGTCGTGGCACGCATACGGGCGACGGGCGCGCTCGCCTACGACGCGACGGGCGCACTCGCGGGGATCGCCATCGCGAGCGAGCAGGTCATGCGCCGGCTGACCGATCTCGACCTCGACGCGATCCCGACGGCCGGCCCCTTCGCCCGCGTGAGCGCGCTCTTCCGTCGCGGGCCCGACGGCTGGTTCCACGTCTACGTCCAGCAGGAGCTCGGGCACTACGCCGCCGAGGCCGTCCTCGACGCGCTCGCGGGACTGGAGCAGACAACGTGGCGCTGAGCGAGATCTTCTTCCCGAAGCGGATGTGGCGTCCGCGGCCCGAGCTGAAGCGGCGCTACGAGGTCGTGATCGTCGGGGGCGGCTCGCACGGGCTCGCGACGGCGTACTACCTCGCGAAGCGCCACGGGATCACGGACGTCGCCATCCTGGAGAAGTCGTACATCGGCTCGGGCGCGTCCGGCCGCAACACGACGATCATCCGCTCGAACTACCGCACGCCCGAGGGCGCGGCGTTCTACGGAGAGAGCGTGCGCCTGTACGAAGGCCTCTCGGACAAGCTCGACTTCAACCTCATGTTCTCGCAACACGGGCACCTGACGCTCGCGCACTCGGACCGGGCGATGATCACGATGCAGGAGCGTGCCGAGGTCAACAAGCTCCTCGGCATCAGGTCGAGCGTGATCGAGCCGCCGCGGATCGCGGAGCTCTGCCCCGAGCTCGACCTCTCGCAGCGGCCCGCGTACCCGATCGTCGGCGCGCTCTACCACCCGCCCGGCGGGATCATCCGGCACGACGCGGTGGTGTGGGGCTTTGCGCGCGCGGCCGACAGTCGCGGGGTCGAGATCCACAACAACACCGAGGTCGTCGGCTTCGAGCGGAGCGGCGACCGCATCACCGCGGTCGAGACGAGTCGCGGCCGCGTGGAGTGCGGCCAGGTGGTGAGCGCGACCGCGGGCTGGTCGTCGCTCGTCGGCCGCCTGGTGGGCCTGCGGCTCCCGATCACGACGCACATCCTCCAGGCCTTCGTGACCGAGCCGGTGAAGCCGTTCCTCGACGTCGTCCTCGTCTCGTCGCAGCTGCACGTCTACGTCTCGCAGACCGACCGCGGCGAGTTCCTGATCGGCGCCGAGATCGAGCCGTACACCACGTACAAGGGCACGGGCACGTTCTCGTTCCTCGAGGACTCGGCAGCCCATGCGCTCGAGCTCCTGCCGCAGCTCGAGCGGACGAAGGTCCTCCGGACCTGGACGGGCCTCTGCGACCTCTCGCCCGACTACAGCCCCATCCTCGGCAAGACGGAGATCGACAACTTCCACGTCTCGACCGGCTGGGGGACCTATGGCTTCAAGGCCGCCCCGATCGTCGGCGTCACGCTCGCCGAGCTCGTCGCGAGCGGGCGCACGCCCGATCTGATCGCGCCCTTCGCGCTGGAGCGCTTCCATACGGACACCCTCGTCTCCGAGCTGGCCGCCGCAGCGGTGAGTCATTGATTGACCACGCGCGTAGGGGCGAGATATATCTCGCCCCTACAGAAGGGAACCGATGAGCATCACCATGCCCACGAGCCTCGAGATCGCCCAGGCAGCATCGCTTCGGCCGATCGGCGACGTCGCCGACGAGCTCGGCCTCGAGCACGAGGAGGTCGAGCCGTACGGGCGGTACAAGGCGAAGGTCGACCTGTCGGTGATCGACCGGCTCGCGGGCCGGCCCGACGCAAAGCTGATCAACGTCACGGCGATCACGCCGACGCCTGCGGGCGAGGGCAAGACCACGACATCCGTCTCGCTCACGCAGGGTCTCGGAAAGCTCGGGCGGAAGCCGGTGCTGTGCCTGCGCGAGGCGTCCCTCGGTCCCGTGTTCGGCGTGAAAGGTGGCGCTGCCGGCGGCGGCTACGCGCAGGTCGTGCCGATGGAGGACCTGAACCTCCACTTCACCGGCGACCTGCACGCGATCACGGCCGCGAACAACCTGCTCGCCGCGCTCATCGACGCGCACCTCCACCACGGCAACGCCGCGGGCCTCGACCCGCTCGCGATCTCCTGGCGGCGCTGCATGGACATGAACGACCGGAACCTCCGGAACGTCATCACCGGGCTCGGCGGCCGCGCCCACGGCGCTCCGCGCGAGACCGGCTTCGACATCACCGCAGCGAGCGAGGTCATGGGCCTCGTCGCCGTGGCGCGCGATCTCGCGGATCTCCGCGAGCGCCTCGGCCGCATCACCGTCGGCCAGACATACGAGGGCGAGCCGGTGACAGCGGACGACATCGATGCCGCCGGGGCGATGGCCGTCGTGCTGAAGGACGCGATCAAGCCCAACCTCGTGCAGACGCTCGAGGGCCAGCCGGCGTTCGTCCACTGCGGCCCCTTCGCGAACATCGCGCACGGCAACAACTCGCTCGTCGCCGACCGCGTCGGCCTGAAGCTCGGGGAGTTCGTGATCACCGAGTCCGGCTTCGCGTCGGACATGGGGATGGAGAAGTTCTTCGACATCACCTGTCGCATCGGCGAGCTGCGTCCGAGCGCCGTCGTCCTCGTCGCCACGGTCAGGGCGCTGAAGCACCACGGCGGCGACCTCGAGGGCGGCGCCGCCGAGATCGAGACCGGCGCGGCCAACCTCGCGCGCCACATCGGGATCGTCAACGGCTTCGGGCTGCAGGCCGTGGTCGGCGTGAACAAGTTCCCGACGGACACTGCCGACGAGCTCGAGCTCGTCCGGCGCCTCGCCACCGAGGCCGGGGCGTACGCGGCCGAGATCAACACCGCGTTCGAGGACGGGGGAGCGGGCGCGACGGCGCTCGCCGAGGCCGTCGTCGCAGCCGCGGACGAAGCGAACGAGTTCGACCACGCCTATCCACTCGACGCGCCGATCGAGGAGAAGATCCGCCTGATCGCGACGCGGGTCTACGGCGCCGACGGCGTCGAGCTGCTTCCCGCCGCGAAGAAGAAGGCTGCCGACTGGGCCGGCTCCGACCTCGCACGGCTCCCGATCTGCATGGCGAAGACGCACCTCTCGCTCTCGCACGACCCGGCGCTCAAGAACGCGCCGACCGGATTCACCGTGACCGTCCGCGACCTGCGCCCGTACACCGGAGCCGGCTGGATCGTCGCGCTGTGCGGCGACATGATGACGATGCCTGGCCTCGGGAAGGCCCCGGCGGCCTTCGCGATCGACATCGACGAGTCCGGCGAGATCGTCGGTCTCTTCTAGGCCGCGTCCGACCTGCCGTTGAGGCCGACCGCGCCGAGAGCGCGCTCGGCCCAGCCGGCATCGGTACTGGCGCAGGACGGGCACGTGAGGAGCGTCGAGCCCTTCACGGCCGGATGCTCGATCGCGGTACCGGGTGGAAGCTCCAGCCGCTTCCACGCTGCGCCGGAGATCAGTCCATCCGCCTGCCGCCTGTCGCAGACCGCGCAGACGAGGTAAAGCCTCGACATCTAGCGCAGGCTACCTAGCCCCAGGGCCCGATGAAAGGCCCGTCCAGGTCGGTCAGCAGGATGATCGTCACGATGATGATGCAGAGGATCGAGAGCGCCCACATGAACGGCGCGACTCGCCGGTCCTCCTTCTGGAGCGGCGGGAAGTCGATCTGCTTGCCGGCCATCGTTCCTCCCTGCTAGTGCGCAAGACTGACATCCGCCAGAGCGGATGTCAGTCGCGCCAGGATCCCTGAAGGCGTCCGCTTCGCGGCCGCGTGCTTGTGGTTTCCGTTCACGTCCCTATGCCCCGGTCGAAGGACGGTCGAGCGCACCGGAGGCTTTGAGCGTCGCCTGCTGGTGCGCGAGCTTGCGATTCTCGAGCATGACGAAGCCGACGAACGCGATGATCATCACCGCGACGCCGAGCACCGTGAGGATGTACGTGCCCGTGGAGCTCTCCGGGCCGAAGGTCCAGAAGCCGGCGATGTCCTCGCTCCACTCGTCGTACGGGAAGGCGTCGAACATCGCCTAGCTCCTTTCCTCGGATCCGGCACCCACGCGTTCGGCTGGCCTGCCGTTCGTCTGCCAGTACGCATCGAGCAGCACCGGCGCGCCGTCGACCTCGCGGCCGTCGGGCTCGATGATGACTTCCGGGACGCGCTCGAACTCGGGGTAGAAGTCCTGGCCGAACTCCGCCAGGTCGAGACCCTCGAGCTCCACCTCCGGCGGCACGCGCAGGAGGTTGAACCTCTTGAGGAGCCATGCGATCGAGTAGCCCGGAATGAACGCCAGGGGCAGGAACGCCATCATCCCCATCAGCTGACCGCCCATCGACGACTCGACGTTGTTGAGCCCCGTCGGGTAGCCGCCGGCGAAGATGCCCACGAGGAAGACGCCGTAGAACCCGCACACGCCGTGCACCGCGACCGCGCCGACCGCGTCGTCGATCCGGAGCTTCCTCTCGATGTAGTTGCCGGCCCAGACCGCCAGCATCGCGCCCGAGATCGCCAGCAGGTACGCCAGCGACGGGTGGTAGACGTCGGCGCCGGCCGACACCGAGATCACGCCTGCCAGGCCGCCCGACAACGTCCAGAACGGGTCGCCCTTGCTCGCGAACCAGCCGCCCGTGAAGCCGCCTGCGAATCCGACGGTGATGACGAACGCGATCGCGCCGAGCGTCGTCGGGGAGCCGTAGATGTTGAGCCAGCCGGGGAAGGTCGTCGGCGTGATGAAGAGACACGCTGCGTAGAACCCGTAGAACCCCGTGAAGATGAGCATCAGCCCCATCAGGGTGAGGTGCGTGTTGTGCCCGCGGAAGGTCCGCGCAGCGCCTTCCTTGGTGTACTTGCCGATTCGCGGCCCGAGGTTCAGGAGCACGCCGAGCGTGAACGCTCCGGCGACGCCGTGCACGACGAGCGACGCGATCGAGTCGTGGAAGCCGAACTGGACGGTGAGCCAGCCACCCGAGCTCCAGCCCCAGGCGGCGTCCATGATCCAGACGACGGATCCGAGGACCGAGCCGAGGATGAGGAAAGCGGAGAGCCGCACGCGCTCGATCAGCGCTCCGGACATGATCGACGCCGTCGTCCACGAGAAGAGCAGGAAGGCGAGGAAGAAGACCGCGTTCAGGTGGTTCGCGAGGGTCGGGCCCATCTCGTCGGCCCACGGAGCCGTCTGCCCGCAGAAGCCCGGGAACTGCGCGGGGCCATCGTGACCGTCGAGCGAGTCCGGTCCCACCGTGGGGAAGCCGGGCTCGAAGCAGCCGTAGATGTACCAACCGACGTAGTAGAAGGTGGGGGTGACGACGGCGATCGTGAGGATGTTCTTCATCGCCGTCGACATGAGGTTCTTGCGTCGGGATGCGCCAGCCTCGTACGCCATGAACCCCACGTGGATGAGCCACATGATCACGACCGTGAAGAAGTAGAACTGCTCCATGAGCACGTTCGAGTTCAGCGCGAGCGCTTCCTCGACTTGGTCTGTCTCGACGGGCGCGACTTGCGCGAGCCAGGTCGGGACCAGCGACGTGATCATTCCACCCCCACTTCCTCAGGCAGCGTTACCCGGTCGACGATGGAAAGACCGTACGAACCGCGCTAGCGCGTTTCCATGTCCGATCGTGCTGGCGTTCGCCGCGTGACTATGTCCGGTGCGCACACACCGGTCATTCCTTCGTCACCGCGCCCGTCGCTGCGTTGATCAGGAAGCTCTGCGTGCGGTTCGGCTCACCTTGTGGATCGATCCGTTCCGAGAGCACGACGCCCCAGTAGCCGACTGGAGGTATGCCCTGCTGCAGGAATCGGACTTGACGGCAGATCTCCTCCGGGCACGGCGTGAAGGACGCGTTCTCGATCGCGATCTCCACCGCCTCCTGTTGCGTGATGTCATCCTGGTTCGACGCGCACGTCTTGGAGACGAGCAGCGTGAACAGCAGGAGGACGCCCAGGATCAGCGCGCGGCCCCAGAGGCTGTCGCGGAGGTCCTTGCGCGCGACCGGCGCGGCCGGCGGCCGGCCATTACCCGGTTCGGGGGGCGTTCCAGCGCTGGTAGACACGGTAGGCCCGCAGGAAGAGGTACCCGACGAAGTTCGTCAGGAAGACGAAGAACAGCCACCAGAACCACCACAGGTAGTGCGGTCGCCACTCGAGGAGCTCGACGACGGTGAGCCACATGACGACTGCGAGGGCGAGGACGAGGAGCCACGGCACGTAGCCGAGCAGGAGGAAGATCAGCACGCCGTGATGGTCTACGAGCCGCGCGGGCGGCGCAACTACGACCAGGGGTAGGGCGAGCTCGAGACGGGGTGGAGGTCCCCCGTCGCGAAGCGCTCGTACCGGAACGGGTAGAGGAGCTTCGAGTGGTCGCCGAGGAGGACGGACGCCACCTCGCGGCCGACGCCGATCATCTTGTAGCCGTGGTTCGAGTCGAAGATCCCGTAGACGTTCGGCCGCACGTAGTCGAAGACGGGAAAGTTGTCGGCGGTGAACGCACCGACGCCGCCCGAGCGGGCTTGCTTGTACTGGGCCCGGCAGCCCTCGAAGCGGCTCATCGAGTGCGAGAGCGCCGCGCACCACATGTCCGGGAAGGTCGGATCGACGTCCGTCGTCGACGGGTACGGGTCGAGCTCGACGTCGCCGTCGACGACGAGCGGAGAGGCGCCGCCCTGCACGCCGTGACGATCCCGCTTGAAGTAGACGCCCCACAGCTCGTCGGACACGAGCTCGCCGTCGTCCGTGTACAGCGGTGCGTCCGTGTCGAGATGGATCACGGGCGGCGCACCGCCGTCCGCGGTTGCGAACATCGACGGGTCGACGGTGATCTCGCCCTGCTGCAGGTTCCAGTACGTCCACATCGGGCGGTCGCGGACGACGTCGCCCGAGGGTGTCGTGATGTCGATCGTGTCGGGCATGCCGAGCAGTGCCCAGAAGCGCGCGGCCCAGGGACCCGGTGCGATCACGACCTGCTCGCCGAGCTCGACCACGCCGTCGGTCGTCTCGACCGCCGAGACGGAGCCGTCGTCGCGTGACGCGAAGCCGGTGACCTCGACGCCCGCGACCACCGAGACGCCCTCGGCGAGGCACTTGTCGCGCAGCCCGAGCACGGACTCGACGTTGAAGGCGAAGCCGCCCTGGTGCTCGTGCAGGCAGATCGTCACCCCCTGCGCGCGCCAGTCGGGGAAGAGCGCCTTCATGTGCGCGTCCACCTCCGCCTCGCCCGAGATCAGGTCGGAGCGGTAGCCGATCCGCTCCTGCCGCTCGTAGGTCGCCTCGAGGTCGGACTCCTGCACGGCGGCGCCGAGGGCGATGTAGCCGACGGAGTTGTAGTGGTACGCAGCAGGGTCCGACTCCCAGACCTCGACGCACGCCTGCATGAGCTCGCTCATGGCCGGCTGGAAGTAGTTG
>DASUCI010000018.1:0-4473 GCA_035762825.1 Gaiellaceae bacterium | reverse complement strand
CGCGCAGAACGTCGGCGCGGTCGTGGTGAAGGACTTCGGGCGGCTCATCGGCGTCCTCACGGAGCGGGACATGCTCCGCGCGATGGCCGCTCGTGTGCACACGAGCGACGCCCGCGTGCGTCAGTGGATGACCGAGGACCCCGTCACGGCCCCGCCGGACATGACCTTCGAGGAGGCGTCGAAGATCATGCTCGACAAGGGCTTCCGGCACCTGCCGGTCGTCGACGGCGATACCATCCTCGGCATCGTCAGCCTCCGCCGGATCATGGGTGGCCGACGACCGCGCGACAAGTAGCTCCCGACGGCCATCGGAGCGACCCGGCCACGAAGCGGACGGCTAGCGCTAGCGGATTTCCGGTCTTGCGCAGGATTCACGCGCAGGCCGACACGACGCCCTGCGTGAGGGCATTCGCCGCAGCCGAGACGCTGACCGAGCGCTTCTTGAGCTGCGCGACGAGCTTTGCGTTGGCGCGGAGCTCGCGCGCGGCCTGCTCCTTCGCGGCGTCCTGGCCGAGCAGCGTGAGCCCGCACTGCCCGGGATTCCTCGTCCCGCCGATCCAGCCCAGAGCGTAGAGGTACTTCAGCACTGGCTTGCGGTACGGCGCGCGGCCGTAGGCCGTCTTCGCGCCGGCCGCAGAGACCTTCTGCGCCTTCGCAGCCTTCGCGACGGCTGCGACACCGGCCGTCCCGGTCGCGAACACGGCGGTGACGCTCTTGCCGTAGGCGCCCGTGAGCGTCGCCGCCATCAGCGCGACCGCAGCGAGGATCCCTGCGTATTCGACTGTCACGAGCGCATCGTCCGCCGCGCGCTGCGGTTCGTCAACTCACCAGACCGAGCGGAGAAGCGACTCGATGTCGGCTGCGGTCGCGGGTCGAGGGTTCGCACGCGCCGGCGGACGCTCGGCGGCCGAAGCCGCAACGGCGGCGAGCTCGGCCTCGGGAACACCGTGGTCGCGGAGGCGCTCGAAGCCGCCGAGTCGTGCGAGCTCCTCGACGCGTGCTGCGGGATCGGTGACGCCGAGCGCGTCGCCCAGTGCGGTCAGCGCGTTCGGGACCACCGGCTCGTTGAAGCGAAGCGCGGGAGCGAGACAGAGTGCATTCATCGCTCCGTGGGAGACGCCGTAGCGCCCGCCGAGCGCCTGCGCCATCGCGTGGGCGAGGAACATCCCACGCTCGGCGAGCGCCGTTCCCGCATGCATCGCACCCTCGAGGAGTCGGGTCCGTGCCTCGATGTCCTCCCCGCTCTCGGCGACCACCGGAAGCCACGTCCCGATCAGCCGCGCACCCGTGGAGGCGTCCGCACAGGCACCCGCGTACAGCGCCTCCGCCGCGTGAGCGAGTGCGTTCATTCCCGTCCCGACCGACTCCTGCAGCGGCAGGCCGACCGTGAGCGCGGTCTCGTACACCACGGCGACCGTATGCGCTCCGGACCCGCCGCTTTTCACACGACGCCCCTCGTCACGCATGCCGAAGTACGCGGTCCACTCCGAGCCGGCATACGTGGTCGGCACGGCGACGAGACGCAGGCCGGTCGCCGCCGAGACGGCTTTGGCGGTGTCGATCGCACTGCCGCCGCCGAGCCCGACGAGGCCGTCTGCGCTCGCAGCCGCAGCGGTCGCCGCCGCGACGACGTCGATCGGTGCATGCCTCCGGACTCCGGCGAAGCGGGCGGCTACCGGGAGCTCGAGGTCTGCGAACCGCGCACTCGTCACGAGCAGGGGACGCTCGATGCCGAGCTCCTCGAGCAACGGCCCGAGCTGCGCGAGACCCCAGCGGACGATCACGACGCCAGGCGCTCGCGGGCGAACTCGACGAACGCGTCTGCGACACGAGTGCGCGCCCTTCCCGTGGCCGACGCGAGGGAGATCTCCCGCGTCGCCTCGAGCCCCTCGACGCGCGACTCGGCGAGACGCCCTGTCGCGAGCTCCGACTCGACGGCCGTACGCGAGATGAACGTCACGCCATAGCCCTCCTCGACGGCGCGTCGAACGGACTCCTGCAGACCGAGCTCCAAGCGGACGTCGAGATCGCGGAGGCGGATCCCGCGACGGCGGAGCGCATCCTCGACGATCTGGCGGACGCCTGCGCCCTCCTGCATGAGGATCAACGGCGCCTCGCGCAGCTCGTCGAGCGTGACGGTGCGGCCTGCGAAGACATGGCCGGGCGGACAGACGAGGATCACCTCGTCCGCGAAGAACGGCTCGAAGCGAACGCCGCGGTGCCGTCGCGACGCGCCGACGATGCCGAGCTCGAGCTCGCGTGCTGCGACCCGCTCCACGACCGTATGCGTGTCGGAGACGGTCAGGAAGACGCGCACCTCCGGGTTCTGGCGCTGGAACTCGCCGAGCACGACCGGCACGACGACGGCCGCAGGCCCGGTCGAGGCGCCCAGCACGAGATCGCCGGCCAGGTCGCCCTCGGCGGACGCGGCGACCTCGGCGACCAGCTGACCCTCGAGCGCCAGCATTCGCTGAGCGCCGCGATAGAGCCGCCAGCCGGCCTCCGTCGGCTCGACGCGTCTGCCCGAGCGGTCCAGCAACTGCGTGCCGAGCCGCTTCTCGAGCGCCCGAACCTGCAGTGATACGGCAGGCTGCGTCACGCCGAGCCGTTCCGCCGCCTGCGAGAAGCTGCGGCGCTCGACGACCGCGCAGAACGCGGCAAGCTGGCGTGTATCCATAAGCGAAGCTTATCCGTGTGACTCGGTAGGGTCACGGTGTGCGCGTCTGGATCGACATCTCGAACTCGCCACAGGTGCCGTTCTTCCGACCGCTCATCGCGCTCCTGCACGAGCGAGGCCACGACGTCGACGTGACGACACGGGAGTACGCGCAGACGACCCAGCTTCTCCGCCTGCACGGGATCGCGCACGACGTCGTCGGCCCTGCGCACGGCGGCCGCGGGCTCGTCGGCAAGTCACGCGCGATGGCCGACCGGTTGCGGAAGCTCCGCGGCTATGTGAAGGCGCGTACGGTCGACGTCGCGATCTCGCACGCCTCGCACGAGCTGCCGCTGGTCGCTCGCTCCCTCGGGATCCCGTCCGCGTACACGTTCGACTACGAGTTCGCCCGGATCCAGCACGGGCTCGGGTGTCGCGCCGCACGACGCGTCGTCGTCCCTGAGGCGATTCCGGAGAGTCGCCTCCGTCCACTCGGGGCGCGCGCCTCGAAGGTCCGCCGCTACGCCGGTCTGAAGGAGGAATACTACCTCTCGGGCTTTCGTGCCGATCCGGGCGTCGTCGACGCGCTCGGCATCGGGCCCGATCACATCGTCGTGGTCGTCCGCACCCCTCCCGAGGTCTCGCTCTATCACCGGCACTCCAATCCGCTGTTCGCCGACGTTCTGGCGCGACTCGACGGTGATCCCGCCGTCCGCGCCGTCGTCCTCCCCCGAACCGTCGACCAGCGCGATGCGATCCGGCGCGACTCGCACAGCCTCGTCGTTCCGCAGGAAGCGATCGACGCGTTGAGCCTCGTGGCCCAGGCCGACCTCGTCGTGTCCGCCGGCGGAACGATGAATCGCGAAGCCGCTGCGCTCGGAGTCCCGGCCTACACGACCTTCGCAGGGACGCTGGGCGCCGTCGACGAGCTGCTGATCCGTGAGCGTCGGCTTCGCGTGCTGACCTCCGCGGACGCGCTCGACCTGCGCAAGCGCCGGCCCGGAGAGGCGCCACCGCCGCGCGACCCGGCGATCCTTCTCGACCTCCTGCTGACGGCGCTGTCCTAGACGACTTCGGAGGCGGACGGCTCGGGAACGCCGTTCCGCCGCGGCGCGGCGCAAATCGTGTTCAGCCGCCCGATGAGCTCGAGCGTCTCGCCCGCCTCGACGAGGTGCGCGAGCTCGTCGAGCTCGGCCTCCAGCCAGTGCTGGTCGATCGGTGGGCGCGTCACGAGCATGATCGCCTCGTGCGACGAGGGTGAGACCGTCTCCGTCTCCGACCAGAGCTCCTCGTGCAGCTTCTCGCCGGGCCGCGCACCGACGAACTCGATGGCGACGTCCCGCCCCGGCTCCTTGCCGGAAAGACGGATCATCGTGTCCGCGAGGTCCGTGATCTTCACGGGCTCGCCCATGTCGAGCACGTAGACCTGCCCGCGCCCGCCGATGGCGCCCGCCTGGATGATGAGCTGCACCGCCTCGGGGATCGTCATGAAGAAGCGCGTCATCTCCGCGTGCGTCACGGTGACCGGCCCGCCACGGGCGATCTGCTTGCGGAAGATCGGGATCACGCTGCCCGAGGAGCCGAGGACGTTCCCGAAGCGCACGCCGCAGAACTTCGTCGTCGTGTCGTCGCGGTAGCCCCACGACTCGACGATCCACTCGCAGAGCGCCTTCGACTGACCCATCACCGTCTTCGCGTTGACGGCCTTGTCCGTCGAGACGAGGACGAAGCGCTTCGCGCCGAACTCGACTGCGATGTCGGCGACCGTCCGCGTGACGAGCGTGTTGTTGCGCACCGCTTCGAGGGGGTTCGCCTCC
>DASUCI010000017.1:0-11248 GCA_035762825.1 Gaiellaceae bacterium | reverse complement strand
ACCCCGGTCTCGGGAGCATGGAGACGATGAGCCTCGCTCCACGTGACGGGGATGGAGAGCGCCACGGCCGGCTATCCGACGAAGCGGTACTCGGCGGCGACGTCTTCCGTGAGGTAGGCAGCCGACGGGCTGCCCGCGGGCGTGAAGAGCCCGACGATCGTGAGCTCCCGGTCGGAGCTCGCGTTCTCGACGATGTGCACCTCGCGCGGGCGAAGCCGGAATGCCGAGCCCGGCCCCAGGTCCTCGACGGCTCGTTCGACGTGCAGGCGTGCCGGTCCCTCGGGGATCCATACGATCTCGTCGTAGAGGTGGTAGTGCCACGGCGCCTTCCCGGGCGGGACGTAGCCGGCGAAGAGCGTGGCCCGCGTTGAGCCGTTCGAGGCGTCGAACAGGATCTGGAACGAGCGGGCACCGGTCGCCCGCTCCGCTTCGGCATCGTCGCGCGATGTCGTCAGCGCGCGCGGCCCCAGCGGCGCGTGGCGGTCGACCTCCGCGCCGACGGACAGCACGACGAGGTCGAGCGCCTCGTCTGCCCCGATTCTCGCCTCCTCGCCCGCGAGGACGAGCGCTGCGTCGCGCGCGGTGAGCGAGCCGGCCTCGCCGCCGAGCGAGATCGAGCCTCTCCCGGACGTGACGTAGACGAGCGTGTCCGATTCCGGGTCTCCGATCGTCGCCGAAGCTCCCGGCGCGATCCCCCGACGGTCGAGCGCGAGCGCCGAGCCCTCGATCGGTGCGACCACCTGGTCGGCGCGCGGCATCAGTCCTCCACGTAGTACATCGAGACCTCGTCCACGTAGCACCACCGCCACGCCTCGTATGGCTCGGCCGAGCGGATCAGGGGGTGACCGGTCTCGTGAAAGTGCGCGGTCGCGTGCCGGTTCGGCGAGTTGTCGCAGCAGCCCACGTGTCCGCACTGGAGGCACATGCGCAGGTGGACCCAGCCGGCACCGACTTTCACGCACTCCTCGCACTGCAGCGGTGGCTCGGGCAGCCGCGTGACGGCGATCGAGTCGAGGTGCGTGCATTGCGGCGTGCTCATGTGCTCACGAGCGCGACTCTACTGGCCGAGCGTCCGTACGCTTGCGACCGATGAGAACGCTGCCCGCCGCGTTCGCGGAGTACCGCTGGGCTCCGTCGACGGAGGCGATCGCGGCCGAGGTCGGGCTCGACCCGTCCGCGATCAGGCGGTTCGACGGGAACGTTCCTGCCGCGCCTTCGCCCGCCGCGCGGCCGGCGGCGATCGCGGCCGCGCTGGCCCAGGTGAACGAGTACGCCCATGGCGGCTTTCCCGCGCTCGTGTCCGCGATCGCGGAGTACGCGGGCGTCGAGCCCGTGAACGTCGTCCTCGGTGCAGGCGCCGACGACCTCATCCTGCTCTGCGCCCGCACCTTCGCCGGGACCGGCGACACGGTCGCGATCGACGTCGCGCCGACGTACCCGCTGTTCCGGATCGCGGCGCACCTCGCCGGAGCGGAGGTCGGGGACGAGCGGCCCACCGTGACCTTCACCTGCCGGCCGAACAACCCCAGCGGGTCGCTGGGCTCGCTCACCTCCGCTCGTCCGCTGGTCGTGGACGAGGCGTACTTCGAGTACGCGGGCGAGACGGCGGCGGGCCTGATCGAGGATGGAGTCGTGGTGCTCCGGACCTTCTCGAAGGCGTTCGGCCTCGCGGGTGCTCGCGTAGGCTACGCGCTCGCCGACGCTGCGACCGCGGCCGAGCTCGACCGCCGTCAGGCGCCACAGCCAATCTCGGGGATCTCGGCAGCGCTTGCGCTTGCCGCCCTCGGCGATCCTCAGGACGTGAGCGACCAGGTCGCGGAGCGCGACCGCTGCGCGGCCGCCCTCGTCGAGATCGGGCTGGAGGCACTGCCCTCGCGGGCCAACTTCCTGTTCGTCCCGCTCGAGCGGCCGGACGAGCTCGGCGCTGCGCTTCTCCTCCAGGGTCTGGTGGTGAGGGTCTTCCCGGACGGGATCCGCTTCTCGATCCGCGACCGCGCGGACGACGACCGTCTCCTCGACGCACTGGCACGGCGCGGCTAGGCGCTCGAGACGTCGACCACGACCTTCCCGCGCGGGTGGCCCTCCCCCTGGTAGCGGAGCGCCGCGCCCACCTCGGCCAGTGCGTACCGCCGGTCCACGACGGACCGCACCGTCCCGGCGTCGAGGAACCCGTGCAGCGTCTCCAAGTCCTCCTTGGTGAGCTGTGCAAGGAAGTTGACGACCCGCCTGCGTCTGAGCACGGCGCCGGCCCTGAGCCGGACCATGCGCCCGAGCGGCCCGAGCAGGCGATTCGCCCGCGGCCCGCCCGCGACGACGATCGGCGCCTGCGGGGCGAGCACGCGCTCGTACGCGGACAACGCGCGCGTTCCCGCGACGTCGAGCAGGAGGTCGTAGCGCTCGCCGAGTTTCACGAAGTCCTCCTTCGTGTAGTCCACGACGCGGTCGGCTCCGAGCGAGCGCGCCAGCTCGACGTTCGGAGTGCTGCACACGGCCGTCACTTCGGCTCCGAGCGCCTTCGCGATCTGGACGGCGAACGTGCCCACGCCACCGGACGCGCCGTTGATCAGCACCTTCTGCCCGCGCTCGAGGCTGCCCTTGTCGCGCAGGCCCTGGAGCGCGGTCGTCGCCGCGACGGCGACGGCCGCGGCCTCCTCGACCGGCACGGTGACGGGGCGCTTCACGATCGCACGATCGGCGCGTGCCACGACGTACTCCGCAAGTGCGCCGGTCCGTGCTCCGAACACCTCGTCCCCTCTCGCGAAGTCCGTGACATTCCGGCCGACTGCCTCCACCGTGCCCGCGTAGTCGACGCCGAGCCTGTGCTCCTTCGGCGCCCGGAGCCCGGTCGACACGCGGCTGACCCACGGTCGGCCCGTGACCCCATACCAGTCCAGGATGTTCAGCCCCGCCGCGCGGACTCGCACGAGCACTTCGTCGTCGCCCGGAACCGGGTCCTCCAGCTCCCTGACCTCGACCTCCTCCGGAGCGCAGTAGTGCGTGCGCACCGCCGCCTTCATCGGGCACCTCCGCTCAGGGTCAGCACCACGTTCCCGGTCTTCTGCCCGGTCTCGACGTACTTCGTGGCCTCGACGACGTGCTCGAGCGGATACGTCCGGTCGATGACCGGCCGGAACTTGCCGTCCTCGACGAGCTGCTTGACGTGGGCGACGTCTTCCTTCATGTACTTCGGGATCGGGAGCGTCAGCCGCTTGCTGCCGACGATACGTGTCGCGAGAGCGAGGAACGGGACGTGCCACATGAACCCGAGGTCGGTCTCGAGGAACACTCCGCCGGGCTTCAGCGAGCGCCGGGCGCGACGGAACGAGTGCTTGCCGACGGCGTCGAAGACGACGTCGTACGTCTCGCCGTTCCTCGTGAAGTCTTCCCGTGTGTAGTCGAGGACGACGTCCGCGCCGAGCGAGCGGACGAGCTCGACGTTCTTCGTATTGCCCACTGCCGTGACGTGGGCGCCGGTCGCCTTCGCGAGCTGAACGGCGGCGGTGCCGATCGCCCCGGTGGCGCCGTACACGAGGATGCGCTTTCCGGGGCCGAGCTCCGCCTTGCCGAGGCACGCGCGCGCGATGCTCGCGCCGTCGGGGAGGGCGGCGGCCTCCTCGAAGCTCAGGCTCGGCGGCTTGTGCACGAGCGCACCCTGTTCGCGGACGGCGACGTACTCCGCATTCGCCCCGGAGCGCAGCCCGAAGACCTCGTCGCCGACCTGGAACTCCGTGACCGTCGAGCCGATCTCCTCGACGACCCCCGAGAGCTCCATCCCGATGATGCGCTGCTTCGGTCGGCGAAGCCCGGTGAAGACGCGCGAGAAGAACGGGTCGGCGCCGCGGAACCCGCAGTCGGAGCGGGTAACCGTGCTCGCGCGCACCTTCACGAGCACCTCGTTGTCGGCGGGAACGGGGCGCGGGACCTCCTCGATGCGCAGCACCTCGGCAGGGCCGTACCGATCGTGCACCACTGCTCGCATGGATCTCACTTCCTCTCCTCGGCGCGGGCTCCGCGGTGAATGGGGCCGCCCTCTTTCCACGCGCGACCGGCGCGATACAGCTCCGCCGGTCGGCCGCCGGCAGAGCCGGGGCGCGCACGGCGTCCGGTCGGGATCACCCAGCCGTCCTCGGCGACGATGCTGCGCCGGAAGTTGGCGGCATCGAGCTGGACGCCCCAGATCGCCTCGTACACGGCTCGCAGCTCGGCCATCGTGAACGTCGAGCCGACGAACGCGGTCGCGATCCCCGAGACCTCGAGCTCGACACGGATCCGCTCGACGGCGTCGCGCAGGATGCGCAGGTGGTCGAAGGCGAGGTCGATCTGCCCGTTGAGGACCTCGGAGACCGGGATCAGCGACGCCGCGGCCGCGTCGGAGCCGGCCACGATCGCCCCGACGTCGCGCAGCACTGCGAGGTAGGCGACCGTCACGACGTCCATGCGCGGGTCGCGACCGGGGTCGCCGTAGGCGCGGAACTGCTTCAGGACGGGAGCGGCGTCGACACCGGTCTCCTCGGAGAGCTCGCGCTTGGCCGCGCGGTCGAGCGTCTCGGTCGGCCGCTTGAAGCCGCCGGGGATCGCCCACATGCCCTCGAAGGGGGCCTCGCCGCGACGGACGAGGAGGACGTTCAGCGCGCCCTCGGACATGGTGAGGATCACGACGTCGACCGTGACCGCGAAGGGCGGAAACCGGGACGGGTCGTAGCCGGGAGGCGGCTGGCTGCCCGTAGTTCTAGTCGTCATGACTGTTACCGTAGCAGCTGGTTTTGGTCATGTCAACAAGAACCTCTCGTCTGCTTGCCGATGAGCTCGCGCGCTTCCGGCAGTCCATTGATACGAGTACCGACGCAGAGGAGGCTGCGATGAACGAGCAGTTCGAAGCCACGCTCCAGAAGAGCCCCGCGAAGGGCGGATGGACCTACGTCGTCTGGCCGCGGTCGGTCGAGGTCTTCGGCACGCGCGGGCTCGTCAAGGTGCGCGGGACGATCGACGGCAAGCCCTTCAGGAGCTCCTTCATGGCGATGGGCGATGGGACGCACAAGCTCCCCGTCAAGGCGGAGTTGCGCAGGGCGATCGGCAAGGACGCGGGAGACACCGTGGTCGTCCGGATCGACGAGCGACTCGGCGCCTGATCGGCTGAACCGGAGAGGCGAGGCGGTCGAATCAGCCGCGCAACCGTCAGTCGTCCCCGCAAAGGAGTCGTCCATGCGCTTCATCCCTACTCGGTTCCACGCGCCGCTCGACTACATCGTCGGCGCCGTGCTGATCGCCGCACCCTGGATCTTCCAGTTCTCCGAGAGCGGCGCCGCGACCGCCGTCTCGATCGTGCTCGGCGTCGGGCTGATCGTCTACAGCCTGTTCACGGACTACGAGCTCGGCGTCTGGAAGGTCGCGCCGATGGCCGTCCACAACCTCATCGACATCGTCGCGGGTGCTCTCCTGGCCGTCTCGCCGTGGCTGTTCGGCTTCGCCGACGACGGCGCGAACTACTGGGCGCCGTTCGTCGTGATCGGGGTCGCCGCGATCTTCCTCGGCCTGACCACGAAGCAGCAGGGCGGGTACCGCTACGGTGCGGCGAGCGCCGCTCGCTAGCCGAGACCCGTGTCACTGAGCCGGCGCGGCGGGACGAGCGCCCGCCGCGCTGGCTCTGAAAGACTCCAGGCCATGCCGGTGCGACGCGAGGGTGGCTGCGCCTGTGGCGAGGTTCGCTACCGCCTCGCCTCCGATCCGCTCTTCGTCCATTGCTGCCACTGCCTCAACTGCCAGCGGCAGACCGGTAGCGCGTTCGTGATCAACCTGCTCATCGAGACCGACCGTGTGGAGCTCCTTGCCGGCGACCCGCAGCCGATCGACGTTCCGCGTGGAGGCAGCTCGAAGCAGCGGATTTGGCGCTGTCCGACGTGCCAGGTCGCGGTGTTCAGCAAATACACGAGCGCGAAGGTGCGATTCGTTCGCGCCGGCACGCTCGACGACCCCTCGAGTGTCGAGCCCGACGTCCACATCTACACCAGGTCGAAGCTCCCGTGGGTCGCTCTTCCCGAGTCGACGCCCGCCTTCCGCACGTACTACGACACGGAGAAGCTCTGGCCGGGCGCGAGCCTCGATCGGCTCGCCGCGCTGAAGCGAGGAGCCACGAAGTAGGCCGCCGTTATTGAGGACAACACCTGACCTAAATGCGGGTTATGGTCGGCGAACCCGCCAAACGATCGAAGGGAAGGACGATGCCCCACCGCAAGACGTACATCCCCGGCGTCCCCTGCTGGGTCGACACGGGCCAACCCGATCCGGAAGCTGCGGTCGACTTCTACCGCGGCCTCTTCGGCTGGGAGTTCGAGGACGTGATGCCGCCGGGGGCTCCGGGCAAGTACTTCATCGCCCGCTTGCGCGGAGGCGCCGTCGCCGCCGTGGGATCGATCCCCGAGTCGGCGCCGCCGACGGCGATGTGGGACACGTACATCTGGGTCGACAGTGCCGACGACACGGCGTCCAAGGTGCGGGATGCCGGCGGTGGTGTCGTGCGGGAGCCGTTCGACGTTCCGGGCGCCGGCCGGACGGCGGTCTTCACCGATCCCGAGGGTGCGGCGTTCTGCGTCTGGCAGGCGTACGGGCACAAGGGTGCGCAGGTCGTCAACGAGCCGGGCTGCGTCAACTTCAACGACCTCTACACCCGCGACGTGGGCGGCGCGAAGTCGTTCTACGGCGCCGTGTTCGGCTGGAAGACGCTGGGGCTGGGGGGCGGGTTCGAGATGTGGACGCTGCCGGGATACGGCGACTTCCTCGAGCGCGACGATCCCGACCTGCGCAAGCGCCTGGCCGAGCTCGGCGGCGAGCCGGGATTCGAGGACGTCGTGGCGAGCATCAGCCCGATCGCGGACGACCAGCCCGGTGTTCCGCCCCACTGGGGAGTGACCTTCGCGGTCGCTGACGCCGACGCGACCGCCGAGAAGGCTGCCGAGCTCGGCGGCACGGTGGTCGTGGCGCCGTTCGATGCTCCCTGGGTCCGCATGACCATTCTCACCGACCCCCAGGGCGCGACCTTCACCGCGAGCAAGTTCGTGCCGCCCGAGAACGAGGCGCTCGGCGCGAACGCGGACGCCACCGTCGGCGCCGCCTGACGGACGTCGGCGCATGGTTCCCGAGGCGACGCTGGAGAAGACGGAGCTCGGCTGCGTCCCACAGGGCGACGGATGGTTCGTCCTCAATGCGCGGGACGCGACGTGGATCCGAAGCGAGGAGCGCGGGCAGGACACGGACTTCGAAGGGCGGCAGGAGTGGACCGAGCTCGGCTTCCGCGTTCAGATCCTCTCGCCCGGTCAGCGCGGCCTGTACCACGGCGAGCGGGGCCAGGAGGACTTCCTCGTCGTCTCCGGCGAGTGTGTGCTCGTGATCGAAGGCGAGGAGCGCCGCCTGAGGGCCTGGGACTTCGTCCACTGCCCGCCGTGGACGAAGCACACGTTCGTCGGCGCCGGTGACGGCCCGTGCGTGATCGTCATGGCCGGTAGCCGGGCGGGTGGCTTCGAGGTCGTCTATGCGGTGAACGACGTGGCGGCGAAGCACGGTGCGAGCGTGCTCGAGGACACGTCGAATCCGGACGAGGCCTATACCCGCTTCGGGCCGGAGGAACGGTCGGCGTACCGAGAGGGCTGGCTGCCCTGACGCGAGCCGAGGTCAGGGGCGAGTGAGGAAGAGCCGTTTCTCTGCTGTCAGGTGAGGCGCCCACTCGAGCCGGCTCGCGGCGGCGAAGCCGAGGTAGGCGCGAAGCGCGGATTTCATCGCGTCCACGAAGCCATCGGCGCGTCGTGGCGCGAAGCCGTCCACCCACCACAGACCGAGCACCTGCACGCGGCCACCGTCGCGGTCGATTCGGGGCTCGATGCGCCCGACGAAGCGGTCGCGAAACAGGATCGGCAGGACGTACCACCCGAAGCGCCGCTTGGCGGGCGGGTGGAAGAGGTCCCACACGTAGTCGAACTCGAACAGGGACCCGAGCAGCGCGCGGTCCCAGATGAGCGGGTCGAACGGTGAGAGGAACGCGACGGAGGGAGGCGGCTCCGGCGGCCCTGCGAGCAGATCGACCTCGTCGCGGAGGGCGAAGCGCGTGCCGCGCACACCGTCGACCTCGACCGGAACCAGCTCTCCCTCCTCGATGAGGCCCTCTCGCAGCGCAGTCCTGCCGGGATACTCCGGGTACTGAGCATCCGGCTTCGCGGGGCCGAGGCCGCCGAAGACGTCTCCGCCGCTGCTCGCCCCCAGGAGGCCGTGCGCTCGGTATCGCGAGAGCATCTTGTGCCGCAGTTGGTCTCGCAGAGGCACGTCGCGTTCGAGCACGTCGGGAGGCAGCAGCCGCTCGACCACGTCGTAGTAGCGGCGGCTGCCATTCCGCCGCGCCAGGCCGAGCACGCCGGTGACCGTGTAGGCCTCGAGGACTGCCCGGACGACGTTCGTGCGCACCCCGAACCAGTCGACGGTCGCTCCGTGCTGGCGCTCGAAGTCGAGCGCCGAGAGTGGGCCGTCCGCGCGGACTCGCTCGAGCACGCGCTCGGCCGCCTGGCCGTTCTCGGCGAGGATGCGTCGGGCATTCCGGCTCTGCGTCGCCCGAAACCACGGGTAGTCGGTCGTCAGGACGAACGACAGTCCCTTGTTGACCGCCTCGAACACCTCGCGCCGTTCATAGAGGAGCTCGCACCAGGACGGGTCGTAGTCGGCAACGCGCGCGTGCAGCACGAGGTCGTGGCTCCGGCCCGCAACCGCGATCGGGTCGTACTGGATGGAGCCGAATCGGCGGAGGAACTCGAGCACGGCGGTGGGGCCACCTTCGATGGACCGCGCCGGCGCGAGGAAGTGCCGGGCAACGAGGAATCGGCGTGCGGCCTCAGCGGTGACCCTCACCTCGAGGGGACGCTAGCTATCCGGACCGCGGCCGTGCCGCTGGCGACGCGGGAAGCCGGCGTTGGGCGGGTAGGTTCGTCGCTCAGGCATGCGCGTCTGGACGATCGGGCACGGCACGAGGACGAGCGAGGAGCTCGTTGCGACCTTGCACCAGGTGGGGGTCGAGACGCTCGTCGACGTACGCCGCTTTCCTGGGTCGCGGCGCAACCCGCAGTTCAACCAGGCTGCGCTCGCGGGGGACCTCGAGCGTGCGGCCATCGCGTACCTGCACCTGCCGGGTCTCGGCGGCCGCCGGTCCGACGTGCCAGGAGAGGACCGATTCGCCTGCCTCCGTGTGTCGGCGTTCCGAAGCTACGCGGCCTGGATGTCCTCGAGCGAATGGCAGCAGGCGGTCGCCCAGGCGCTCGCGCTGCCAGGCCCCTGCCTCATGTGCGCCGAGACCTTGCCGTGGCGCTGCCATCGCCGCCTCATCGCCGACTTCCTCACGGCTCGCGGGGTCGACGTCGTCCATCTGCTCGCACCGGGCTCGAGCGTCGAGCACCGACCCTTCGCCGAGGCGGAGGTCCGTGACGGGCGGCTCTACCTCTGCGGGGCGCTCGTCGCGTGAGCGACGCCGCCCGAGAACCCCGCCGGGCGTGAAAGGCGAGAGCATTCCCCGGCGGACTGGCGTCTCAGCGGCAGCGTAAGAACCGCGGCCGGCCCGACACAGACTCCTCCGACACCGAACGACAAGGAGGAGCACTCGTCAAGTGACACGCGCCGACCTCAGGAGCGACCTCGTCATCCTCGCCTGCGCGATCAGCGCAGGGATCCACGGAGCGCTCGTTCCCAGCCACTTCGAGGAAGGCACTGGAGCGGGCCTCGGCTTCGCAGCTTCGACCGTCGCCCTCACCGGGATCGTCGTATGGCTGACCTGGCGGCCGGCGAGCGCTCTCGCCCTCGCGGCTGCCGCGGCCACGTTCGTTGGCCTCCTCGCGAGCTACGGGCTCGCGATCACGACCGGCGTGCCCGTGCTGCACCCCCACCCCGAGCCGGTCGACGGCCTCGCCCTCGCCACCAAGGCGATCGAGATTGTCGGCCTGCTCGCCGCGACGAGCCTGCTCTGGCGGCGAGTCGCGATCACCCACGCACGACCGAAAGGAGCACTCACATGAATCGCACTCGGGCCTCGCGCCCCATCCCGCTCGCGCTGACCGCGCTCGTTGCGCTCGTCAGCGCCCTCGCCGCCCTCGCGATCTCCGGCGGTCCCGCTGCCCATGCCCACGGCGACGGATCCCACGAGGCGACAACGGCTGCCACCGTGGCGCAGTCTCAGACGACGCTCACCCGCAAGGAGGTCGCGCTCCGGGAGGGCATGCGCCAGCTCTGGGAGGACCACATCGTGTGGACGCGCCTCGCCATCATCAGCCTCACGACCGACTCTCCCGACACCGCGGAGACCGTCGGCAGGCTGCTGGCAAACCAGACTCACATCGGCAACGCTGTCAAGCCCTTCTACGGCAAGGCGGCCGGGAACACGCTGACGGCCGAGCTGCGCAAGCACATCCTCATCGCCGCCGACCTGATCGCCGCGGCCAAGGCGGGCGACCAGGCGAAGCTCGCCGAGGAGCAGGCTCGCTGGGCGAAGAATGCCGACGACATCGCCGCCGTCCTCGCGAGCGTCAACCCCCGCTTCTTCAAGCTGTCGGTGCTGAAGGCGGAGATGCAGATGCACCTGAAGCTGACGACCGATGAAGCAGTGGCTCGCCTGCAGGGGAACTGGGCCGCGGACGTCGCCGCCTACGACAGGATCCACCGCCACATCCTGCACATGTCCGACTACCTCTCCGACGGCCTCGTCAAGCAGTTCCCGAAGCGGTTCCGCTGACCCGGCGCCACCCCGACATCCCGGAGCGGCTCGTCCGCTCCGGGATCGCGCGCGTCGTGAAGACTTCGACCGTGGCGACGACGATCTCGCTCGTGATCCTGCTCGTTGTCGTGAGCGCATGCGGCGGGAGTGACCAGGCAGAGCCCTCGCCGGAACGCGATCGCGAGCTCATCGCCGCGGCCTACGGCAACGACCTCGACGCCGCCGGTGCGCTGATCCAGGCAGGTGCCGACGTCAACGCGAAGGACGAGACGCAGCAGAGCGCGTACCTGATAGCCACCAGCGAGGTCGGCGACGACCCGCGCCTGCTCGAGTTGACGCTCGCCAACGGCGCCGACCTGAACGCGAAGGACAGCTACAACGGCACCGGCCTGATCCGAGCCGCCGACCGGGGCTACGTCCGGATCGTCCGGCGCCTGCTCGAGACGGACATCGAGGTCGACCACGTGAATCGGCTCGGCTGGACGGCGCTCCTGGAGGCGATCATCCTCGGCG
>DASUCI010000016.1:0-5437 GCA_035762825.1 Gaiellaceae bacterium | reverse complement strand
CCGGTACGTGGACGCCTACGAGCTCGCGAAGCGCGAGTCGCCACTTCTCGTGTGCCTCGACCAGGTCACCGACCCGCACAACCTCGGCGCCGTCGTGAGGAGCGCCGAGGGCGTCGGAGCGACCGGAGTCGTCATCCCCGCGCATGGCTCCGTCCGAGTGACGCCCGCCGTGTGCCGCGCGTCGGCCGGCGCGGTCGAGCACGTCCCGATCGCCGTGACACCGAACCTCGCGCGCTACCTCGGAGAGGTCAAGGGAAACGACCTCTGGGCGTACGCCGCGGATTCCGAAGGCACCGTCTCGATGTGGGACGCGGACCTGACGGGAGGCGTTGCGCTTGTCTTCGGCGCCGAGGGGAAGGGCGTGCGCCCCCTCGTGCGCCGAACGTGTGACGCGACGGTGTCGATCCCGCTCGGCGGCAAGGTCGCGTCACTGAACGTCTCCGTCGCCGCAGCGGTGCTCCTGTTCGAGGCGCGACGCCAGCGAGGGGCGCGAGATGCCTGAGCCGACCCTGTACCTCTTCGACGGCTACAACCTCCTGAACGCCGGGGAGGTGAAGGACCGCGACGGGCTCGTCGACCTGCTCGCGAGCTTCGTCGCCGGGAAGGGCGCGCGCGGCGTCGTCGTGTTCGACGGCGTGGGGGAGGAGCGCACCATCGGCTCGCTCCAGGTGCGCTACACCGCCCATGCCGACGACGTGCTCGAGCGCCTCGCGGCCGAGAACCGCGTCTCGGAGCGGGTCTGCGTCGTGTCCTCCGACCACGCCGTGCGCTGGACCTCCGGGCAAGAGGTGCGAAAGCTCGCCTCGCGCGTCTTCCTCGAGGAGTTGGCGCCGGTCGAGCACGTCGACCACGAGCAACGCGGAGCAGGCGGCCGGGTCGGAGACCGGCTCGATCCGGACGTCCGCGAGCAGCTCGAGCGCCTGCGTCGCGGCGAGTAGGGGCGAGGCTCGCCTCGCCCTCGGCCATAGCGTCCGCGTCAGCCCTGTAGGAAGGCGCGCACGGCCAGCACGCGGCGGTGATCCTCGGTGGTTGCCGGGAGGCCGAGCTTCACGAAGATGCTCGTGACGTGCTTCTCGATGGCGCGGGGCGTCACGTAGAGCCGGTCGGCGATCGCCTGGTTCGAGCGGCCCTCGGCCATCAGCTCGAGCACCTCTCGCTCGCGCGGCGTCAGGAGCGACACCGGGTCGTCCTGCCGCTTTCGACCGAACAGCTCGGCGACGACAGCCGGATCGAGCACCGAGCCGTGCTCGGCGATCCGGCGCACTGCGGACGCGAACTCGTCGAGGTCGGCGACCCGATCCTTGAGGAGGTAGCCGATCCCGCGGGTGATCGTCGCGAAGAGGCCCATCGCGAACGCGGCCTCGACGTACTGTGAGAGGACGAGCACTCCGGTCTCCGGAAAGCGTTGGCGGATCTCGGCCGCGGCGCGCAGGCCTTCGTCCGTGTGGGTCGGGGGCATCCGGATGTCGACGATCGCGACGTTCGGCCGGTGCATTCCCACGTGGCGGAGCAGTTCGTCCGGTGCTCCCGACTGCGCGACGACGTCGAAGCCCGCGTCGGCCAGGAGCCGTGCGATCCCCTCGCGCAGCAGCACCGTGTCGTCCGCCAGCACGACGCTGATGCCGGCGCCGAGCGTCGAGACGGTGTTTCGAAGCGGTGGGAAGTCGCGCGGGAGGTCGTCGGCGAGCAGCTGGTGGATTCGCTCGGGCCGCGCGAGCCCTCCGAGCCGGAACTCGCCGAGATCGCGGCTCGGGACGCCCTCGAGCGTGCCCACGAGGTCCCCGGATGCGACGATCTGGCCGCCGTGCCCGGCGTTCGCGATGCGGGACGCGCGTACGACGTCGACGCCCGTGTAGCCCTCCTCGCCCAGGCTCGGTGACCCCACGTGCAGTCCGATTCGGATGCGGACCGTCGCGTCCGCGGGCCATTCGGCGTCCCGCAGCGCCCGCTGGGCGGCGATGGCGGCGTCAGCGCCGGCGGCGGGATCGGAGAACACCGCCACGTACTCGTCGCCGACGGCGTCCGCCTCCACTCCTCCGTGTGCGGCGACGGCATCTCTGAGCAGACGGCGGAGGAGTGCCACCGCCGCCGCGTAGTCGACGGTCGGGTTCTCCTGGAGCGCCGTCGATCCCTCGACGTCGGCGAAGAGGAACGTGACACGTCCGGTGGGCAGCTCGGTCACGGTCGACGAGTGTATTCCGCGCCTCAATCCCGCAGCGGGAGCTCTGCGCGGATCGTGGTTCCCCCGCGTGGAGGACTGTCGACCTCGAGCGTTCCCTCGAGCACGGCGACGCGGTCGGCGAGGCCGCGAAGCCCCGAGCCCTGGCCAGGATCGGCGCCGCCGACCCCGTCGTCCGTCACCGTGACCACGAGCGAGCCGTCCACCCGGCCCACGGTTACCCGTGCGGAGGTGGCGCGGGCGTACCTGGCCACGTTGGTCAGCGACTCCGCAACGACGTAGTACGCGGCGGCTTCGACGTCGGCCGAAAGCCGGTCGGAGGGCGCTTCGAGCTCGACGGGGAAGGGTGCGCGCGCGGCGAGCGTCTCGAGCGCTGCGCGGAGCCCTCGATCCGTGAGCACCGCCGGATGGATCCCTCGCGCGAGCTCGCGCAGTTCCCCGAGCGCCTGCGCGAGCTCGGTCTGTGCGCCCGTGAGCAGCTCGCGCGCTGCCTCGGAGTCGGTGTCGAGGCGCGACTCGACGAGGCGCAGCGCGACCGAGAGTGCGACGAGGCGCTGCTGCGCGCCGTCGTGCAGGTTCCGCTCGAGCCCTCGGCGCGCCGTCTCCTCCGCGCGGACGAGACGCGTGCGCGACGCTCGGAGCTCATCGTCCGCGCGCTTGCGCTCGGTGATGTCGAGCGCGGTGACGAGAAACAGTGTCCGCTCGTCGATTCGTGGCAGCGGCGTGCACGTCCATGCCATCGAGAGCAACCTGCCGGACTTGGTCATCCACGTGTTGTCGCGCTCGGCGGGCGCCTCGCCGGCGGCCACGCCCAGCACCGCCGCGCGCACGTCGTCCGCCTCGGAAGGATCGACGAAGGTCTCCCAGAACACCTGCCCGCCGATCTCCTCCGGGTCGTACTCGAGCGTGCGCTCGAACGCGATGTTCGCGCCGCGCTCGGTCATCACCCCGTCGGCGTCGATCAGGCAGAGGAGGCTCGGCGCGTTGTTCGCGATCGCGTTGAGGAAGGCGCGCTCGAGCTCGTTCTCGACCTCGAGCCGTTTTCGCTCCGTGATGTCCGCGCCGCAGACGAGCACGAGCCGGTCCATCCGGCCCGTGACGTCGGCAATCGGGATGGCCGACCACACGAAGACGCGCGAGCTTCCGTCCGCCGACCTGAGCTCGGACTCGACCTCCTCGGACATGTCGCCCGCCGCTGCCGTCTCGATCGCGCGGGCGGCGCGGCCATCCTCGTCCTCGACCACGAGGTCGAGGAACGACCGTCCGACGAGCTCCTCGTCAGGCCAACGCACGACCCGGCGAAACGCACGATTGGCCCCGACCCTCGGATTGTCGACGTCTCGGTCACGGATGGTCCCGTCCCGGGTGAGCGCGACCATGATGCTCGGCATCGACTCGAATACCGTCGTCTGGACGTCGCGCTCTCGCTCCAGTTCCAGCTCCCGCTTGCGACGCATCGTGATGTCGGCGCCGCCCGAGACGATCGCGATCACGTCGCCGTTCTCGTCGTGGACGGGAGCCGTCCGCCAGGACACGACCCGGCGGTCGCCTCGCGCGTTCACGAAGACGTTCTCGTACTCGCCGGCCGGGAACGCCGGCGCGAGCGTGGCGAACCGCGCCACGACCTCGGCGCGCTCGGACGGGTCGATGAAGACGTCCCAGTAGTCGCGGCCGACGACCTCGTGCTTCTCGCCGTATCCGGCGACATCGACCGCGGCTGCGTTGAGATTGCGGATGGCTCCGTCGGTGTCGACGGTGACGAGGAGGCTCGGAACCGTATTCGTCACCGTGTCCCAGAACGCGACCTCGGCGCGGAGCTCGGCCTGGAGACGGTCGTTCCGCAGCGCGAGCCCCACGGCCGCCGTGACCGCGTCGAGCAGCTCCGGCTCGCCGTCGAGCGCCGCGTCGTAGTCGATCGCGGCGATGCGCGTGCCGTCGTTCTCGACCAGCTTCACGGAGCGCCCGTCGCCCGCCGAGGGCTCGCCCGCGGCATGGCCATGGGGGTCGACCCAGCCACCACGCGAAGTCCCCTGGCGCTGGTCGAGCCAGTAGAAGACCGCCAGCCGATCGTCACCGAGCGCGCTCGCGAGCGCGTCGCGCAGTGGCGCCCCGTTCTCGAGTGCGACGACGAGCTCCGAGATGGAGGCGCGGTTCAAGCCAGGAGCGCGGTGATCAGGTCGCCCGAGAGCTCGCCCTTGGGCACGAAGCCGCAGGCACACGACGTCTCGACGAGCTCGCCGTAGTCCGAGAGGTCGCGGCTCGACACGAGGATCACCTCCACGGTTCGGCCGGCGTAGTCCTCGAGCTCCGCGCACACGTCGAATCCCGACATGTCGGGCAGTTGGACGTCGAGCAGGACGACGTCGGGATCGAGCGTGAGCACCGCTGCCCGGACCGAGGCGCCGTCCTCGAGCTCGCCGACGACCTCGAAGCCCTCCGCCTCGAGCATCGCCCGCGCGGACGCCCGGAAGCTCGGATGGTCGTCCACGATGAGCGCGGTGGGGCTCATGGAGAAGATCGTGGCACACCCGGCACCGGAGCGCGGTGGGGCTAGCCACACCACGAATACGAACGTATGTTCTTAGCATCCTGCAATTGTCGCAAAGGGCTTGTAACGCTCGGCAGATGGTGCTAGCTTCTCCCTCAACTTCAAGGTGAGACTTGCACGACGGCCAGATTGATCGGCACTTAGGCGAGGCTCACGCCGTCGAACACGGGGGTAGTCGCCATGGCCGTCCGCACCGCTGCAGCACCGAAGACAGCGCAGAAGGTCCAGCGAGAGCTCGAAGATCTCCAGCTCGTCCTCAAGGCGCGAAACGGGAGCCAGCACGCGCTCGACGACCTGATGCGCCGCTACACCGGCTTCGTGCGTCTCAAGGCCAGCTCGTACTTTCTCGCCGGCGGCGACAGCGACGATCTGATCCAGGAGGGGATGATCGGCCTGTACAAGGCGGTTCGCGACTTCCGCCCGGACAAGGAGACCTCGTTTCGCAGCTTCGCGGAGTTGTGCGTGACGCGCCAGATCATCACCGCGATCAAGACCGCGACGCGCTTCAAGCACTCCCCGCTCAACACGTACGTCTCCTTCAGCCACACTCCGGCAGGGCAGGAGTCGGAGGGCGACTGCACCCTCGGCGACGCGCTTCCAGGGCCGACCGTCAACGATCCTTCCGTCTGCGTCATCTCGACGGAGGAGCTCCAGAGCCTCGTGTTCTGCCTCGGCACCGGCCTCTCGTCGCTCGAGTCGCAGGCTCTCAC
>DASUCI010000015.1:0-12732 GCA_035762825.1 Gaiellaceae bacterium | reverse complement strand
GGCAGCGCCTTTCGCCACGCCCCGATCTCTGTCAGGTTCAGGCGGTCGATCTTCACGTCCCGCCACCCGGCCTCGTCGTCGAGCTTCGGCCCCTCGACGGCGTAGCGGAGAGGCGGTACTTGAGTGCCGCAATCGACGAGGCCTCCGCCACATGCTGCGCCGTGAACTCGTCCACGAGCTCCTTCAACGTTGGCACGTCACGGCGGCGAAGTGCCGCGACGTCTCCACGCCGCAGCGCCTCAACCGTGCTGAGACGCGAGTCGAGCCAGTCACGCGCCTCGGTCTTCGTCTCGAATCCGCCTTGGAAGCGGCGAGCGCCCGTCTCGTCGTAGTAGCGAGCGCCCCAGGCTTTGCCGCGACGAACGGTCGAGCCGCGTTGTTTAGCTGGCATCTTCTCCTCCTCGATACGGGGTAGTTGGCATCCCGGATACTAGTGCCGGCGGGTGCTGAGGGGTAGTTGGCGCTTCTCCTCGTGCGCCCGCCCTCCAATCCTCGAGCGCAGCCTCGATCTCAGATGGCCGGAACCTCACGGGACCGCCCTTGCGGCCAAAGAGGCGGAAGCCGGGTCGGTCACCTCGCTGGAAGCGGTCAAGGACTGTCGACGCGGAGAGACCGAGCAGCTCACCGAGCTCGGCGGCGGTGAGGAGTCGCTCGCTCACGCCCGTGCCGTCCCGCGCCGATGAGAAAACCGAAGGCCGGACCGGCCGCGTAGCTCCTCCTCAGGGGAGAGGGGAAGTCGGAGGACGCAACCGGCCCGGCAAGGTCGGCTTCGTGCCGCCGAATGTTGGTCCTCCATTGGAGTACGAACGTGTGTACGCTCGGCGTCGTGCAGCTCGCCGGTGTTCCAATCCGCGATCAGGACGTGCGCGAGCTCGTCGGGCTGCTTCGCGAACAGGGCATGGAGGACGTTGCGCACAAGCTCGACCACGCGCTGCTGATCGAGACGAAGGTGCTGCGCTGACGGTCACCGATCGCGAGTCGATGCTTTTGGGCGCTCGATGAGCCGCCGACAGAAGGGCTCGCGGAGCTCAGGGGCGTACTGCTCCGTGAGCACGAGTGGCGGGTGCGAGAGGGGCTTGTTTAAGCCGCGCTTGTTTAAGCCGCACCATGCACAAGATCGCCCACGCGAGGGAGCTGACGCTTCTCGGTCAAGCCGAGGAGAACGGCGTAAGCCGCCATCCAACGAAGGGGGCGAGATGCCTAAGAAGCTCGCAATGTTCACGGTGCTGGCAGTCCTGGGCGTGATCGGCGCCGGCGCCGCTGTCGCTGGGCAGCCTGCTGAACCCGGATGCTTCGGGACAGATAGAGCCGCCTATGCCGCTGAGAACGGTTCACTTGGCCACGAAGTCGGTGGAGTTGGGTATTACGCATCGCTTCGTGCCGGTGACAACGGCGCGATCAATCGGGACTACAAGTCCGGCTGCGGCGGCGACCCGTCGTAAGTGCCACACCGTGCGTCGGGGCGGCGGGCTACGCCGTCCCGACCTTTCCTGCAGGACAAGTGGCGGGTGCGCGAGGAGCTCGTCTGGGCGCAGGCAGCCGGCGGTTAGCATCGAGCGGTGCCGAAGGTTCACGTGGTCCATGAGAGCTCGGCCTCGGCGGAGCGCGTCCTGGCGGCTGCCCGCGACTTCTCGGCTCGTCGGGCGGAGCTGTGGCGTGACGTCTACGTCGAGCATCTCGAAGTCCATGACGCAGGCGAGACGTGGGCCGACGTGACCGAAGGCAACCGGTGGCCGATCGGGCTCGTCTGGGAGCGACTCCGCTACGACTGGTCGGAGCCGGGAGCCTTGAAAGGGCGCGTGACCGACTCGAACATCTTCAAACCGGGGAGCACTTGGGAGATTCATGCGACCCCGCTCGACAGGGGCAGCCGCGTCGAAATCTTCGCGGTGCGCCACCTGAAGGGGCGAGGATGGCTCGTTTGGCCATTCTTCCCTCTCGGCCTGGCACGACGAGACGTCGCCGACTACCTCCGCCGGTTCCTCGCAAAAGTCGAGGCTACGGAGCACTAGGCGCCGCCCCTCCTTTCAGCCTTGCGCTTCTCGCGTCGGCGCTTGACCTTCTGCCGTTCGCGCTCGGCGTACGACTCGGGGTGCAACCGTCGGAACCGCCGATCACGGCATGACGCCTTTCCGCAGAGGAGACGATGACGGCCGGTGAGCTGGTCGCCACACTCGGTGCAGTGGGTCAGCTCGGTTGCGCGGCTCGTGCCGCGCCTTGCCGCAGCCTTCTCGAGCACCTTCTCGCGGTTCGCCCAGTAGTAGGCGCGAGATCGCTCGCGCTGCCCGTCGGGATCTTCGGCGTAGCGCCGTGCGTCACGCCACCTGTATCGGATCGCAAATACGGCGTAGCATCCTGCCGTGCCGCAAAGGCTCCCTCGCTTCTACCGCCACTTGCAGGCGATCGAGGACGCGAGGCGCATCGGCCGGATCTTGGAGGAGACGGGCGAGATCCCGGAAGGTCCGGCTTCTGCGGGAGCGACTGCGGCCGGCGATCCCTCGCGGCTCAGGGGCATCCCGGCGGTCGGGCGCGGCTGCAGTGGCGCTATCCCCGGAACGCGGCCGGGCGAGAACCTCTTTCGGGAGTCTCGGCGACGGTAGCTCTCGTCGAGCGCGTCTCACCGTCCATAGACGTCGAGTGCGGCGACTGCGGCGAGCGGTTCGCGCTGTCCGTTCGGCGCGAGTACGCGCATCGGGTCGCGGGGAAGTCCCCGAAGTGCATGACCTGCCGTCGACCCATGCCGGCGATGACGCCAGAGGAGCGCGAGCGTTATCGGCGATGGTGGCTCGACGAGTCGGGGCTTTCGATGCGAGAGCTGTCCGAGCTTGCCATGGCGCTCAGTTGCTAACGAACGGGCTTGCACTTCGCGAGGCGCGATGACCCGTGCCACGTCAACGAGGGGTTCTCAAGGCATCTCGAGTGGGTCGACGTGCCTATCCTCGGCGCAACTCAGCGCCCACTGGCGGCAGATCGTCTCCACGACGGCAGTGGGCGGATCCGCAAAAGTGACGCGCACTCGGTGGACGACGCCCTCGAAGCCAGGAGCGTAGTCCTGACGGCGCTCTGCGGTGATCGTCATCTCAGCGCCCGCTTCACTTCGGCGCAGCACATGGGCCAGCCGATCCAACTCCGCTTGCGTGGCTTCGCGCCCGGAAACGATGCCGAAGTTAACAACGACGCCCCCGTCCTCAACGAAAGTCACTGGGAACTCATCGCGGTAAGTCATCAAGAGTGAGTTCCCTGATAACGACGTGAGCAACCTCCCGAGCAAACAATGCCTCTATTCGCAGGTCGGGGGCCTCCGCGCCTTGCCAGACTGACCGTCACCTTTGCGACATCCTTCAAGCTGAGCTTTCCTTCCGTCAGATAGCGAACAAGCCACCGCCTCGCCGCTGGCTCGAACTTCGGAGAACCCCGCTCGGCGTAGAGATGCACGAGCTGCTGCGCGTCTTGTAGCGAGAGGTTCGGGAGCACGCTAGCGGCGTCTTCCGCGCCACAGCGCCCGGCGCTCGATCGCTCGGCGGAAGCGGACGTGAGCATGGGGCTGCGCGGTCAGGAACGTATGTTCTCACGCTACGCCTTTGCTTCGTGAGGTGCGCGTGTTAGTAGGGCAGCCCGCGATTGCCAAGCTCGTCCCAATCGAAAACGGCACATCTGCCCCTTAACGCCTTTCTTAGGCTCGGGCGTCTAGCGATTCCAGGACGGGGTAAGCAGAAGGTGAACCACACGAGAGGAGGCAAGATGCCCCAGGTACTCACAGACGTGTGGATGTATCGCGACCCGACTCTCGCCACGAGCCTCAGCAAGCAGGAGCTCGTCGGCTTCGACGTCGAGTCGATAGACGGGTCGATCGGCAAGATCGACGATGCGACACTCGAGACGGATTATGGGTTCATCGTCGTCGACACCGGTCCGTGGATCTTCGGCAAGAAGGTCATGCTGCCGGTGGGCGTGCTTCGGAACGTCGACCACGAGAACGAGAAGGTCTTCGTCAATCGCACGAAGGACGAAATCAAGAACTCGCCCGAGTTCGATGAAACGCTGAGGCACGACGAGGGTTACCGCACGAAGCTGGGTTCGTATTACGGCCCGGAAGGCAAGGGTTACCGCGACTCGTGACCTGCCTCGGGTCGGCTCCCGCGTCGCCGCTTCAGTTCGCTAAAACAGGCGAGATGGAGGCCACGAACCCTTGAAGTAGCAAGCGGGCCGGGAGAGCATCCCGGCCCGCCCCTTTGCTAGGAGAACCACCGAGAAGACTCACGACCGTTTTCACCGTCCAGCCCGCCTGCCTCGCGTTCGCTCTCTCCCTCGATCTGCAGGTGGGGCGGGGTGGCTTATCTGAGCGCTGTGACGTCTTGCGCTACTAGGCCTGAGGTTCGGCTTTGTCCATTCGATGCCAACGGATGAATCCGCACGTGTCGCATGAGTAAGCCAAAGCCTCGAGCCCGCCCTCAAGTGCCTGGAGCGTCGAGTGGCCGTCGAGGAGCACCCAGGTCGTGCTGCCACACATGGGGCACTTCCGTGATTCGTCGACGACTTCCTTGCCCACGTCCGAACTGTAAGCGTGCGAGATGGCCGCGCAGGCGATGCGCGGAGGCCGGGCTGCGAGCTGAACGCCGAGACGCCTCGGTTCCCGCCGGCCGGGACCCGGCCTCCGTCGTCACGATGACGCGCTCGACCTCGTGCGACAAGTTTGGTCTTTCGGACGTGCCCCGTCGTGCCCAATCCGTGCCCAAACGTGCGAGAACCGCTCCGCATGACAGTGCGAGGAGGACGACGGGAGGCTAGGCGTAGAGCCACTTCCGGACACCTCCCGACATAGCCCGCCACCCGCCTGAGTGGACGGTTGGTCCCTGGTTCGAGTCCAGGCGGGCCCATCAGCCCGGCCTCGGCGCCTCCGATCCAGGAGCGTGCGCTCGAGGCGGGCGGGGGCTGGACTAGGACATCCGGAGGAGGGACGGCCAAAGCCCGTCCCTCCTCCGTCGTACAGCGCTACTTGCGGAGGCTCGAACCCTTGAACTCGCCGTGCCCGAGCGCTTTGCCCTTGTCCGTGCCTTCCACCGCTGACTTCGTCATCGCGAACGTCAGCGTTGCGTGTGCGGCCGCATCGGACATCTCGTCGAGCGCATCCATGCTGAGGTTGCCGATGTCGTCGCATGCCAGGTGGTAGCAAGGGTCAAGAGCGAGTCCGGCGGTACCGCCGTAGATCTCCTCCTGCTCTTCCGTCTTGATCTCCTCGGCACCGGTGAACAGGCCGCCCGCCGGGATCCCGACGCTGATGAAGGCGTCGTAGTCGGAGCGGCCGTCGAACGCGGTCGGCTCAACCGGCAACTCGACGACGGTCGCGAAGTAGTCGAGGAACACATCCTCGACTGCCCCTGAGCCGGACGAGCCGAGCGAGTCCGTGTCGGATGCATCGCCGTCGTACACGAAGCGCACGTAGTTCGGCGATCCGACCATGTCGAAGTTCAGGTTCACCGCGATGTCCTTGATCTCGTTCTTCGAGAGCTGATCCACGTAGTACTGGGAGCCGAACAGCCCCGCTTCCTCAGCGCCCCACCAGGCGAAGCGCACCTGATTCACGGGCTCGATCCCGCCCTCGGCCAGCTCCTGCGCGATCTCGAGGATCGTGGATGAGCCAGAGCCGTTGTCGTTGATGCCGGCGCCGGCGGGCACGGAGTCGAGGTGTGCTCCGACGACGGCGACACGATCCGTTCGCCCGGTCTTCGTCTCCGCGATGAGGTTGCTGGTGGTGCGGATCTCGGACAGCGTCGAGGTCTCGACGTGAACGACGACCGGCCCAGTCAGCTCATAGAGCTCCTCGCCGACCGCATACGACGTGCCGATGACGGGGATCGTCGTACCGGGCTCTCCGAGGGTTCCGAAGAGGGTCGTTATGCGGTCCTCCTGACCCTCGGTGCCCTCATTGAAGATGATCACGGCGTCGTAACCGGCGTCAGCGGCGTTCGTCGCCTTCACGATGAAGTCGCAGGTTCCGCGCTGGATCAGCGCGACCTGGTCCCCGGTCGTGGAGGCCGGGACGAAGTCCGACGCCTCGCAGCCGCTGTTCGACGTGCTCGCGACGGGACCAGGATCCAGGACGATGTCGTTCGTCGGCACCAGACTCCCCGTCACGTCGCCGCTTCCGGAGAAGTCCATGGTGAAGAAGTCGTCCTCGATCACGTAGTCCCGAGGCTGAGGCGAGATCCGCTCGAACTCGGGCGTCGTGAGCTCCTCGAAGAACGGGAACTCGAACTCCTGCTCGGTAATGGTGAAGTAGTCGGGGTCGAGCTCGCTTCTCACGTATGCGAGCGACGCGTCGTAGCCCGCGGTGCTTGCTGCTCTCGTGTCGTCGTTGGCGTCCGCGATCGCCTGGAATGCCTCCTCGTGCTCGAGGATGCCGGCGGCGGTAACCGACTCCCGCAACTCCGTCGAGTCGATTGGCGTTGCCGACGGAACCGCCTGCGCGACGACGAGTGCGCACACGGCAACGGCGAACACGGCAAGCACTCTTGCCTTCCTATGCATGTGAGTCCCCCTCCTTTTGACTTCGAACAACGAAACCTACCCTCGGCCGTCACCGTCCAAACTCTCGTACCGCGTTAGCCGTGACCGTCGGCCAGACGACGGATCACAACGCGAGCGCTCGCACGGTCTGACGGGCTACGGCTTCGTCTTCCTCGCCGGCGTCTTCGCTGCGGGCTTCGACGTCGTCGACTTCGCAGTCGTTGGCTTCCTCGCCCTCCGAGCCGCTGGCCGTCGCCGCGCCCGGAGCTCGGCTTCGAGTGCAGCGACACGCTCCTGGCGCGCTCTCGCTACCCGTACCGCTTCATCGAACGTCGCGTGGAGTCGGCGCAGCCGGTTGCCGACGGCGGTACGCGTCTCCTCCCCGCGCACGGCGCCGCTCGAGTAGACGCCGTCGCCGAGCAGCGCGTTGCGCAGGCTCCGCTCCGCGAGTTGGTGTTCGGTGACGAGCTCGTCGAGGTCCTGTCCCACCCAGTGCCCCTGTCCACCCAGACGTCCCAGCACGGGCAGCATTACCAAAAATGGCAGCCGCGAAACGGCTGGAAGGAGACCCGGGCGCGGGGTCAACCTCTGAGGCGCCCTGCGGCGAGGCACCACGGCACCCGGACGCCCGGGCCTCGACGAGGGTAGGCTCGTGCTTCGCTTGCGACATGCCCCACCCGGGTGACATCGCGCCCGTCCGAGGGACGACGGCGCGGCCGGAGGCCGCATGGAACAATGCAAGGCGGACGGGCGTTGAGCCGTCTCGTAGACAGGGATACTCGAGCGCGGGGCGTTCCCGCCGCCACGGAGGAGGCAGCACATGGCTCTGACGATCAACGACACGGCGCCGGACTTCACGGCCGAATCGACCGAGGGCGAGATCAGCTTCCACGAGTGGATCGGCGACTCGTGGGCGGTCCTCTTCTCGCATCCCAAGGACTTCACGCCCGTGTGCACGACGGAGCTCGGCTACATGGCTCGGGTCAAGCCCGAGTTCGACCGGCGCAACGTGAAGATCATCGGCATCTCGGTGGACTCCACCTCGGACCACGAGGCCTGGGCGAAGGACATCGAGGAGACCCAGGGCGCCGCGCCCAACTATCCGATCATCGGCGACGCCGACTTCGCCATCTCGAAGCTCTACGGGATGCTTCCAGCCGAGGTCGAAGGCGATCCGAAGGCGCGCACGCCTGCCGACAACCAGACCGTCCGAAACGTCTTCGTGGTCGGTCCGGACAAGAAGATCAAGCTCGTGCTCGTCTATCCGATGACGACGGGCCGCAACTTCGACGAGGTGCTGCGGGTCATCGACTCGCTGCAGCTGACCGCGACGCATCGTGTGGCGACGCCGGTCAACTGGCAGCAGGGCGACAAGGTCATCATCGCCGGCTCGGTGTCGAACGACGAGGCGAAGGAGATCTGGCCCGGCGGCTGGGAGGAGCCCAAGCCGTACATCCGGATCGTCGACCAACCCGAGTCCGCGGTACTCACGGAGAGCAGAAGCTAGAACAACAGCAAGAACGAAGCGCACTGCGGTCGCCCCTAGGGTGCGACCGCGGCCGCGAAGGGGCCGCGCTTCAGGGATCCTCGCGAGCGAAGGCCCCGCATTCGCGGGGCCTTCGCTCTGCGCAAGAGACTCAGGTGGGTGGGCCCCTTGCCACTGCGGCGCAACTTCGGGGCCAGGCGAATCCGCCTGCGGGGAGAGGAGTCGCGCCGGTAGCACGTACCTATTCCATATCGTGCGGACGGACACGAGCTTTTCCAGGGGATTTCCACACCTCGAAAGCCGCAATTTCGGCGAACTCCGTCGCAGCTATCCACAGGGGTGGCCGCAGCCGGCCGTGGCTAGACTGCCACGGTGGCCGAGTACGGGACGCTGAGGGTCAAGACGGGGCTCGCCGAGATGCTGAAGGGCGGCGTCATCATGGACGTCGTCGACGCCGAGCAGGCGCGCATCGCGGAAGAGGCCGGCGCCTGCGCCGTCATGGCGCTCGAGCGCGTCCCGGCGGACATTCGTCGCGACGGTGGCGTCGCGCGTATGAGCGACCCGGAGAAGATCAAGGAGATCCAGGAGGCGGTCACGATCCCGGTCATGGCGAAGTGCCGGATCGGCCACTTCGCCGAAGCGCAGATCCTCGAGGCGCTCGAGGTGGACTACATCGACGAGTCGGAAGTCCTGACTCCTGCCGACATCGAGCATCACGTCGACAAATGGGCGTTCACCGTGCCGTTCGTGTGCGGCGCAACGAATCTCGGCGAGGCCCTCCGCCGGATCTCCGAAGGCGCCGCGATGATCCGCACGAAGGGGGAGGCGGGCACCGGCGACATCGTCAACGCCGTGACCCACATGCGCGCCGTCTTCGGCGCGATTCGCGCGCTCCAGGCGCTGCGCGAGGACGAGCTCTTCGCCGCGGCGAAGGAGCATCGCGCGCCCTACGAGCTCGTGCGCTGGGTGGCAGAGAACGGCCACCTTCCTGTCGTGACCTTCACGGCCGGAGGCATCGCCACGCCCGCCGATGCATCGCTCTGCATGCAGCTCGGTGCCGACGGCGTGTTCGTGGGCTCGGGGATCTTCAAGTCGGGCGACCCGGAGACGCGCGCGAAGGCGATCGTCGAGGCGACGACGCACTTCGATGACGCGAAGGTGCTGGCGGACGTCTCCGCCGGGCTCGGCGAGCCGATGGTCGGGATCTCCGCGAGCTCGCTCGCCGACGACGAGCGGCTCGAAGTCCGCGGTTGGTAGCGGCTGCCGTGGGGAGGTCGCTGCGCATCGGCGTCCTCGCTCTGCAGGGGGCGTTTCGCGAGCACGCAGCGGCGCTTCGCAAGCTGGGAGCGGACGTCGTCGAGGTACGACTGCCCGACGAGCTCGACGGTCTCGACGGGCTCGTGATCCCGGGGGGCGAGTCGACGACGATGATGCGCCTGGCCGAGCTCTACGGCCTCGACGATGCGATACGCGGCTACCGCGGTGCGATCTTCGGCACGTGCGCCGGGATGATCGTCCTCGACCGCGATCACTGGGACCTCGCCGACCTCGTCGTCGATCGCAACGCCTTCGGACGACAGGTGCGGAGCTTCGAGGCCGATGTCGCCCTCGCGGGCGACGAGATTCCGCTTCGTGGCGTCTTCATCAGAGCGCCGCGCATTCGCGACACGGGTGCGGATGTCGAGGTGCTCGGCGACCTCGACGGCGAGCCGGTCCTGGTCCGTGACCGCCGGCTCCTGCTCGCGTCGTTCCATCCCGAGCTGACCGAGGACCTGCGCGTGCACGAGCTCTTCCTGCAGCTGGTCGAGGAGGCCCAGAGAAGGGACGTCGGTGTCCGGGCATAGCAAGTGGTCGTCGATCAAGCACAAGAAGGGCGCCGCCGACGCGAAGCGCGGCCAGCTCTTCTCGAAGCTCTCGCGGGCGATCATCGTCGCGGCGAAGGAGGGGGGCCCTGACCCCGACGGCAACCTCGCACTGCAGAACGCGATCGAGAAAGCGCGCTCCTACTCGATGCCGAAGGACAACATCGAGCGTGCGATCGCGAAGGGCTCGGGCGCCGACGCCGACGGGTCGACGTACGAGACCGTGGTGTACGAAGGCTACGGGCCCGAGGGGGTGGCGGTGCTCGTCGAGGCGCTGACCGACAACCGCAATCGCACCGCGTCGGAGGTGAGGCACGCGTTCACGAAGCACGGCGGCAACCTCGGCACTACCGGCGCCGTCGCCTGGCAGTTCGAGCGCCGTGGCGTCGTCGTCGTGGCGGCCGAAGGTGCTGACGAGGACGAGCTCGTGCTGGCCGCCGCCGAGGCCGGCGCCGACGACGTCTCCCTCGACGGTTCGAGCTTCGTCGTCACCGGTCCCCCCGAGTCCCTGACGCCGGTGCGACACACGCTCGAGACGGCCGGTTTCTCCGTGGAGTCCGTCGAGCTCGCGATGGTCCCGAAGTCGACGGTGGCGGTCTCCGACGAGTCGACGGCGCGGCGGATCGTGAATCTCGTCGAGGGGCTCGAGGAGACGGAGGACGTGCAGGACGTCTATGCCAACTTCGACATCCCGGAGACCGTGCTCGAAGCGGTAGCGTCGTAGGCCTGTGGCAACCGTCGAGGCCGAGACCCGGGGGCGCAGAGCGGACCGGATCGAGTCGCTCCTCTCCGCACGCCTGTTCGTCCAACCCCAACTCGTCGACGACCGCATCTTCTTCGTCTCGAACCTCTCGGGGCAGCTGAGCCTGTACGCGATGGACGCTTCGGGCGGCGTGCCCGAGCCGCTGATCCCGCCTCGGATCGCACTGCAGAACCCGGAGCTGGTCGGCGGCGAGCTCTTCCACGTGCTGCCACGGCTTCGGCAGATCCTCGTGATGCTCGACTCGGACGGCGACGAGAACTACGTGCCACATCTGGTTCCGATCGAGGGCGGGTTCCCCGAGCCGCTCGCAGACGAGGTGTTCGTTTCGGGACGCGCGCATCTGGTCGAGGTCGACGACGAGGCCGACATCGCGTACTTCACCGTCGAGTCGCGCGAGGAGTCGGTGATGAGCACGGTGCGCGTCGACGTCGCGACGCGCACGGCCGAGCCGCTGTGGCAGAGCATGTACGGCGCGTTCGTCATGGCCTGGACGCCCGACCGCTCGCGCCTCGTGCTCGCCGACGGGTACACGATCGGTGACGTCGTCCTGTACGAGATCGACGCTGCGGGTGCGCGCACGATGCTGTTCGGAACGCCGATCGAGGAGCGCGACGCGGACGGGGAGTATCCGCTCAGCGGCTTCCAGGCCGGGCACGGCACGTCGAGCGGCATCGGTGTCCTGCTGACGACGGCGCTGTTCGACGATGCGGGCTCGCTCGCGTATCTCGACCTCTCGCGACCGGGGGAGCTGGAGCCGGTCGCACTCGACGGGCTCGCTCACACCGGTGTCGGCGAGCTCTACGGGCTCGAGCACCTCGAGGGCGAGCGCTACCAGCTGATGTTCAACATCGACGGCTGCTCGTGGGCGTATGCGGGCTCGTTCGACGAGGCGGGACGCCGGTTCACGGTCGAGCGCGTCCTCGTCGGGGAAGGCGAGCTCGCGGGCGGCGTGCTCCACGGGATCGACTTCGACGCGGGCAGCGGCCGCTTCGTCGCGGCATTCTGCACGGCGACCAGCCCGACGCAGCTTCACGTCCTGCCTGCCGCGGACGGGCCCCCGGCGACGTTGACGCGCGAGCGCGCGCTCGGCGTCGTCCCCGACGTTCTCGCCGCCGGTGAGGACGCGTCGTTCGAGTCGCACGACGGCCTGCGCGTGTCCGCACGCCTGTATCTCCCGGCCCCCGATCTCGGATACGAGGGCGCCCGCCCGCTCGTGTACTACGTGCACGGCGGGCCGCAAAGCCAGGAACGGCCGGATTTCGCCTGGTTCTCGATGCCGCTCGTCCAGATCCTGACGCTCGAGGGCTTCGCCGTGTTCGTCCCCAACGCGCGCGGTTCCACCGGCTACGGGCTCGACTACTCGAAGCGCGTCGATCGCGACTGGGGCGGTCTCGACCGCCTCGACCACGTCCACGCGATGACCGAGGTGCTCCCGAGCGACGAGCGGCTCGACGTGACCCGAGCAGGCGTCGTCGGTCGTTCCTACGGCGGATACATGACACTGACGCTCGCAGCCCGGCATCCCGAGCTGTGGCGGGCCGCCGTCGACATGTTCGGGCCGTACGACCTGTTCACGTTCATCGACCGCCTGCCCGAGACGTGGAAGCCGTACTTCGCGATGGCGGTCGGGGATCCGGCGAAGGACGGCGACTTCCTCACGGACCGGTCTCCGAAGACGCACATCGCGGACATCTCGTGCCCGCTCCTCGTGATCCAGGGCCAGAACGACCCGCGGGTCGTCGAGCGCGAGTCGCGTGACCTGGTCGAGAACCTGCGCGAGCTCGGACGGGACGTCGACTACCTCGTGTTCGAGGACGAGGGGCACGACGTCCTGAAGCTGGGCAACCGCGTCCGCTGCTACGACACCATCGTCGGGTTCTTCTCGGAGCATCTGTCCTAGGTCCCTGTTAGGGTCGCCGTCCGATGCGGTGGCTCTCGATCCTGGTGCTCGCTCTCGCGCTGGTGGCCGCCGGCTGCGGCGGAGGCGACGACGACTCGTCCGCCTCGGACACGACCACGGTCGAGGAGACGACGACCGAGGAGACGACCGAGGAGACGACCGACGACGGAACCGCCACGTCGGGGGACTTCGACTTCGCGGACGAGGACTGCCG
>DASUCI010000014.1:0-10214 GCA_035762825.1 Gaiellaceae bacterium | reverse complement strand
TGCCGGTCGCCGTTTCGGAGGACGACGACGGGAACGGTCTCGCCGGGCCGTCGCGCGTCCACGGCGCTCTGTAGTGCGGTGGGTGAGGTGACCGTCTGGCCGTCGAACTCGACGATCACGTCGCCGCCCGTCGGAACCTCCTGGCCGTCGACGAGCTCGGTGCCGGTTGCGGCACGAAGGCCTGCTTCGTCTGCAGGGGTGTTGGGCACGACTCCGGTGATCGCGACGCCGTCGTCGGCCGGCGCCAGGCGCACGCCCAGGTAGGCGTGCTCCACTTCACCCGTCGAGATGAGTTGGCGGACGATCGAGCGGACCGTGTTGGACGGAATCGCGAACCCGACGCCGTCCGAGCCACCGGACTCGCTCTCGATCTGCGCATTGACGCCGATAACACGGCCCTGCCCATCGAGGAGCGGGCCACCGGAGTTGCCGTGGTTGATCGCGGCGTCGGTCTGGATCGTGTCGATGATCGTGAAGTTGTTCGGCGCGGTCATCTCACGATGGAGCGCGCTCACGATTCCGCTCGTGATCGTTCCCTCGAGCCCGAAGGGGCTCCCCAGCGCGAGCACCGGGTCACCGACGTCGACGGCGCTCGAGTCGGCGAGAGTCAGCGGAGCGAGCAGCCCGGCAGGAGCGTCGACCCGGAGGACGGCGAGGTCGGTCGACGGATCTGTCCCGACGAGCTCGGCATCGAGCTCGACGCCGTTCCAGAAGCTCACCGAGATCGAGGACGCCCCGGCGACGACGTGCTGATTCGTGACGACGTGGCCGACGCGGTCGTAGACGAAGCCGGATCCCTGTGCACGCGACGCGGCGCCGCCGGCGGAGATCTCGACGACTGCCTTCGATGCCCGCTCGTAGATCTCGCTCGCCGACACGCCGCCGGCCGCGACGGGATCCGAGCCTTCGACCGTCACCTGCCGAACGACCGTCGTCGAGCCGTCGTCGAAGACGGCGATGGCGGCGGCGCCGAGCCCGACACCGAGAACGAGGGCCGCACCAAGACCGGCGACGAGTGCGGCACGCGAGCGCTGGGTAGCCATGCGTGTCAGTGTGGCGGAAGCCGTCCTGTCCACGCATGAGTGCCGCGTAAGGGGTGGCTAAGAAGTCGCTAAGACACGGGCCTCGGGTGGCCGCGAGGATCACAATGCGGGCGATGAAGATCCTGGTCGTGGACGACGAGCGTGCCGTGCGAGAGTCCCTGCGCCGGGCGCTGGAGCTCGAGGGCTACGACGTCGAGCTCGCGGACGACGGGGAAGCCGCACTCGAGCAACTGGGAGCACCCGCGCAGCCGGACGCGGTGATCCTCGACGTCCTCATGCCCGGCATCGACGGCCTCGAGGTCTGCCGACGGCTGCGCGCAGTGGCCAACCCCGTTCCCGTGCTGATGCTCACCGCGCGCGCGGAGGTCGACAGCCGCGTCGCAGGCCTCGACGCGGGAGCGGACGATTACCTGCCGAAGCCGTTCGCGCTCGCGGAGCTGCTCGCGCGGCTTCGTGCGCTGCTCCGGAGAACCGCGAACGGCGACGAGGCGGCAGACATCCTGCGCTTCGCCGATCTCGAGCTCGATCTGGGGACCCGCGAGGTGCGCCGCGGGAGCATGGCAATAGAGCTGACGCGCACCGAGTTCTCGCTGCTTGAGCTCTTCCTCAGGAACCCGCGCCAGGTGCTGACGCGCTCGATCATCTTCGAGCGTGTCTGGGGCTACGACTTCGGTCCGACCTCGAACTCGCTCGACGTGTACATCGGCTACCTGCGGCGCAAGACCGAAGAAGGCGAGGCGCCGCGCCTGATCCACACCGTGCGTGGCGTCGGCTACGCGCTCCGCGAGGCATGACGTTCAGGACGCGCATCGCCGTCTCGGCTGCCGCTGCGGTCGCCCTCACAGTCGTGCTGGCGTCGATCCTGCTCTACCTCGTGGCCCGCGAGCAGCTACGTGCTCCCGTGGACGAAGCACTGGAGGCACGCGCTGCGGAGATCTCCGTGCAGCAGCTCGGGATCCTGCCCGGCCAGGGAGGGGAGAGTTACCTCGCCGTCCGCCCGGAGTTCGGCGAGGCGCGCGGATACGTGCAGCTCGTCCGCAGCGACGGATCCGTTCTCGCGCCACCTCGCCAGGATCTCCGGATCCCCGTCGACGACGACGTGCTGGCGGTCGCGGGCGAAAGTGGCGCCGCGTTCTGGAGGAACGTCGATGTCGACGGCACGCATCTTCGGGTCTTCACGTTCGCGTACGGGCCCGACGCGGCGATCCAGGTCGCGCGTCCGCTGACCGAGGTCGACGAGTCGCTCCGCCGCATCGGGCTCGTGCTGCTCCTGATCGCCGCCGGTGGCATCGTCATCGCCGCCGGCCTCGGGCTGGTCGTCGCGCGCGCCGCGCTCTCGCCTGTTCGGGATCTCACGGAGACGATCGAGCGCGTCAGCGAGACGCAGGATCTCACGGAGCGGATCGACGTCTCGGGTAACGACGAGCTCAGCCGGCTCGCGATCAGCTTCAACACGATGCTCGGCGCGCTCGAGGAGTCGACCCGCGCTCAGCGGCAGCTCGTCGCGGACGCCTCGCACGAGCTCCGAACGCCTCTCACGAGCGTGCGCACGAACATCGAGGTTCTCGCGGGTGACCGCCTGCTGCCGCCGGAGGATCGCGCGCGGTTGCTCACGGACGTCGTGGAGCAGCTCGGTGAGATGACGACCCTGATCTCGGAGCTGATCGAGCTGGCGCGCGCGGAGCAGATCGCGGCGGAGCCCGAGGAGGTCCGCCTCGATCTCCTCGTCGCGGACGCGGTCGAGCGCGCCCGGCGGAATCGCCCGGAGGTCGTCTACAGGGTCGATCTCGAGCCGGCGACCGTCCCTGGTGTCCCGGCGACCCTGGAGCGTGCAGTCGGGAACCTGCTCGACAACGCGGCGAAGTGGAGCCCTGCAGGCGGCGAGGTCGAGGTCGCTGTGCGCGACGGACGGCTGATCGTGCGAGATCACGGGCCGGGGATCGCCGACGAGGACTTGCCCTACGTGTTCGACCGGTTCTACCGCGCGCGCGCCGCGCGCGGCCTGCCCGGCTCGGGGCTCGGTCTCGCGATCGTGCGCCAGGTCGCCGAGTCGCACGGCGGCGGTGTCGTGGCGGAGCGGGCGGAGGGTGGCGGGACACGCATGGTGCTGACGCTGGGCGCGGCGCACACGCTCGCCACGTCCTCGTAGTCGTTGGATCTTCTTAGTTCGCTCTCAGCGGCCTCTTAGCTGACGCTGTTCTCATGCCGACTATGACGAGACGACGAAAGCTCACGTTCGCAGCTGGTGCCGCGGCTGCCGCGCTCCTCCTCGCGGGGGTCGCTGCGGCCGGCGCGGTTGCCGCCTCGTGGGTGCTCGAGCCGAGCCAGGAGAGCAAGGCAGTCATCGACGACGCTGCGTCGCAGCTGGGCGTCGAGCCGTCCGAGCTGTCCGCTGCCCTGAAGCAGGCGCTGAAGAACCGCATCGACGAAGCAGTCGCAGATGGCCGCCTGACCGAGGAGCAGGCGGACGAGCTCAAGGCGCGTGTCGACGCAGACGAGTACCCGCTGCTCGGCGGCCTGGGCATGGTCGGCCGCGGTGGCCATGGCGGTCCGGGGTTCGGACGCTTCGGCCACTTCGAGCTCCTCGAGACGGCCGCGTCCTACCTCGGCATGACCGAGGCGGAGCTGCGCGAGGCGCTCGAGGACCAGACGCTCGCCGAGATCGCCGAGGAGCAGGGCAAGACCGCCTCCGGTCTCGTGCAGCGGCTGGTCGCGACGCAGACGAAGCGGATCGACGAAGCGGTCGCCGACGGCAGCATCACCGAAGAGCAGGCGACGGAGCTCGAGGCGGGACTGAACGAGCGCATGCAGGAGCTCGTGAACGGCGAGCTTCGCGCACGCCGCGACGGCGAGCGACACCGGTTCTGGCCCGGCGCCGGCTCGCCCCGCGCACCACCGCCGTTCTTCGGCGGACCGCCCGCATAGGGGCGAACGGACGACTCGGGGTCAGGCGCACGCCTGGCCCCGAGTCGTTCTGGTCCGTGCGCCAGTCGCTAAGGCGCCGCAAAGCGTGGAGAGCCATGCGGGCAGCCCCTCACGACCACGCGACCGCCAAGCGGGCGCCTTCAGGGATGGTCGCGATCGCGAATCCGCTCCTGCGGATTCCCTATCTGCGGAAAGCACAGAGGAGAGAGGGGCCTCGACCGGTGGGGGCCGGGGTCGGACAAATCCGCGCGCTCGTCGCAAGGACGAGCGCGCGGCTCCCTTCCCCTCTCCCCAGATCTCCTTGTAGTCACGCGTTTGGGGGATGCAATCCCTCGAACGAGTTACCTCCCTCGAATGGGGGATCGATGCCCCTCGATCGAGGGATGCTCAGGGTTCCCAGCCTTCGCCGCCCGTGTCCCAGCCGATCAGCACGTGCGGTGCGATGAGCGAGGCGACGTGCTCGAGTGAGGCACGGTCGACGTCTCCGTCCACCCGCAACTCGCCGACGACCGCAGCCTGGAATGCGACCGGGACGCGCGTTCGCCGCGACTCGTCCGCCGTCCCGGCCGCTGGGCCGAGGGTCATCGTGTCCCCCTCGACGAAGGCGAGTCCGGCCCACGCGATCGCCGGCTCCGCGACGAGCGCCTCCACGGTTCGTCGCAGCACCTCGTCGGCGTCTGCGGACTCGGCGAGCAGGCGCTCGATCGCTTCGATCGAGCCTGCGCTCACTCCTCGAGATCGCCGTTCTCGAACGCTCGCACGGCAGCGCGCAGGTCGTCCGGCACCGGCGTAGGCCGCCTCGATCCGACCTCGATGAGGACCAGCGTCTGCTGGCCGGTGACCATGAGCGCGTCGTCGGACAGGCGGAAGGCGGAGCACTCGTAGGTCACGCTCGTGCGCCCGACCCGTGAGACGCGGACGAAGATCTCGAGCAGGTCGTCGAAGCGTGCAGGCGCGTGGTACTCCACGGTCGATGCGCGCATCACGAACTCGCAGCCACCCGTCGCAAACCCTCCCAGGTGGCGGTGGTACTCCGTCCGGGCGTGGTCGAAGTACGGCAGGTAGCGGCCGTAGTAGACGACGCCTTGCGCGTCCGTGTCGGAGAACCAGACGCGCGCGAGAGCGGAGTACTTGAACGGCGGTCGACGCTCTGTCACGCGGCCGAGCTCCGGGACGTCGGTCACGCGCGAATGACCCCGAGCACCTCGTCGCGCTTCTCGACCATGCGCTCCTCCGACAGTGCCTCGAGATTGAGGCGTAGAAGCGGCTCCGTGTTGGACGGTCGCACGTTGAAGTGCCAGTCGTCGAAGTCGATCGAGATCCCGTCCAGGTGCGAGACACGCCCACCCTCGGCCGTGTAGCGCTCCTTGAGTTCCTGGAGCTTCAGAGGCACGTCCGCGACGGGCGTGTTGATCTCTCCCGTCAGGAAGAAACGCTCGCGATACGGCCGGAGCAGCTCCGACAGCGCCGCGCCGCTCCGCGAGAGCAGCTCGAGCATGACCAGGAACGGCACGACTCCCGTGTCGGCCTGCGAGAAGTCGCGGAAGTAGTAGTGCGCCGACACTTCCCCGGCGAAGACCGCGTCCTCCGCGCGCATCCGCTGCTTGATGAAGGCGTGCCCGACACGGTTCACGAGAGCGGTTCCGCCACATCGCTCGATGGTCTCCGGCACGGCCCAGCTCGCGCGCACGTCGTAGATCACCTTCTCGCCCGGAGACTTCGAGAGCACGGCCTCGGCGAGCAATGCCGTGACGAAGTCGCCCGGGACGAACTCGCCCGTGTCATCGACGAAGAAGCAGCGGTCGGCGTCGCCGTCGTACGCGACGCCCAGGTCGGCCTTCTCCGCGCCGACTTTCGCGACGATGAACTCGCGATTCTCGGGGAGGAGCGGATTCGGCTGGTGGTTCGGGAAGGTCCCGTCGGGCTCGAAGTAGCAGCGAACGACGTCGAGCTGGGGAAGCTGCTCGAGGACGGGCGGCAGCATCACGCCTGCCATGCCGTTCGCGGCATCGACGACGACGCGCAACGGTCTGATGGATCCGCCGTCGACGAATGACATGACCTTCGAGACGAAGCTCGGCCAGACGTCTTCGCTCCGCGCCGACCCTCGCCGTTCCGCTGGGTCGAGCTCACCGTCCGCACGCGCGCGAATCTCCGCGAGACCCGAGTCGCCTCCGACCGGCAGGGCGCCGCGCCGGACGATCTTCATCCCTGTGTACTCCTTGGGATTGTGCGACGCAGTCACGTAGATGCCCCCGTCGAGGCTCAGTTCCGCGACGGCGTGGTAGAGCATCTCCGTCCCGACGAGCCCGAGCTCGACCACGTCCGAGCCTGCGTCTGCAACGCCGTCCGCCACGGCTCGATACATGGCCGGGGAGGACGTCCGCATGTCGTGCCCGACGGCGACCGCGCGGGGCTCGAAGTGCTCGGCATAGGCCCGCCCGACGCGGTACGCGCCGTCCTCGTCCAGCTCGCTCGGGTAGATCCCACGGATGTCGTAGGCCTTGAAGACGGACGGATCGAGCACGGCGGGATGCTAGTCGCCCCCGCCGGCGTTTCTACACTAGAAGCATGGAGCGCAAGCTCGCATCGGTGCTGTTCGTCGACATCGTCGACTCGACTCGGCTCGTGACCGGCGCGGACCCGGAGGTCGTCCGCCGCCGCGTCACGCGCTTCTTCGAGATGGTGTCGGGGTGCGTGGAGCTGCACGGCGGCATCGTCGAGAAGTTCGCCGGGGACTCGGTGATGGCAGCATTCGGGGTGCCTCAGTCGCACGAGGACGACGCCCTGCGCGCGGCCCGGTCGGCGCTGGCGATACGCGCGGCGGTCGACGATCTCCAGCTCGAAGCCCGCATCGGGATCGAAGCAGGGGAGGTGGTGGTCGACGACGCGGAGTCGACGTTCGCGACCGGAGAGGCAGTGAATCTTGCCGCTCGACTGCAGGAAGCTGCGCGTCCCGGCGAGATCCTCATCGGCCCGACGGCGTATCGGCTCGCTGCGCGAAGCCTCGTCGTGGAGGACACCGGGCCGATCGAGCTCAAGGGCATCGACGGGCCCATGCGCGCGTGGCGCCTCGTCGACATGCTCGACGGGCCCGGACGGCCACTCGGACCGCGTGCACCTCTCGTCGGTCGCGACAACGAGCTCGAGCTGCTCGAGAACACGTTCAAGCGCAGCCTCCGCGACAAGCGCGCGCACCTCTTCACGATCTACGGAGAAGCGGGTGTCGGCAAGAGCCGTCTCGCGCGCGAGTTCCTCGACGGCGTGGAGCGTGCGAGCGTCCTCATCGGCCGCGCGCTGCCGTACGGCGAGGCCGTCACGTACTGGCCGCTCGGCGAGATGGTGAAGGCGGCGGCCGGAATCTCGGACGACGACCCGCTCGAGGAGGCCTTCGAGAAGCTCCGGGAGTGCTGCGCCGAGGAGGCCGTCGCCGATGTCCTCGGCCTCGCCGCGGGCCTGATGGAGGCGCTCGAGGGCGAGCGCAGCCCTCAGGAGATCGCGTGGGCGGCGCGTGAAGTGATGCAGGGCATCGCCGACGTCCAGCCACTCGTTCTCCTGTTCGAGGACGTCCACTGGGCCGAGGCGCCGCTGCTCGACCTGATCGAGCACATCGCGGATCGGGTGCGAGCGCCTGTGCTGATCCTCTGCCTCGCGCGCCCGGAGCTCCTCGACGCACGCCCCGGCTGGGGCGGAGGTCGCGTGCGCTCGACCGCGATCGAGCTCGAACCGCTGTCGGACGACGAGAGCGCCGAGCTCGTCGAGCAGCTCCTGAGCCAGCTGGCCGGTGCTGCAGGCGAGCGGCCGGCGTCGTTGCCGCAGGATGCGCTGGATCGCGCCGAGGGAAACCCGCTGTTCGTCGAGGAAACGATCCGCATGCTGGTCGAGAGCGGCTCGGGCAACGGCTCTGCCGGTCGAGTCCCGGACACGCTGCAAGCCCTGATCGCCGCGCGTATCGATCACCTCGATCCCGCCGCCAAGACGCTGCTCCAGCGGGGGTCGGTCATCGGTCGCGTGTTCTGGCGCGGTGCGCTCGAGCACCTCTCGCCGGACGTCGAAGGGCACGAAGAGCTGCTCGACGACCTGCTTCAACGCGAGTTCCTCCTTCGCGAGCCTCGTTCCTCGATCTCGGGTGAGGTCGCGTACCGGTTCAAGCACGCCCTGATCCGCGAGGTCGCCTACACCGGCATGGCGAAGCTGGCGCGCGCGCAATACCACGCGCGCTTCGCGGAGTGGCTCGCCGAGCGGACGGGCGAGGAGCTCGTCGAGATTCGCGCCTACCACCTCGACCAGTCCGTCGAGTTCCTGACCGAGCTCGAAGGCGCCGCACCGGAAGAGCTCGCGCAGGAGACCTCCGCCGCTCTCGTCAAGGCCGCGAAGCGCGCGATTGCACGAGAGGCGTATCCGAACGCGCGGAAGCTGGCGCTGAGAGCGCTCGAGCTGCGTCCCACGCTCAACGCGCGGTACCTCGCGGCGCGTGCCGCATGGCGTCTCCAGGATTGGGGCGCCGTGCAGGTCGAGATGGCCAAGGTTCGAGATCAGGCAGGTGAGGAAGGCGACCGGGTGTACGAGGCCCTTGCCCTCACCGCGCTCGGCGAGGCGTCGATCAAACGCGACGGCGACGCCGCGCGAGCGCGCGCGCTGGTCGACGAGGCGCTCGAGCTCCTACCGCGCGACTCCGAGCCTGTCGCCCACTTCGACGCGCTGACTGCGCGAGCCGTCGTCGGGGCGTGGCTGGGCGAGAACGACGACTACGTCCGCTACATGGAGCGCGCGTATGTGATCGCACTCGACGCCGGTCGAAAGGATCTGCAGACGATCGCTGCACAGGCCCTGGCTTCCGCGCACCTCGTCCGGTTGGAGCTCGACGAGGCCGAGATCCTGCTGACGCGGGCGCTCGAGCTGGCCGGGGAAAGCGGGAGCGTACGCGCTCGCATGAGCGCGACGCTTGCCTACGCCGGCTTCCTGAAGCAGAAGGGTGAGCTCGACGCCGCCGAGACGATGATGGACGAGGTGCGCGAGACCGCCGAGGAGCTCGGTATGGAGCCCGTGCTTGCAGCGTCACTGGGGCGGCTGGGCTGGCTTGCGCGGGCGAGGGGCGACCTCAAGCGCTCCGAGAAGCTGTTCCGCGAAGCGCTGCGCATCACCTCTGCGCGCGGTGACCGTGGACTGGAGCCGGACTACCAGGCGGCGCTCGCGACGACCTTGGCCGATCTCGGCAAGCTCGACGAGGGGGAGCGGCTGGCGCTCGATGCACGCGCACATGCGGTGCCGGAGGACATCAGCTGCCACATCTTCTCGCAAACCGCGCTCGCCATCATCCGTGGGGCGCAAGGACGCGACGACGAGGCGGAGGAGCTGTTCCTCTCGGCAGTGGGAATGGCGAGGGACGGGGGGCTCAGCCTCTTCGAGCTGCATCCGCTCGAGCACTTGACCGAGTTCCTGCGCGAGCGTGGGCGTGAGGACGATGCGGCGGGCTACGACGCACGCATCGCGGAGCTCGTCCCGGCCGAGCCGGCGAGCACCGAGCGGATCGCCTGACTCGACTCCTCGTCGGGCGACTCCGAGATCACGGTCGCGGGGCGGCCGAACGCCGCGAGCGCGTCGCGAAGCGGCTCGGCGCGGAGCGTGCCTTCGCCATACGCGAGATGCTTCGTCTCGTTGCGGTTCGCGAACGCGATGTCGGAGAAGTGGATGTGGAACGGCGCGCCGCTTTCGAGGACGCCGTCGGCTCGCGCGAGCGCCTCGCTGAACGGCTCGGCCTCGAGAAACGCGCCGTCGCTCGTGGCGTGCATGTGCGCGAAGTCGAGCACGGGACGAACCCAGTCGACGCGGCGTGCGATCTCGACGACGTCGTCGACCGAGCCGAGGTCGCGCACGCGACCCATCACCTCGATCCCGAACGGCACGGCGCGCTCCTTGCTCTCGAGGCGCTCGCGCAGGGTGCCAAGCTGCTCGACGACCGCGGCGATGGCGTCGTCACGACTGCGTCCGAGCAGGAAGCCCGGGTGAAACACGACGAGCTCTGCACCGCTGGCGGCGACGATTCCGGCGCTGCGGTCGAGCGCTCCGACTGCGGACGTGAACTTGCGACCGCTCGCCTCGAGATGGCCCATGAACCCGAACAGGGGCGCGTGCACGGAGAGTGCGACGTCGTTCTCTCGCGCGAGCTCGCCGAGGCGCTCGGCGAACGGGTAGTCCATCCAGAACCCGCTCTCGAAGTCGATCTCGCACGCGTCGTACCCGCGT
>DASUCI010000013.1:0-5863 GCA_035762825.1 Gaiellaceae bacterium | reverse complement strand
TCGCCTCACTCATCGGCGGGGCCGCCCTCCTCCGCGCTTCTTCTTCACGCGACGAGGAGCTCCACCCGAGGCCGCGCGCGCCTGGGTGTCCGGGGAGTCTGCCGGCTCGCCGTTCGACGAGACCGCGGCCGTCGCCTCTTTTGGAGGTGTCCGGCTCGAGCGCTTCGGCGGCGCCACGGGCCGCGGCATGAGTCGTCGCGTCACGATCCCCTGCCCCGTCGTCCAGAGGTTGGTCGTCAGCCAGTAGATCATCAGCCCCGTCGGGAACCCCAGGATGAACGGGAGAAAGACGATCGGGAGGAACATGATCATGTAGCGCTGCGCCTTGCTCTGCATCGCCGTCGACATGAGGTATGTCGACGTCAGCTGGCTCACCACGTATACCGTGATGAGCACCGGCCCCCACCCGTTCTTCGTCGGCTCGGTGATGTCCACGAGCCCGAGCCACTCCAGCGACGACGCCGGGAACTGCGGGAAGATCTCGTCCTCGAAGTCGCGGAGCACGAAGAAGAGCGCGATGAAGATCGGGATCTGGAAGACGATCGGGAGGCACGAGGCGTACGGGTTGATCTTGTTCTCCTTGTAGAACTTCATGAGCTCTTCCGACTGCCGCTGCCGGTCGCTCTTGTAGCGCTGCTGGATCGCCTTCATCTCGGGCGCGTGGATCTGCAGGCTCTGCATGGAGTGGATCTGCCGGATCGCCACGGGCACCAGGAGGACGCGCACGATCACCGTGAGCGCGACGATCGACCACGCCCACGTCAGCCCGCCGCTGTCGTGAAGCCACGTGAGGACCTCGGTGAGGACGTTCTCGAGCGGGGAGAGAAGACCGCCGAGGATCACGTGTCCGCTCTCCGCGAGCCGATGAGCGGAAACAGCGTCTGATCCTTCGCGTAGTCCACGCCGCCGTGACTCCACGGATTGCAGCGCAGAACACGCCAGGCGGCGAGGACGCTGCCGCGCACGAGCCCGAACTCGCGAAGCGCGTCGAGCGCATACTGCGAGCAGCTCGGGTGGTACTTGCACGTCCCGGCCGGCGTGAGCAGGCCGAAGGTCCACCGCCAGGCATGCACCAGACCCATCGCGACGTACCTCACGCGCGCACCTTGTGGAGCACCTCGCCGATCTCCGCGACGAGCCAGTCTTTCCCACGGGTTTCCGCCGGCTCGGCGAGGCCGGGGCGCGCCGCGAGGACGTAGTCGTTCCCGGACGGCACCGTCGGCAGGAGCTCGCGCCAGGCCTCGCGCAGCAGCCGCTTCACGCGGTTGCGCGCCACGGCCGTTCCAACCGCGCGCGGCACCGCGAGCCCGAGCCTCGGCTCGCCGTCCTCATCGTCACGCGTGAACCAGTGGAGCACGAGATAGCGACTCGACGTCGAGCGGCCACGGCGATAAACGGTGTCGAAGTCCTTCGACCGGGAGAGCCGGTTACGGCGTTGCACCGGTGCAGCTCACGCCGAGAGGCGCTTGCGGCCTCTCGCGCGGCGGCGCTTGAGGATCGCGCGGCCTCCACGCGTGGACATTCGGGCTCGGAACCCGTGGCGCCGCTTGCGGCGGCGAACATTCGGCTGATAGGTGCGCTTCACGTGGTCTCGCGGTCACTCGGGTTCGGGGAGTCGCGAGTATAGACGACCCACCTGGCACCAAGGTTTTCCACAGAGTCGCCGCAATGTGGGTCGATCGAAGTCGCTGCTCATTCGCGTTCCGTGTTGCCCTCCTCAGCAACGCTCTGCATGTCTTCCACACCTGTGGAAGGACGTGTGGAATGGGGAAAGTTCCTGCAAAACAGCGTAATTTTCATCCACAACGCGGCCGCACGACGGCGTTGAGGTGTTGCCGGCATGGTGCTATGCTCGCCACCTTCCGTACGCCCCCACGAAGCGCGAGGACGGTTGGAGCACCCCGCCGAGACACGAGCCGAAGACGTCTGGACTCCCGTAGCCGGCTGGCTGCGTGACACGCTCACCGAGTCGACGTACGACACCTGGTTCGGTCAGGCGCACCCGCGCTCGTTCAACGGCGGCGAGCTCGTCGTCGAGGTTCCGAACGACTTCACGCGGGACTGGATCGAGGGTCACTTCCTCGATCTCGTCAGCCGGGCGGCGATCGAGAGCACTCCCTCGGGAGTCGTCGTCAGCTTCGCGGTCGGTGAGCGCGTGCAGGCGCGGTCGAGTGCCGCGCAGCCCGAGGCTCCGGTCGCCGTCGAGAGCGCGCCCGCCGCTGCGGCCACGCCCGCACCGTCCCCCGCAGCGCGGGAGTCTTCTGACAGGGAGCTGAACGCGAAGTACACCTTCGATCTCTTCGTCATCGGATCGTCGAATCGCTTCGCGCACGCGGCAGCGTTGGCGGTGGCCGAGGCTCCCGCGCAGGCGTACAACCCGCTGTTCATCTACGGCGGCACGGGGCTCGGCAAGACGCACCTTCTCCAGGCGATCGGGCACTACGTACGCCAGCACTCCCGGCGCCTGACAGCGCGGTACGTCACGAGCGAGGACTTCATGAACGAGTTCATCGACGCCGTCCGTGACCGCGGAGCGCGGATCGAGGGCTTCAAGCGCCGGTATCGCAACTACGACGTGCTCCTCGTCGACGACATCCAGTTCATCGAGGGCAAGGAGCGGATCCAGGAGGAGTTCTTCCACACGTTCAACTCGCTGTACGAGGGCGGGGCGCAGATCGTGCTGTCCTCGGATCGGCCGCCGCGCGAGATCGCGACGCTCGAGGAGCGCCTCCGTTCGCGGTTCGAGTGGGGGCTCCTCACCGATATCCAGGCGCCCGACCTCGAGACGCGCATCGCGATCCTCCGAAAGCGCGTCGAGACCGAGGCGATCGCGATCGAAGACCCCGAGGTGCTCACCTTCATCGCCGGCCGCGTGTCGGCGAACATCCGCGAGCTCGAGGGGGCGCTCACGCGAGTCGTCGCGTTCTCGTCGCTCACCGATCGCCCGCTCACGACCGAGCTGGCCGAAGACGTCCTCCGCGACGTCTATCCGCAGGGCGAGGCGGCGCCCGAGGTGACCATCCCGCGGATTCAGGAAGCAGTCTCCCAGCGCTTCGGCGTCACGCTCGACGAGCTCGTCAGCCCGCGGCGTTCCCAGGCGGTCGCGTACCCGCGACAGGTCGCGATGTACCTCTCACGAGAGCTCACCGACGCGTCGCTGCCGAGGATCGGCAAGGAGTTCGGCGGGCGAGACCACACGACCGTCATCCATGCGAAGGACAAGATCACGCGGCTCATCCGCGAAGACCGCTCTGTGTACAACCTTGTGCAAGAGTTGACTGCGCGCATCAAGCAGGCGCGCTGATGTTGGGGGTCCACGCGGGCGGCCGCAGCGACGCTGTTGAGTGCGTTGACGCGGACCCCCATCCCCGTCCACACGCATTTTCCCCGCTCGTGCCCTACAAACGCCCTGTCCTCCCCATAACTCACACTCCTACTACTTCTACGATCTTGTTTTTCAAGTAATGACTACAGACATGGCGACCGACACCGCGCTCCGCATCACGTGCTCGAAGACGGAGCTTTCGTCTGCGCTCGGGGTGGTCTCGCGTGCCGTCTCGACGCGCGGGGCCGTCCAGGTTCTCGGCGGCATTCTCCTGCAGGCCGAGAACGATCGGCTCACGCTCGCGGCCACCGACATGGAGATCTCGCTTCGCGCGTCGGTGAGCGGCGAGATCGCAGGAGACGCGAGTGTCGTCGTGCCGGGGCGTCTCCTCACCGACCTCGTGCGCCTGCTGCCCGACGACAAGGTGACCCTCGTGCACGAGGAGGGCGAAGGCGTGCTCTCGGTGACCTCCGGCAGCCACTCGTCTCGGCTCAACGTGTACAGCGCCGAGGACTTCCCACGGCTGCCGCCAGTCGACGTCTCACTGCACCGCATCGAGACGCAGGCGCTGCTCGAGACGATCGACAAGGTCGGTCGGGCGGCTTCTCGGGACGAGTCGCGACCGGTGCTCACCGGAGTCCTCGTGCGCTTCGAGGGACAACAGCTCGTCATGGCAGCGACCGACTCGTACCGGCTCGCCGTGAAGGAGACGCCGCTGTCGGCCGGCGGGCCCGAGCTCGAGGCGATCATCCCGGCGCGCGCCCTGCAGGAGCTCGTTCGCATCGCGAGCGGAACCGAGGACATCGAGCTCGGCGTCCACGAGAACCACGTCATCTTCTCCGCCGGCGACGTGTGGCTCACGAGCCGCCGCATCGACGGCCAGTTCCCGAACTACAAGCAACTGCTCCCCGAGACGTTCGAGGTGGAGATCGACACGCCACGGGCGGCCCTTCTCGACGTCGTCCGACGTGCCGGCCTCATGGCCCAGCGCAACGCGCCGCTCCGACTGCGCTTCGCGGAGGGCGAGCTCACCGTGTCGGCGCAGACCCAGGACGTCGGGGAGGCCACCGAGTCCATCCCGATCGACTTCTCCGGCGAGGAGCTCGAGATCGGGTTCAACCCGGAGTTCTTGCGGGACGGGCTCGAGGCCGTTGCAGGCGACACGGTCCGGCTCAAGCTCATCAACCGCCTGCGACCAGGACTGCTCGCGGCTCCCGAAGAGAGCTTCTGGTACCTGATCATGCCCATCCGGCTCGCGGGCTGATCGTCCGCGACGTCACGCTTCGCGACTTCCGTTCGTACGCCTCGCTCGAGCTGAGCCTCGAGCCGGGAGTGGTGTTGCTCCACGGCCCGAACGGCGCCGGCAAGACGAACCTGCTCGAGGCGCTGCACCTCGGGACCCAGGGGTTCTCGCCTCGGGCGAGGCGGGACGCGCTCATGATTCGCTTCGACGCCGAGGCCGCCCGCGTTCGCCTGCAGGGTGGAGTGGGTGGCAACGTGTTCACGACCGACCTCGTGCTCACGCGCCACGACTCACGCCGGGTCGTGCTCAACGGTGAACGGCTGAGCTCGAGCGACCTGCTCAGGCGAGAGCTGACGACGCTCGTCTTCACGCCGGACCGACTGGCGGTGGTGAAGGGAGGGCCTGCGACGCGTCGCGCGTATGTCGACCGCGCCGTCGCGAGGCTTCTGCCGTCGCGCGCCAGCGCCGCCGCCGAGTACGCAGCCGCGCTCGCCCAGCGAAACGCGGGGCTCCGGGGAGTGCGATCGGGCGTCTCGTCGCTGGAAGCAGTCGCGCCGTGGACGGAGGCGGTCTCCACGCTCGGCGAAGCTCTCGTGCTCGCACGAATGGACGCCCTCCAGCTCGTGGCTCCAGCCTTTGCGCAGACGGCGGGAGAGCTCGGTCTCGTGGACGCGACGCTCGCGTACGACGGCGAGCCGGCCTCCGTCGAGGAGCTCTCCGCGCGCATGAGCCTCGACGTGGAGCGCGGCGTGACTGGAGCGGGCCCGCACCTGCATGACGTCCGGATCGAGGCGGGAGGCCGCGACCTGCGCGTCTTCGGCTCGCAAGGCGAGCAGCGGATGGCGGTGCTCGCGCTCGTCCTCGGCGAGGCTGCCGCACTTCGCGCGCGCCACGACGTGTCGCCGCTCGTGCTGCTCGACGATGTCCTCTCCGAGCTCGACGGCGATCGCCGGCGAGCCCTCGCGCGGATGATCGAACACGGCTCGCAGACGGTGATCACTGCGACTGCCACCGCGGCGCTTCCCGCCGAGCCCGCACAGACGCTCGCGGTCGCACCCGGTGAGGTCCGGTGATGGAGCGCATCGGCCGCGAGGTCGAGCGAGAGCTGGCGCGCGGCGGCAGCCGCGACGCGATCCCGCTCGCGGCTCTGACCGCCGCCTGGCCGGACGTGGTGGGCGACGCGATCGCGCGCCAGGCGTGGCCCCTTCGCATCGCGCGTGACGGGACGCTGCACGTCGCCACGTCCTCGGCGACCTGGGCGAACGAGCTCGGCTTTCTCGCGGACGAGATCGTCG
>DASUCI010000012.1:0-5443 GCA_035762825.1 Gaiellaceae bacterium | reverse complement strand
CCGACGTCGAGCAGCCCGGCGCGAAGGGCTCCCCGCGCGTCGTGCTCCGCCGGTTCGCGCCGACGCCGCCGAAGTCGGCCAGCGTCGACCCGGCTGCGCTCGCAGCGGTACGCGACGGGCTCTACGCCGCGACGCATTCCGCGGCAGGCGCCTCGTCAAGCGTCTTCGCGAACTACCCCGTGCCGATCTCCGGCAAGACGGGGACGGCCGAGAAGGTCGTTCAGCTCCCGGGCTACCCCATCGACCACCTCGAGGACCAGTCCTGGTGGTGCGGCTGGGGCCCATCGGACTCGGCTCGGCTGGTCGTCTGCGCATTGATCGAGAACGGCGGCCACGGCTCGGCCGCTGCCGCGCCGGCCGCGCTCAAGGTCTTCGAACGCTTCTTCGGTGTGGATGCCGCCGAGCCCGCGTCGCTGGTGGAGACCGACTAAGTGGTCGCTCCGGGAACTACGCACAGTCTTCGCGCGGCTGCAAAGCGGCGCACGGCGTCGTCCTCAGTCGGCCGCGTACCCACTGGGTACGCGGCCTCCCTGCGTCCTAGCCCTGCTTGCTTTTCGCCGGCGAATCCCGCACGTAGTTCCCGGAGCAACCACTCATGATCGAGGTCACCGGTCGCCCACGCATCCGCTCCGGCTCGACCCGGGCGGAGCCCGCGGTCATCGGCTTCCTGCGCAGCCTCGACTGGATCCTCATGGCCGCAGCAGCGGCGCTCGTCGGCTACGGGCTCTGGGTCGTCGCGGGGATCACGCGCTTCGACGTCCCGGGCGACGAGGGCTACTTCGTCGTCCGGCAGGGCTTCGCCGCCGCGGTGGGCGCGGCCGGGCTCGTCACGATGGCGCTGATCCCGGTCGACGTCTGGCGCCGCTCCTGGAAGGTCGTCTATGCCGCGACTTTGACCTTGATGGTCGTCGTCTTCGTCGCGGCCGAGGCGGTTCGCGGCTCCAAGCGCTGGCTCGACCTCGGCGTCATCCAGTTCCAGCCCTCGGAGCTCGGGAAGGTGCTGTTCGTACTCGCGATCGCCGGTTTCGTCGTCGACCGCGTCGGCCCGACCGCGCGGTGGAGGACGATCTTCTCGGTGATCGGGCTCGGTGCGGTTCCGATCCTTCTGGTGTTCATGCAGCCCGACCTCGGGACCGCGCTCGTGTACGCCGCGTCACTCTTCGCGGTGCTGTTCTTCGTCGGGCTCCGCTGGAGGCAGCTCGCGGTCCTGCTCGCCGCCGGTGTCCTCGCCATCGCCTCCGTTCTCTGGCTGCTGCCCGCCGCCGGAGTCCAGGTCCTCAAGCCCTACCAGGCTGCCCGCCTCACGCTCGATCCGGGCGCCGACCCGGGCGGGCTCACCTACAACCTCGACCAGTCGATCACGGCTGTCGGCTCCGGCGGGCTCACGGGTCGCGGAGTCGTCGAGGCGAGCCAGACCAAGCTCGACTACCTCCCCGAGCACGCGACGGACTTCGCGTTCGCCTCCCTCGCCGAGCAGCGCGGCTTCGTCGGCTGCGCGATCCTCCTGCTCCTGTACCTGCTCGTCGTCTGGCGCGGGCTGCGCGTCGTCACCGGCGCGACGGAGCTGTACGGCGTCGTCGTGGCCGGAGGGCTCGTCGTCGGCTTCCTCTTCCAGGTCTTCGTCAACGTCGGGATGACGATGGGCGTGGCCCCGGTCACAGGTATTCCGCTCCCGTTCGTAACCGTGGGAGGATCCTCGATGGTGGCGAACCTCGTGCTGATCGGCGTGCTCCAGAGCATCCACGCGCGCGGCGAGCTCGGACGGCCGGGATCTCCGTGAGCGCAGCCGGCATTCGCGCGCTCGTGACCGAGGCTCGGAAGGTCGGAGCGGAGGTCACGTCCGAGGCGGAGACTGCATCCGTCGGCCCGGTTGGGGTCAGCGGCATGCTCGCCGAGCAGCTCGCGAAGGAGCTCGGAGCGAGCGCGACGCAGGGCGCCGTCGTCGTAGGCGGGGCGGAATTCGTCGACCGGGCCGAGGTGCTCGTTCGCATCATCGCGGGCGATCCCACGCCCGAGGACGACCAGTTGGTTCGTTCGGCCGACGCGGAGGGCGTCCCGGTCGTCCTCGTCCAGCTCTGGCCGCAGGCGGACTGGACGCTGCCGTTCGTACTGTCGCCCTTCGTCGTCGAGTGCCGCGCCGGGGAAGGGTTTCCCGTCTCGGAGATCGCGGACCGGATCGTGGAGGCGACGGAGAACGCCTCGGTCCTGGCCGCGCGCGTTCCGGCGATCGCCGAGGCGTCGCGAACCGGCCTCGTGAAGACCGCGGTCGTGCGCTCCGCCCTGATCGCGCTCGCCGGCTCGCGCCTGGGTGTTCCGCGCCAGCTCCTGACACTCGAGCAGATCCGACTGCTGCTGCAGCTCAGGACGACTTCCGCGGGCTCCCCCGTGGCCGACGAGATTCGCATCCGAGCGGGTGGAGCCGCGGCCGTGGTCGCCGCGGGCTTCGCGTTCCGGCAGGCTGCTCGTTCGCTCCGGACGATCGTCCCCGGGCCGGTCGCCGACGTCGCGGTCGCCGCCGCGGGGACCTGGGGGCTCGCGAAGGCGTTCGAGCTCGCCGAGTCCCGCCTCCTCGAACCGTAGACGGCTCCGTCCGGACCGGGACCTAGGATGCGCGGCGATCGAGTGCATGGAAGGGACGATGCCGAACACGGAGCTGGCGGAGGAGCTCTTGGAGCTCGAGGAGGCCGACGCCTGGTTCGAGTATCTGGAGTCCACCCGCGGTCAGACCGAGACGCGCTACGGCGAGCTCGAGCCATGGGCCTGGGCACGCCTCTCGCAACGCCTTCGCGCCGTCCGTGCGCGACGAGCGCGCCTCCGGCCCGCCGCCGCTTGACACGGGCGACGCGATCGGGCTCTCCGAAGGCCGACTGGTAGCCTGTCTGCAGGTCATGTCGACCAACGTCTTGAATCCACGCAGCGCGAGGCCTCACCGGCAGGTAGCCGTCCTGGGCCCGCGCGCGATCACACGAGAGGAACTCACACTTGGCACGACGCTGGTTTCGCTTCGGCAAGAAGCAGGAAGAAGAGGCGGTCTCCGAAGCGGCCGCCACGGAGGCAGTAGCACCGCCTGAGCCTCAGGCACCGGAGCCCGTCGACGAGCCCAGCTCGCCGGCGGCCCCCAGGAAGAGACGCCGTCGCGGAAGTCGCGGCGGCAAGGGAAGGAAGAAGCCGGGAGCGGCTACGGCGTCCGATGCCGAGCCCGTGACCGTTGCGGAGACTGCCGTCGCGGTGGCGGAGAAGGCGCCGGCACCCCGCGCGAAGCAACCCGCGAAAGCCGACGGCAAGCCCGAGCGCAGGCAGTCGCGATCCGCATCGCGCAGGCGCACGCCCACGAAGCGGGCGCCGCTGCCCGCCGCGAAGCGCGAGCTGCTCATCTCCGTCGACGTCGGCGAGCAGCGCGTCGCGATCCTCGAGGACGGCCGGGTCGCCGAGGTCTACCTCGAGCGCCCGGAGCGGCGCTCCATCGCCGGGAACATCTACCTCGGAGTCGTGGACAACGTCCTCCCGGGCATGGAAGCCGCGTTCGTCGAGATCGGCCTCGAGAAGAACGGCTTCCTCTACGTCGACGAGATCGTCGGTCCGGAGCTCGAGGGCCGGAAGGGCGCGCGGAAGATCCAGGACCTGATCAAGCGCGGTCAGACGATCATGGTGCAGGCCGTCAAGGATCCGATGAAGTCGAAGGGCGCGCGCCTGACGACCGAGATCTCTCTGCCCGGGCGCTTCCTCGTGTACGTGCCCAACGGCGAGGGCTCCGGCGTCTCGCGTCGGCTCGAGGACGCGGAGCGCACCCGGCTCAAGGACATCGTGAAGGGCCTCGACCCGAAAGGCGGAGGGATCATCGTCCGAACAGCGGCGGAAGGCGCGTCCGCCGAGGACATCGAGCGCGACCTCGTGTTCCTCCAGCGCCTCTGGAAGACCATCCAAGCGAACGCGAAGAACGCGACGACGCCCGCGCTCGTTTACGAGGAGGCGGAGCTGCCGCTCCGGATCGTCCGCGACCTCTTCGCCGGCGACTTTGTCGGCGCTCGTATCGACGACGACCGCACCCATCGGCGGATCGTCAGCTACCTGAAGAAGACGTCGCCGCACATGGTCGAGCGCGTGCATCGTTACCGTGAGAAGGAGCCGCTCTTCGAGGCGTCAGGCGTCGACGCCGAGATCCGCTCCACGCTCGACCGGCGCGTCGATCTGCCCTCGGGCGGCTATCTCGTGTTCGACTACGCGGAGGCGTTCACCGTCATCGACGTGAACACCGGCCGCTTCGTGGGCTCCCGCGGCAAGAGCGCGCAGGGACGGCTCGAGGACACGATCGTCAAGAACAACCTCGAGGCCGTGAAAGAGGTGGTGCGGCAACTCCGGCTGCGCGACATCGGCGGGATCATCGTCATCGACTTCATCGACATGGCGAACCCGAAGAACCGGGAGACGGTCGAGGAGGCGCTGCGCTCGGAGCTCGAGCGCGATCGCACGAAGACGTACGTCGTCGAGATCTCGCCTCTCGGGCTCGTGGAGATGACCCGCCAGAACGTCACGGACGGGCCGCGCGAGATCCTGACCGAGCGCTGTCCGATCTGCGACGGCGACGGAATCGTCGTCTCGGACGCAACTCACGCCCTCGAAGTGGAGCGCAAGCTGCGTGCGCTCGCGAAGGGGTCCCGGGTCCAGGCCTTCCAGGTCGCCGTCCATCCCCGCGTGCTCGCGTTGCTCGTCGGGCGCGGTGGAAGCCGGCTCACCGAGGTCGAGGCGGCTGCACGCCGTCGGTTCTTCCTCGTTCCCGCCGCGGGCAACGGCCATGTTCATCACGACCACGTTGAGGTGCTCGCACAGGGCAAGCTCGAGGCGATGCGACCGGCCGCGCCAGTGACAGAGGGGGCGTCGGTGGAGCTGAAGCTCGTCGAGGTCGGTCTGCACGACCCGACAGCAGGCGTGGGCAAGCTCGACGGTGGCTACGAGGTCGTCGTCGCCGGCGCGGCGAAGCTCGTCGGCAAGAAGGTGAAGGCGACGGTCGGGGCGGTTCTCGAAGGCGCCGCATACGCGACGCTCGACGACGACGGAGCGGTGGCGTCGAGCCCGATCACGTTCGAGGCCGAAGCCGAGAAGCCGACGCGTGCATCTCGTGCCAAGAAGGCGGCTCCGGTCGTCGATCTCGACGCGGTCGACGAGCCGGCCGACATCGACGAGCCGGGCGAGGTCGTCGAGCCGGACGAGGTCGAGCCGGAGCACAGCGCCGACGGCGCGCCGACGAAGAAGCGCACGCGCCGCGGAACCCGCGGAGGTCGCGGGAGGAAGAAGGCGCCGACGCCGGGGGCCGCCGAGGGCAAGGAGCCCTCGACCGACGGCGACAGCCGACCGTCGCCGCGGATCCACGTTCCTCCGGCCGACTTCTCGGCTCCTTCGCAGGGATCGGAGACGGAGCAGGCCGACGGAGCTCCCGAGGCCATCG
>DASUCI010000011.1:0-9803 GCA_035762825.1 Gaiellaceae bacterium | reverse complement strand
CGAACGGTCGAGACGGTGTCGCGCCGTGTCGGCGTCGATCCCCGCGAGGAGGGAGACGATCGCGACGCGCGCGTCGCCGTCCGCGGCCTCGAGCGCGTCGTCGACCTGCTGCCGGGACGCGCCGCTCGCCGTCGCGACGATTCGCCGGACGCGCCCGGCGAGCTTCTCGTTCGCGGCGGCGACGTCGACCATGAGGTTGCCGTAGGTCTTTCCCAGCCGGATCATCGACACCGTCGAAATCGTGTTCAGGACGAGCTTCTGCGCCGTTCCCGCCTTGAGCCGCGTCGACCCCGCGAGGAACTCCGGGCCGACGACGACCGCGATCTCGCGCTCGACGAGCCGGCCGAGCGCGGAGCCGGGAGCCGCGACGACGCACGCGGTGAATGCACCGGCTGTACGTGCGGACTCGAGCGCGCCGAGCACGTACGGCGTCGAGCCGCTCGCGCTGACGCCGATCACGGCGTCGGCGGAACCGACCTGGATGCCCAGGACGTCGCGGGCACCACTCTCGCCGTCGTCCTCGGCTTCCAGAGAGATCGCCGCTCCGCCGGCGACCAGTGCCACGACGACTCCCGGCGGCACGGAGAAGGTCGCCTCGCACTCGGACGCGTCGAGCGCCGCGATCATCCCGGACGATCCGGCTCCGACGTAGACGAGGCGCCCGCCGGCGCGAAGTCGTTCCGCGACCGTGTCCACCACGGCCGCGACGTCCGCCGCCACCGCTCCGACGGCTGCGGGAACGGTCGAGTCCGCCTGGTTCATGAGCTGGACGAGCTCCAACGTCTCGCGCGTCTCGTAGCCCGCAGCGGCGTCGCCGCCCGCTTCCGTCACGAGTCCGTTGTCGACCATCCGCGCGAGTCTACGCAGACAACTGGTCGGTGGTCAATACCACTTGCGTGGAAATGTGGTATCCATACCCGGCGCGATGGCGGAGATCGAGGTTCGCAACGTCACGAAGGCCTTCCCGGGCGACGTTCTCGCGCTCGACGACGTGTCACTCACGATCGGAGACGGCGAGTTCATCGCGCTTGTCGGCCCTTCGGGCTGCGGGAAGTCGACGCTGCTGCGCTCCATCGCGGGCCTCGAGGACGTGACGAGCGGCGAGATCGCGATCGGCGGCCGTGAGGTCACCGACCTCGCGCCACGCCACCGGGACATCGCGATGGTCTTCCAGAGCTACGCGCTGTATCCCCACATGAGCGTGCGCCAGAACCTGGGCTACGGGCTCAGGGTTCGCCGGACACCGAAGGCGGAGATCCGCAAGCGGGTCGAAGAGATCGCCGAGCTCCTCGGTCTCGCCGAGCTGCTCGAACGCAAACCGGCTCAGCTCTCCGGCGGTCAGCGACAGCGCGTCGCGATGGGCCGGGCGATCGCACGTGAGCCACAGGCGTTCCTCATGGACGAGCCGCTCTCGAACCTCGACGCGAAGCTTCGTGTCGGGATGCGGGCGTCGCTCGCCCAGCTGCATCAGCGGCTGGGCGTGACGACCGTCTACGTCACGCACGACCAGGTCGAGGCGATGACGCTGGGCCAACGCGTGGCGGTCATGCGCGACGGCCAGATCCTTCAGGTCGACACGCCGCAGGCGCTGTACGAGCATCCTCGCGACGTCTTCGTCGCCGGGTTCATCGGCTCTCCCGCGATGAACCTCGTCGAAGCCACGATCGACGGAAGTGACGTGGTCTTCGGCCAGTTCCGGATCCCGCTCGACTGGTCGCGCCGCCCGTCCGCGAGCTCGGGGCGCGTCGTGGTCGGGATTCGCCCGGAGGCCTTCGAGGATACGGCGTTCGCCTCTCCAGGCCTGCCCGCTCTCGACGTGGACGTCGTCGTGCTCGAGGAGCTGGGGTCCGACGCGCATGTCTTCTTCCGCGTCGACGCGACGCGCATCGCAACCCCGACGGAGGGCGACGAGGAGGACGAGCGGCCCGAGCTCGTGGGCGATCCGGGCTCGCTCTTGAACGCCCGCGTCGATCCGCGCACCCGGGCGGAGGTCGGAGAGCCGCTGCGGCTCGCAGTGGATCCGGCGCGCTTTCACTTCTTCGACGCGGACTCGGGCGCGTCTCTCCTCCTTCCGGGCGAAGCGCCGGTCGAGCAGCCCGTCACCCCGCTGGCCACCTGACCCTGGTATTGACCTCTCTCGGTAGCGGGTTACGATGGCCGGCATGACGAAGCAGGCGACGACGCGCGACCTCGTGCTCGACCTCATCGAGCAGCTCACCGTCGGCGACGCGATTCCGTCCGAGCGGCAGCTGAGCTCCGACTTCGGGGTCTCCCGCCTGACCGTTCGTGCGGCGCTCGACGACCTGGTCAGGGAGGGATATCTCGTTCGGCGCCACGGCGCGGGAACGTTCGTCAGCGAGCCGAAGATCGCGCAGGAGCTGACGATGACCTCGTTCACGGACGACATGCGGACCCGTGGCCTGAGGCCGGCGAGCAAGACGCTCGATCTCCGGGTCACGCCCGCCGGAGCACGGCTCGGCCGGCTGCTCCACGTCTCGCCCTCCGAGCCCGTACTCGTCGCGGTTCGGCTGCGCCTGGCCGACGGCGAGAGCATGGCGATCGAGACGGTGCACATCCGCGCGTCGCAGGTGCCCGGCCTCACCGCGGCGGACCTCGAGGAGATGTCCTTCTACGAGCTTCTCCGCGAGCGGTACGGCATCGTCGTCGTGGGCGGAGAGCAGACGATCGAGCCGACCGTAACGGACGAGGACGAGTCGAGTGCGCTCGGCGTCCCCCTTCACTCGCCGGCCTTCCGCTTCGAGCGGATCACGCGTTCACACGCGGGGGAGACCGTCGAGTTCGTCGAGTCGATCTACCGAGGCGACAGGTACCGACTCGTCACGTCGCTCTCGATCCCGCAGCAAAGGCGTCGTGGGAACGCGCGACCAGCGGTCGCCGCGGCGAAGCGTGGTTAGTACCAACCATGCCGCCAGCGGTGGAATTGCAGATAGCTACATGAGCAGGGCATTGTGGACGAGAGCCGCTGCCGATGGGGGCTTGACAGACGACCGAAGATGTGGAAGCCTCCCGGCCGTGGCAGATTGGTATAAACCACTTGGGCACTCCGGCCGTGGACTGCCACGCTTGACGGCACGGCCAGGTCGAGTCCCAGGTTGCCGCGGAGGATGCGAATGAACGTACGTGTTTTTGCCGCAGCGGTGCTCGTTGCGGCGCTCGCCGTCGCGGCGGTGGGAGCCACCGGAGCCTCGGGTGGCAAGGCCGCCGACACGCTGACGGTTTGGTTGCAGGTCGACGCACAGTCCGGCTGGCCCGAGGTCGTCGCTGCGGCGAACGCCCAGTTCAAGGCCCAGAACCCGGGCTGGGACGTCGACGTCCAGTACCAGACATGGACGACCCACCTCTCGAAGTTCGACGCGACGCTGGCGGGCAACAATGCGCCGGACGTCATCGAGATGGGGAACACCGAGATGACGAAGTACATGGCCGCCGGCGCGTTCCAGGACCTGACGGCGAACTCCTTCCCGAACAAGAGCACGTGGCTCACGGGGCTCGCGAAGTCGGGGCAGTACGGCGGCAAGATCTACGGCGTTCCCTACTACGCGGGCTCGCGCGTGATCACCTATCGGACCGATCTCTTCAAGGCGGTCAACGCGAAGATCCCGACGAGCGCCGCTGAGTTCACCGCGCTCGCCAGGAAGCTCGGCGCGAAGAACAAGGCGAAGACCTTCTCGCCGGTCTACATCGCAGGTACGGACTGGTACTTCGCGATGAGCTTCGTCTACGACTACGGCGGCACGATCGCCGTGACGAACAAGGGCAAGTGGATCGGCACGCTCGACCGCCCGAAGGCTCTCGCCGGCCTGGCAGCGTTCAAGCGGTTCTACGACGCCGCTTCGCGTGCCAGCAAGACCACGGACGAGGTTCGTCCCAATCCCTACGACGTGTACGCACAGGGCAACGCCGCGTCCATCCAGGGCCCTGCGTGGTTCAGCTGCTGCGTCGGTGACTTCAAGAATCGCACCGCGCAGTTCGTCATGCCGAGTCGCACGAAGGGGCAGCCGATTCCGGGCTTCCTCGGCGGCTCGGATCTCGCCGTCCCGGTCGGCGCGAACAAGGCACAGGCTGCGTCCTGGATTGGGGCCTTCACGGACAACGCCTCGATGACCGCGCTTCGCGCCAAGGGCAACATCCCGAACACCACGAGCCTCCTCGGGAACAGCGTGAACGAGCGCGCTGCGAAGAGGAGCTGGTTCGTGCCGACGGCGAAGCACTGGGTCAACGTCGAGAACGGGAACGTCCTCCGAACGATGCTGTCGCGGATCCTGACGAACAAGATGACGATCAAGGAAGCCGCAGAGGTGGCGAGCGACAACATCACGTTCACGCTCAACCAGCGCTAGAACGTACGCATGACGGTCGCCGCCGAGACACCAGTCCACCGGTCTCGGCGGCGACCGTCGCGCATTCGGCACTGGGCCCGCGCCTCGGTCCCGTACCTCTTGATCCTGCCCGCGATCGCCGTCATCACGGCGATCCTCGGCTATCCGCTGTACGAGCTCGTGACGCTGTCGTTCCAGCAGTACGGGCTGCCGGAGCTGATCCAGCGAACGGGTGTCTGGATCGGCTTCGACAACTACGCGTCGGTGCTGCGGGACGACGTCTTCTGGGACACGCTGCTCCGTACGGTGATCTTCACCACAGCGACCGTCGGGCTGACGATGGGCATCGGCACCCTGATCGCCTTCCTCCTGACCCGCGTCTCGTCATGGGTTCGCGTCCTGCTGACGGCCGGCCTGGTGCTCGCCTGGTCGATGCCGGCGGTCGTGGCGGTGCAGGTGTGGTTCTGGATGACGAACTTCCAGAACGGGATCCTCAACTACGTCCTGACGGAGGCCGGCGTCGGCGACTACACCCAGCACGACTGGTACGACACCACGTTCTCGAAGCTCGCGATGGTCTCGCTGCTGATCGTCTGGGGCGCGATCCCGTTCGTGACGATCACGGTCTACGCGGGGCTGGCTCAGGTGCCGCGTGAGCTCGTCGAGGCCGCGGAGATCGACGGCGCCGGCTCGCTCAGGATCTTCCGCGACGTGACCTACCCGATCCTGAAGCCGATCTTCCTGATCCTGACGAGCCTGTCGATCATCTGGGACTTCGGCGTCTTCACTCAGCCGTACCTGCTCATCGGCGCCTCGCAGCTCGACCCGTCCAACTACCTCATGGGCGTGTACGTGTTCATCGAGGCGTTCGGGCAAAGCGACTTCGGGCGCGGAGCGGCGATCTCGCTGCTGATGCTGGTCATCGTCGCGGTCCTCAGCGTCTTCTACGTGCGGCGGATGGTGAAGATGGGGGACGTCCGATGACGGTCGTCGCATCGCGTCCTGCGGCGAGGCGCCGGGCTCGACGACGTCGGATCGGCCGGATCGCCTGGAACCTCGTCGGCCTGGCGGTGTTCGTCGTGGTCGCGTTCCCCGTGTTCTGGATGGTCTCGACGGCGTTCAAGCCCGACGACCAGATCAACAGCTTCACCCCCACGTGGTTCAGCACCGAGCCGACCCTGGAGCACTTCCGCGACGCGGTCGCGCGGCCGTATTTCTGGGACACCGTGAAGAACAGCCTGATCGTCGTCGGCGCGGTGGTCGCGCTCTCGATGGTGGTCGCGTTCCTCGCTGCCGTGGCGCTCGCCAAGTACCGGTTCACGGGCAACAAGCTCTTCGTCGTCCTCGTCATCGGGATTCTCATGCTCCCGCAGGCCGGTCTCGTCATCCCGCTCTACGTCGTGCTCGCCCGCTACGGCCTGACGAACGAGCTCATGGGGCTCGTCCTGACACACCTCGTCATCCTGCTGCCCTTCGCCGTCTGGACGCTTCGTGGCTTCATCCTCGGCATCCCCAAGGAGCTCGAGGAGGCGGCGATGGTCGACGGCTCGAGCCGCCTCGGCGCGTTCACGCGCATCCTGCTCCCGCTCGTCGCTCCCGGGCTCGTGGCGACCTCGGTCTTCATCTTCATCACGAGCTGGAACGAATACATCTTCGCCAACGTCATCCTCACCGATCAGTCCAATCAGACGCTGACGATCTGGCTCTCGTACTTCTACGGTACGAGCCGCAACATCGACTGGGGCGGGCTGATGGCGGCATCGACGCTGACCGCGATCCCGGTCGTCATCTTCTTCCTGCTCGTGCAGCGGAAGATCGCGTTCGGCCTCACGGCCGGCGCCGTCAAGGCATGAGCGCCGCGCTCGAGCGACTCGCCTCGAGCTGCATCCTTCCCGGCTTCGAGGGCCCGGTGGTCCCCGACTGGATTCGCCGGCGTCTCTCCGACGGCCTCGGCGGCGTCGTCCTGTACGCATGGAATGTCGAGAGCCCCGCGCAGCTGCGCGCGCTGACGGACGATCTGCGCTCGGAGCGCGAGGGCGTGCTGATCGGGATCGACGAGGAAGGCGGCGACGTGACGCGGCTCGAGGCCGCGACCGGGAGCTCGTACCCGGGAAACGGCGCCCTCGGCGTCGTGGACGACGTCGAGCTGACCGGGCGCGTCGCGACGTCCCTGGGCGCGGAGCTCGCCGCTGCCGGGATCAACCTCGACTTCGCCCCTGTCGCGGACGTGAACACGAACCCGCTCAACCCGGTCATCGGGATCCGCTCGTTCGGTGCGGACGGAGCCCTCGTCTCGCGACACGTCGAGGCCTTCGTCCGCGGGCTGCAGAGTGCGGGCGTCGCGGCGTGCGCCAAGCACTTCCCCGGCCACGGCGACACCTCGGTCGACTCGCACCTCGCGCTTCCGGTGGTCGAGTCGCTCGACGAGGTCGCACTCGGGCCGTTCCGCGCGGCCATCGCCGCGGGCGTGCAGTCGATCATGACTGCGCACATCGTCGTGCGGGCGCTCGGCGACTCGCCCGCCACGATGTGCTCGGAGATCCTCCACGACGTCTTGCGCGACGGGCTCGGATTCCGAGGGCTCGTCGTCACGGACGCACTCGAGATGAAAGCGGTCAGCGCGACCGTCGGCGTCGAGGAGGGCGCCGTGCGGGCGATCGCTGCCGGCGCCGACGCGCTGTGCCTGGGCCACGACCTCTTCGACGAGTCCGTTCTCGGAGTCCGCGACGCGCTGGTTGCGGCAGTCCGGGCAGGCCGGCTGAGCGAGGGCCGCCTCGACGAGGCGGCAAAGCGAGTGGCGGCGGTCACTGCCTGGGCGTCCGAGCGTCGGGTCCCGGCTCGTGTGGACCGCGACGCCGGTCGCGACGCTGCACGGCGCGCGCTCCTCGTGGAAGGTGACGCGCGACCCAATCGACGTCCGCTCGTCGTCGAGCTCGAGCCCGAGACGGGCATGGCCGCCGGGCGCCTGTCGCAGCAGCCGGGTGAGTGGTTCCAGGCCGTCGTGCCGGATGCCGAACTCGCCCGCTTCGACGCAACCCACGTCGATCTCGACCTCCCGCTCGACGGTCGCCAGCTCGTCGTCATCGCCCGCGACGCGCACCGACATGCATGGGAGCGCGAGGCGATCGAGGCACTCACCGCGCGCGCGCCCGACGCGATCGTCATCGAGATCGGCTCGTCGCATTGGCGGCCGCCCGCCGCGGCGACCTACGTCGCGACCTACGGAGCTGCCCGGGTGAACGTCGAATCGGCAGCCGAGGCGCTATACTCCGGGCCGCGACGCGGGGTGGAGCAGTCTGGTAGCTCGCCGGGCTCATAACCCGGAGGTCGCAGGTTCAAATCCTGCCCCCGCTACTCGGAAAGCCCCGGAAACGGGGCTTTTCCTGTTCTCATCGCCGCAATATTCGCAAGCGGGCGGGAGACCTCCTAGCGCTACTGCTCGTACCGCTCGACCACCTCGGGGTCGCGCACGTGGGCGGCCTCGGGGTCGAGACCGGCCTCGCGCAGCGCGCGCCGCTGGCGCAGCAGGTCCCAGCACCGGTCGAGCGTCACCCGCAACGAGTCGAGCCTTTGCCGGTCGGTGTCGGTCGCCTCTCCTGCGGCCTCGCGCTCCCATAGTGAGTGCTCCTCGGAGACGAGATCCTCGATCCGGCCGTGGATCCGAGCCTCGTTCATAGCTGCCCCTTTCACGTCACTCTCACGTCGGCCTACGCCGCCACGAGCGCAGAGGGCTCGACGAATCCCGCGCCGACGCTGCCGCTCGCTACGACGCCGTCGGCGCCGGGCGGCACGACCACGACCGGGCACGGCGCCCGGCGCGAGACCTCGGCCGAGACGCTCCCGAGCAGAGACGAGCGCGCCCCGTGCGAGCCGAGGACGATCAGGCTCGCTCCCTCGTCGGTGGCGGCGGCGACAAGTCGGTCGGCCGGATGGCCGACATCGACCAGCCAGAGGGCTTCCGTGTCGGCAGGACCTTCGCGCTCGGCCAGTCGCCGAAATCGCTCGGTGATCGCGTCGATCTCCATCGCTGGAGAACCCGGCTCGACGACGCGCACGAGCACGAGCCGCCGTCCGAGCATGACCGCGAGCGCACCAGCGACACGCAAGGCACCCTCCGCGGGCTCCGAGTCGTCGACGCCGCAGATGACCGAGCCAGTCATCGGAACCATTGGAACCTCCTCTTCTGATTACCCCGAGGTTCGCGGGGCCCGATCGTGGCCGCCATCGGGTCATGCCCCCAACTCCGCGCACTGCGGACCTCAGGCCAACGACCGCGGTGTGCGCCGCCCTGATAGCTCGACAGATGGGCTCACGCCGCATCGCGAATGGGGGTCTCGCTCGATGGTTTCGGGGTCGTGTCGGGCGCATCGTGGAGTGAGACAACAAGAGCGAGGAGGCGACGTGAACGCGAAAGCAGCTCCGACATTCACCCCCGTCGACGCGAACGACTATCGCGAGCGGGCCGGCAATGAGAACGGCGCGCCGATCGTCGCCGCTATCGACGGTTCATTCGCGAGTCGAGCGGCCGTCGAGGCCGCGGTGCAGCTCGGTGCCGAGCTGAACGCACCGGTCGTGTTCGTGCACGTTCGCCGCGGGCCTGCTGGGTTCCTCGGGACGCCCGTCTACGAGCAGCGGCTGACGAAGACCATGGCCCGTGCCAGGAACGTGCTCGACGGTGCGCTCGAACTTGCTGCCGAGGCTGGCGTTCCGGCTGAGGGTGAGATCCTCGAGGGCACGCCCCAGCGGCGGATTCCCGAGTTCGCGCACGATCGCGGTGCGCGACTGGTCATCGTCGGCTCACGCGAGCGCAAACTCGGGCGAAGCGTCTCGAGAGCTATCGCGCGTGTGACTGAGCGCCCGGTCGTCGTCGCTCGACGTCCTTACGGACTCGCGCTGGCGAGGTAGCGATGCCGGCCCTGTGCTCACTTCTGCTGCCACGCATGGCGCTTGGACGCTCATGACGCGCGTTGCGATCAACGGCTTCGGACGAATTGGGCGGACCTTCCTGCGCGCCTACCTCGCGCGTCTTCCCGAGTACGAAATCGTCGCCGTCAATGACCTCGGCGATGTGCGGACGATGGCGCACCTGCTCGAGTTCGACTCGCTGTTCGGCCACCTGAGCGAAGAGGTGAGCGCCGACGCAGCGACGATCACCGTCGGTGGGCGAGAGCTCCGCGCGCTTTCGATCCCGGACCCCAAGGACCTGCCCTGGCGGGAGCTCGGGGTCGACGTCGTCGTCGAGTCGACCGGGCGTTTCAGGAAGCGCGAGCAGGCACAGGCGCATCTCGAGGCCGGAGCGCACACGGTCGTGATCTCGGCCCCGGCGAGCGACGCCGACGTGATGCTCGTCCTCGGGGTCAACGACGGCGCCTACGACCCGGACCGCCATCGAATCGTCTCGAACGCATCGTGCACGACGAACTGCGTCACCCCGATGGCCAAGGTGCTCCACGACGCGTTCGC
>DASUCI010000010.1:0-7626 GCA_035762825.1 Gaiellaceae bacterium | reverse complement strand
TGCCGTCGCCGACCTGGAGGACGCTCCCGACCTCCGAGAGGTCGGTCTCGACGTCGAACTGCTGGATTCGATCCTTGAGGATCGAGGTGATCTCTTCGGGACGTAGCTTCATGCGTGCTCCTTCGTGGCTGGAAGCGGGGGCCCGGCTTACGCCAGACCCCCAGCGAGTTCATGTCTGAGACGCTCGAGCCGCCCGCGCACGCTGCCGTCGGCGAGGTGCGAGCCGATGCGGAGGACGATCCCGCCGATCAGGCTGGGGTCGACGCTTCGCGTCGCCTCGACCGTGCGGCCGGACGCCTTCTCGATCTGCTGGACGATCGACTTCGCCTCCGCGTCGGAGAGCTCGTGCGCAGTCGTGAGCTCGACCGTGAGACGGTTCTGCGCCTGCGCGACGAGCGCCTCGAGCTCGGCGCTGATGTCGGGCAGCTCGCCGGCCCTGCCCTTCTCGGCCGCGAGACGGACGAAGTTGCGGACGAGCTCGTCGGCCTCCCGCGTCAGCTGGTCGAGCACGTCGGCCTTCCCCGCGGGGTCGATCTGCGGGTTGCGAAGGAACGCGCGCAGCTCGGGCACGTCGTCCATGGCGCCCGCGATCGCGGCGAGATCCGAGGCGACTGCGTCGACACGACCCGCCTCCTCTGCAGCCTCGAAGAGCGCGCGGGCGTACATGCGCTGCGCGACCGCCATTAGTTCCGCTCTTTTTCGAGCGTGGAGAAGTCGAGCTCGGCGATGGCCTCGTCGATGAGCCGGCGCTGGTCCTCCGAGTCGAGCAGCTTGCCGGTCACGCGTGCGGTCGCCTCGAGCGTGAGCTCGGCGACCTCGGAGCGGATGAGGTCGAGGGAGCGCTTCGTCTCCGCGTCGATCTGGCGCTTCGTCTCCTCCAGGCGGCGCGCGCGCTCGACCTCTGCCTCGTCCTTCACGCGCTCGAACTGCGCGTCCGCGACCTTCCGCGCGTCGGCGAGGATCCCCGCCGCCTCGCCTTTCGCGTCGGCGATGAGCTGCCGATGCTGCTCGAGGAGCTCGCGCGCCTCGTCGCGCGCCCTGTCGGCCTCGTCGACAGCCGCGCGAATCCGGTCGCGCCGCTCGTCGATCGTCTTCTGAATGGGTCCGAACGCGAACCGCTTGAGCACGAAGAAGGTCAGCGCGAAGCAGATCAGTGTCCAGATCATCAGCCCGGGGACGACGTCGATCAGACCCCCGGACGACTCCTCCGCTTCGGCTGCCTGGGCGAGGAAGAGGTGCATCGCTCAGACGAGGACGTACGCGAGGAGTCCGCCGATGAGGCCGTAGAAGACGACCGCCTCGGTGAGCGCGAAGCCGAGCCACTGGATACCCGTGAGCTCACCGCGGAGCTCCGGCTGCCGGGCGACGGCCTGGATCATCGAGCCGAAGATGTTGCCGATGCCGATGCCGGCTCCGAGCGAGCCAAGACCGATGCCGAGGGCGAGCGCGATCGCCTTGCCGGCGTCCGCGCCGTCCTCGGCGGCGGCGAGGAAGAAGAGAGAAGAAAGCATTCGGACGAGCCTCCTTAGTGCTCCGGCTCGATGGCCGAGCCGATGTAGATGGCGGACAGGGCGGCGAAGATGTAGGCCTGGATCGAGACGACGATGACGACCTCGAAGAGGTAGAAGGCGGTCGCGGCCGGGACGGCGACGACTGCGAGAAAGACGTTCTCGAGCACGAAGATGAGCCCGATGAACGTGAGGATGAGCATGTGGCCCGCGAGCATGTTCGCGTAGAGCCTGATCGAGAGGCTGATGAGGCGCATGAACTGCCCGAGGATCTCGAGCGGGACGATCAGCGGCAGCATCGCCTTGGGCACGTCGGGGATCCAGCTCTTGAAGTACGCCACCGCGCCGTTCTCGCGGATTCCCTCGACGTGCGTGAAGGTCCACGTCATCAGGGCGAGCGCGAGCGTGACCGACAGGGTCGACGTCGCCGCGAAGATCGCGAGCGTCGGGATGCGGATGCCGCCGATCTCCCAGCGCTCGTCGGAGAGCGGGAGCGGGATGAAGCCCAGCATGTTGACGACCCAGATGAAGATCATCAGCGAGGCGACGTACGGGAACCAGCGGCCGATGGCCTTCGTCGGGAGGCCCTGCTCGGCGACCTGCACCTGGGCGACCTCGTAGATCGTCTCACCGAGTGCCTGGCGCCGGTTCGGCCCGCGCCCGGTCTTGACGCGCATCAGCACGAGCCCGAGCAGGATCGAGCACAGCGTGCCGAGCAGCAGGTAGGCGACGGCCTTGTTGATCGACATGTCGATCGGGCCGATCTTCAGCTCCGGCCCCCAAGTGTGGAGCTCCCACTCGTGCGAGGGGTCGAACTTCGTCTCCTCCTCGGCTCCGTTCTCGTCCTGCCCGAAGGCGAACGTCGGCAGCGTGAGCGCGAGCAGCGCCACGGCTACGAGCGCTCGCTTCACGCCTTCGCCTCCCCGCCGAAGTAGGTCGCGAGGCCCACGCCGAGCTCGACCGTGAAGGCGATCGCGTAGAGGATCGCGGCCGCGAGGCCGACGGTCTCGTTCGACACCGTGACGATCACCAGCACGATGCCGACGAGCAGCGCCCGAGAGGTTGTTCCGATTCCCCGCACTCCTGCGGCGGCGAGGTTATCGGGGCTGTCCGGCAGACGCGCCAGTACGGCCGCGAAGATCTCGGAAGCGACCCAGAGGACCGCAGCGAGCGCCCAGGCCTGGAGCGGCCAGCCGGCGATCGCGAAGATCGGGAGCGCGAGCGCGACGACCGTGCCGCCTGCGACCGTCGGGCCCATGCGGCTCGGCAGCGGGCGTGGTGTGGAGAAGATGCCGGCGCTCACGCGTTCTGTCCTCGTCCGTAGACCTGGTAGACGACGAGCGCGCCCAACGGGATACCGACCATCGCACCGATCAGGAGGCCGAGCCCTGCGCCTCCGAGAGCCCAGCCGACGAGTGCGCCGAGCGCCATCGCGGCCGCGAGCGTGCCCAGGAGCAGCCCCGAGGCGGTGGCGAGTGAGTGAGGTGAGGGGGCCGCGTCCGGCGTCATCCCGGCCGGAGCATATCAGCGTGCTTGTAACAAGCGATTTCCCTTCTATAAGCGGAATCTCCGTCACTTCGTAACGTGTCGTAGGATTGTCGCATGGAGCGGCTCGTCCTCGTTCACGGCAGCGTCGTGGGCGCGCGGATGACGTGGACAGTGCAGCAGCCTCTCGCCGAGCGGTTCGAGCTCGTGATGGTCGAGCGACCCGGCTTCCCTCCGCACCCGCCGGTCGACCGGGTGGACTTCGAATCGGACGCAGCGCTCGTGGCCGAGCTGCTCCAGCCCGGGGATCACCTCGTCGGACACTCGTACGGAGGCGTCATCTCGATGCTCGCCGCAGCGCAGAAGCCTGCAGCCGTTCGCTCCCTGGCGGTCATCGAGCCTCCGGCAACCCGAGTCGCCGCGGGCAATCCCGCGGTCGACGAATTCGCCGCGGCCGGAGAGGCGCTCTACGCGGCGGCAGCTCGAGACGATCCCGAGACCTTCCTGCGGAGGTTCCTCCTGGCCGTCGGCTCGGCGCTCGATCCTCCGTCACCGCTCCCCCCGGAGCTCGAGCAGGGCGCTCGCGCACTCCAGGTCGAGCGTGGCCCCTGGGAGGCAGAGATCCCTCTCGACGTGCTCGCCGCCGCGCCGTTCCCGAAGCTCGTGTTCTCCGGAAACCACAGCCCGGCCTTCGAGGGGATCTGCGACGTCCTCGAGAAACGTCTCCCGGCCGAACGCGTCGTGCTCGAGGGCTTCGGCCACACGGTCCAGCGCCATCCCGACTTCAACGACCAGCTCGCCGACTTCGTCGAGCGAGCGTCGCGCTAGGCGCTCCACTTCGTCGAGCACGCCGCCACGCGTACCTCGACGAACGGCGGTCGCGACCGACCCGAGCCATCGAGGCGGCACCTGAGAGAGCTTGTAACAACATGCAACTTGGGGATGTTTCGTATCCGTGTCGGCACATGGGTCCCTGGATCTGGTGGCACCGTGCTGCCACATGTGCTCGTCGGCACCCCGACTCGACCCCCGCCTCGTCAAGGCGATCGTTCGCCTCGACGACACGTCCGTTCCCATCGCCGAGACCTACCGGCGCACCCGCGAAGTGGCTGCACATCTGGACATTCCGCGACCCAGCTACGAGGCGCATCGTGCGCTCGTTCATGCCGCGCGTCGGGAGCGAGCTCGACGTCGGGCGAACCGGGAGACGCTCATCCGCGTGGCGCTGTACCTCGACCCGGTCGACGCGCTCTACGACCGCGAGCTCGCGCCGCACCTGAGCTTGTAACACGATGCAACTTGCCGATCTGGCCGCATCTGGATGCGGTAGACACGGCGAGCGAGGTGCTTGCGTGGTTACGTCGAGCTGCGTCGTGACAGCGCCGGAGCCGCTCAGGCGCTCAGGCGCTCGCCCGTTTCGGCGTCTTCGCGCTCGCGGCGACGGACGCGCGGGTTGGCGAGCTTGACGATCTCGAGCAGGTACACGACGTAGATCGAGAACGCGATCGCGAACAGGCCGATGGCGAGGACGACGAGCGTCTCCCACAGGTGCCACTCACCGCCGTCTCGGAACGGCACGAACCGCGTCGCGAGCGCGGCGCCGGCGAGGCTGGCGCACCAGAGCCACATCGTCACGGCTGCGCGTCTCTGCGTGAACCCGATGTTGAGGAAGCGGTGGTGGAGGTGCCCGCGGTCGGCCGTGGTGATCGGCCGGTTCTGCTTCAGGCGCCGCGCGACGACGAACGAGGTGTCCATGATCGGCACGGCGAGGACGAGCAACGGCAGCACGAGGACGATCGTGGACGCCGTCTTCAGCAGGCCCTGGATCGAGACCGCCGCCAGGATGAACCCGAGACACAGCGCGCCTGAGTCCCCCATGAAGATCCTCGCGGGGAAGAAGTTGTGCCGGAGGAAGCCGAGGCAGGCTCCCGCGACGATCGCGGAGAGAATCGCCGGATCCGGCTTTCCGAGCGAGAGCGCGAGGATCGCATAGGTGAGGCCCGCGATTCCGCACACGCCCGCAGCGAGCCCGTCCATGCCGTCGAGGAAGTTCACCATGTTCATCACCGCGACGATGAACAGCATCGAGAGCGGGACTCCGATCCAGGCGGGGATGTCGAGGACGCCGAGGAACGGAAACGTGACGTGGTCGATCCAGACCCCGAACATCGGCGGGATCGAGGCGGCGACGAACTGGCCTGCGAGCTTCACGGAGGGCGACAGACCCCGGAAGTCGTCGACCGCACCGACGACGGTCGCGATCGCCGCTCCGAGGAGGACGCCGCGGCTCTCGCCCGAGAGATCGAGGAACGCAAGGGCGGGCACGAGGATCCCGAGGAAGATCGCCAGGCCGCCGAGCCGGGGGATCGGGCGCCGGTTGATCCGCCGCGCGTCCGGGCGGTCGACCGCGCCGAGCATCCGCGCCATGCCGCCGACGGCCGGAGTCAGCAGCACCACGACGACGAACGCGATGGCCGCCCCGTAGATGACCTCCGGCGTCGCCCGCAGCTCGTCGAACATCGCGCTCTACTTCGTGCCGTAGAGGCGGTCGCCTGCGTCGCCGAGGCCCGGGAGGATGTACCCCTTCTCGTTCAGGCCGCGGTCGACCGAGGCGACGACGATGCGCACGTCCGGATGCTCGCGATGAACACGCGCGATGCCTTCCGGCGCGGCGATGAGGGCGATGAGACGGACTGACGTCGCGCCCAGTCGCTTCACCGTCTCGACCGCTGCCGCGGTCGAGTTCCCCGTCGCGAGCATGGGATCGAGGAGGATGACGTCGCGGTCGGCGAGGTCGTCGGGGAGCTTCACGTAGTACTCGACCGGCTCGAGCGTCTCCTCGTCGCGGAAGAGGCCGATGAAGCCGACGCGCGCGCCGGGGACGAGCGAGAGGACGCCATCGAGCATGCCCATCCCGGCGCGGAGGATCGGACAGATGGCGACCTTCTTCCCGGAGATCCGCCGGGCGGTCGTGTGCTCGAGCGGCGTCTCGATCTCGACCTCCTCGTCGGCGAGGTCCTTCGTCGCCTCGTACGTGAGGAGCAGCGTGAGCTCGTTCACGAGCTGGCGGAACATCTGCGTCGTCGTGGTCACGTCGCGGAGCAGGCCGAGCTTGTGCTGGACGAGCGGGTGAGCCACTTCCGTCACCGTTCCTGTGCCGGTAGTGGCTAGATGAGCGCCGGACTCCATCGCGATCTCCTTGCTCCTAGCCGCTTTCCCGATCGAAGGTCGGGAAAGCGGCCTGGCCGGGGTACAGCGGTCGGCGCGCGACGAGCGCGGAGCTCCGCGCGGCGAGCGCGTCGACGTCCGCGCCGTCTGCCAGCGCGTCGCACATGATCCGACCGACCTCGCGGAAGTCGTCCTCGTCCAGGCCGCGCATCGTCATCGCCGGCGTCCCGACGCGGAAGCCGGACGCGACCGTCGGCGGACGCTCGTCGAAGGGGATCGTGTTGCGGTTGACCGTGATTCCGACCTCTGCGAGGCGATCCTCCGCGTCCCTGCCGGTCCAGTCCGTGCGGCGCAGGTCCACGAGCAGCAGATGCGTGTCCGTACCGCCGGTGAGAACGTCGAGGCCGCCCTCCTGAAGCGACTCGGCGAGAGCGTCCGCGTTCGCGCGGACCGCGCTCTGGTACTCCCGGAACGGCTCCGACGCGGCGATGCGGAAGCACGCCGCCTTGGCGGCGATGACGTGGTTGAGCGGTCCTCCCTGCATCCCGGGAAAGACCGCGCGGTCGAGCGCCTGGGCGTGCTCCTCACGGCACAGCACGAACCCCGAGCGAGGGCCGGCGAGCGTCTTGTGTGTCGTCGAGGTGACGAAGTCGCAGTGCTCGACCGGGTTCGGATGCAGCCCGGCCGCGACGAGCCCGGCGAAGTGCGCCATGTCGCACAGGAGCAGTGCGCCGACCTCGTCGGCGATCTCCCGGAAGCGCCAGGCCTCGACCGTCCGCGGGTAGGCCGAGCCGCCGCACACGATGAGCTTCGGCCGGTGCTCCTTCGCGAGCGCGAGGACGTCCTCGTAGTCGACGAGGTTCGTCTCGCGCGAGACGCCGTAGTGCACCACCCGGTAGAGCCGCCCCGAGAAGTTGACCTTGAGCCCGTGCGTCAGGTGCCCGCCATGTGAGAGCTCGAGCGAGAGGATGGTGTCGCCCGGGTCGAGCACGGCGAAGTACACGGCCATGTTCGTCTGCGCGCCGGCATGCGGCTGGACGTTCGCGTGCTCCGCGTCGAAGAGCTCCTTCGCCCGGTCGATCGCGAGCTGCTCGATCTCGTCGACGACCTCGCAGCCGCCGTAGTAGCGCCGCCCCGGGTACCCCTCCGAGTACTTGTTCGTCGGGATGCTGCCGACGGCCTCGAGCATCGCGGGCCAGGTGAAGTTCTCCGAGGCGATGAGCTCGATCTCGCCGCGCTGCCGCTCGAGCTCGCGCTCGAGGAGCGCGGCCACCTCGGGATCGACGTCTGCGAGGCCGGCCGTCTTCAGCTCCTCGAGCGTCATCGGCTTGGTGGCCATGTCGCCAGGATGCTACTTCGCGTACCGGCCCAGAGCCTCCGCCGCGGGGACGGCGCCCTCACGGAGGACACGCGGCTCAGCTCCGGTCAGGTCCAGAACAGTCGACGGCGTACCTGGAAGGACGCC
>DASUCI010000009.1:0-8341 GCA_035762825.1 Gaiellaceae bacterium | reverse complement strand
TTCGTGAAGGTCCTCGGCATCGACCCAGGGACGGCTGCGTGCGGGTACGGGATCGTCCACGGAAGCGACGGGCGCCTCCGGGCGGGGGCGTCGGGGTGCTGGCGAACGCCGGCGCGGGAACGGCTCGACGCCCGGCTGCTGACGATCTTCGAGGGAGTTCGGGGGCTCATTGCGGAGCACGCGCCCGACGCCGTCGCGCTCGAGGAGTCCTACGTGGGTGCCGACGCCCGCATCGCGCTCTCCGTCGGGCAGGCGCGCGGCGCCGTGCTCGTCGCGGCCGCCGCGGCCGGGGTCGAATGCGCTGAGCACGCGCCGGCGCGCGTCAAGCAGACGGTTTGCGGCTACGGCCGCGCAGAGAAGGGACAGGTGCAGCGCATGGTCAAGCTCATCCTCGCCCTGGACGCTGAGCCATCCTCCTCGCACGAGGCGGATGCGTTCGCCGTTGCGATCTGCCACGCGCTCGGCTCGCCGCTCGTCGGAGTCGCCAGGTGATCTCGCGGCTCCGCGGCACGCCCGCCGGACGAACGCTCGACGGCCTCGTGATCGACGTGGGTGGCGTCGGGTATCTCGTCAGCGTGACGCCGAGCGTGCTCCGACGGGCCGACGGCGCATCCGAGGTCATCGTCGAGACGCACCTGCACGTGCGCGAGGACGCGATGCAGCTGTACGGGTTCGCGGACGCGGCCGAGCGAGCGCTGTTCGTCCAGCTGCTCGGCGTCAGCGGGATCGGGCCGAAGGTCGCGCTCGCCGTCGTGTCGAGCGCCTCGCCGGAGGAGCTCCAGCGCGCGATCACCCTCCGCGACTCGGCCCGGTTCCAGGCGATCCCCGGCATCGGCAAGAAGACGGCGGAGCGAATCGTCCTCGAGCTCGAGGGCTCGATCGCCGAGGCGGTGCCGCTGTCCGGCGCCGAGGGCGAGAGAGAGCTCGTCGCCCGCGACGCCCTCGTCGAGCTCGGATACTCGCTCGTCGAGGCGGAGCAAGCGCTGGCAACGGTCGATCCCGATCTGCCGGCGGAGGAGCGCGTGCGCGAGGCGCTGAGGAGCGCAGCATGACGTCGCAATTCCTGGCACCTGTGCTGCGCGAAGGCGACGAGGAGGTCGAGCAGTCGCTCCGTCCTCGGCGACTGGACGAGTTCGTCGGTCAGGAGCGCATCAAGGAGCAGCTCGACATCGCCCTGCAGGCGGCGAAGGCACGTGGCGAGGCTCTCGACCACGTCCTGCTCGTCGGCCCGCCCGGCCTCGGGAAGACGACCCTCGCGACGATTATCCGCGAGGAGCTCGACGTCGGCATCCGCACGGTCGCCGGTCCAGCGCTCGAGCGCAAGGGCGACATGGCGGCGATCCTGACGAGCCTCGACTCCAAGGACGTCCTCTTCGTCGACGAGATCCACCGCGTGAACCGCGCAATCGAGGAGATCCTCTACCCGGCGCTCGAGGACTTCCGACTCGACATCGTCGTCGGCCAGGGCGCGGGTGCGCGGACACTGACGCTCGACCTTCCGCACTTCACGCTCGTCGGCGCGACGACCCGCACGGGGCTCCTGACGACGCCGCTCCGCGACCGCTTCGGCATGACGTTCAGGCTCGGCTACTACGAGCAGGACGAGCTGGCGACGATCGTGCGGCGCTCGGCGGGCATCCTCGGCGTCGAGATCGCAGACGAGGCCGCGGACGAGGTCGCTCGCCGAGCGCGGGGGACACCGCGCGTCGCGAATCGCATCCTGCGGCGCATCCGCGACGTCGCCGAGGTGCGCCATGCGGGGGCGGTCACGATCGAGATCGCGCGCGAGGCCCTCGAGCTGCTCGAGGTCGACGAGGCAGGGCTCGAGCGCGTCGACCGTGAGCTCCTGTCCGCGATCGCGCACAAGTTCGGCGGCGGGCCGGTGGGGCTGTCGACGCTGGCGGTGTCGCTCGGAGAGGAGCCGGACACGATCGAGGACGTCTACGAGCCGTACCTGCTTCAGCTCGGCTTCCTGCAGCGTACGCCCAGGGGCCGCGTCATCACCGAGCTCGGACGCGGGCACATCGGCGTCGAGCGCGGGAGTGACGGGCTCTTCTAGCGATGTCCGCGCACGTCTGGACGCCTGGCGCCGCAGGGCCGCTCGACGAGTTCGTCAGTCGGCTCACCCGCATGATCGCCGCCTTCGCGAGCGAGCACGAGCTCGAACAGGCCGAGGTGTGTGTCGAGCTCGTGGACGGCTCCCGCTTCACGCTCGCGACCGCGAGCGCGGAGCCAGGGTTCGGGTTCTTCTCGCTCACGCCCTACCGGGGGGACGACGACGAGCCGAAGTTGCTCATCGTCCCGATCGGCGCGGTTCGCTCCATCGAGATCTCGGCGCCGGATCCCGCGCGGCCGCTCGGCTTCGTTGCCGCCGAGTAGGACGAGGCTCGCTTCGCCCTCGCGTCAGCCCGTGCCGGTCGGCGGCGACGGAAAGAGGGGGTCGACGCCCGACAGGAACCCGCCGACCCTGCCTCTCGCCCAGACGACGAAGAGGGCCATCGACGCGACGAAGAACACGCCACCCAGGACGAGTGACCAGGTGATGTCGAGGTCAAAGGCCATGCAGGCGATTCCGGCGGCGCTGCCCGCGACGACCGAGTTGATCACGGCGACGATGCCGGGCGCGGAGACGAAGGCCTGGTACGGCGGCGCCGGGCCGCCGTGGGCGACGGTGCTGACGCGGACTCCGACGTCGTCGTCGTACTTGCTCGTCACGAAGTAGGGCTCGAGCTCGGGCGCCAGCTGGAGGTACGCGTTGCGGATCCGGTTCATACCCTGCACCCAGCGAGCGTTCTCCAGATTCACCTGGGCGAGGCGCACGATCGTCACGCACCCGAGGAAGTAGACGACGGGGAGCAGTACGAGCGCAAAGGCCACGAAGCCGGAGCCGAAGTCGCTCGCCTGCGCGACGAGCGCAAGTGCGACCACCGAGCCTGAGAGGGCGGCGACGAAGATCGACGTTCGGCCCATGGCCTCCGTGTATACGAGGCTTCTCGTGGCGAGCAGGCTCCAGTGCTCGGTCGTCAGGATCTGGAGCGCGTCCGGGCCGAAGTCGGACCTGGGGACCCCGGGATGCTCGGGTACCCGGGTCGCGGAATCGGGCTCGAGCAACGTCTCTCTACCCCCTGTACTGGAGCTCGTTCCAGGAGGGAACCGGCGCGAGCTCGAGGAGGGTGCGCCCGCCCTGCGGCTCCGCGTAGCCGAAGTCACCCGTGTCGTCGATCCACGACACGTCGAGCAGGCCCTCCTTGACGCGGTGGTCGAGCCAGGCCCCGCGGAAGACGAGCTTCCGGAGCCAGTAGACGAGTGACTCGCCGTTCTGCAGCGAGACGCGCTCCCAGTGGCGGACGAGGTAGAGCCCGAGACCGCTGCGGGGGTCCTCGATGCGCCCGTCCGCGACGAGCTCGACCAGATCGGCGGACTCCTGCTCGTCCACGTCGTTCGAGGCGAGCAGCTCGAGCCGCACGGCTGCGGCGATCACACGCTCTTCGAAGTCGGTCGCCGAGAACTCGAAGCGGTGGCCCAGGAACTCGACGACGAAGTCGTCTCCGGAGCGGTAGTTGGCGGCGAGCATCTCGATCAGCGTATCTAGGCTTCTGGACATGGGAGACCGTCGTCTGTGGGCCGTCATGGCCGTCGTCGTGCTCGCAATCTGGCTCGTCGGCGCCGCCGTGACGAAGTACTCGCTCGAGCAGATGGCCTTCGTCACGCCGGTCGCGGTCGTGGTGGTCGGAGCCACGATCGGCATCGTCCTGCTCTGGGTCAAGGTGGTCACGGACTCCCTCCGGCGGCGCCGAGAACAGCAGTAGTCACGCGCGGATACGGCGTCCGACGCCCTCCGTACCGTCACCTGCGTGACGAGCTCGTGGACGATCGCACCCGTCGATGCACGTACCGTCGCGTCGCTGGCGAACGAGCTGGGCGTGAACGAGGTGACCGCGGCCGTGCTCGCGCGGCGCGGGCACGACGACCCGGGCGAGGCGAGACGGTTCCTGGACGCCGAGCTCCCGGGCCACGACCCGTTCCTGCTCGGCGACATGGGTCCTGCCGTCGAGCACATTCGCGCCGCGGTCGCAAGCGGCCGGCGCATCTGCATCCACGGTGACTACGACGTCGACGGCATCTGCGCGACTGCCCTCGCGATCCTGCTCCTGCGTGAGCTGGGAGCCGACGTCCACTGGCACCTGCCGAGCAGGTTCGAGGAGGGGTACGGGGTCTCGCGAGAGACGCTCGGCCGGCTCGCGGACGACGGCGTCGGGCTGCTCCTGACGGTGGACTGCGGGATCACGGCCGTCGAGGAGGTCGCGGAGGCCGCGCGTCGCGGTCTCGACGTCGTCGTAACCGACCATCACCGTCCCGGCGACGTGCTCCCCGACTGCCCGGTGGTAGCCACGCGACCGTCGAGCTACCCGTTCCCCGAGTTGTGCGGGACCGGCGTCGTGTACAAGCTCGGCGAGGCGCTCCTCGGCGCGGAGCATCCGGCGGTCCGGCGCAACCTCGATCTCGTCGCACTGGCGACGATCGCGGACGTCGTCCCGCTCGTCGACGAGAACCGTGCGCTCGCGGCGGCCGGTCTCCGGGCGCTCGCAGCAACCGGCCGCCCAGGCCTCCAGGCGCTCATGCGAAGCGCCGGCGTCGACCCCGCGACCGTCGACTCGGGCGCCGTCGGGTTCAGGCTCGCGCCCCGCATCAATGCTGCGGGACGGCTTGGCCGGCCCGACCTCGCCCTCGAGCTCGTCCTCACGGACGACGCCGACGAGGCCCGCCGGCATGCGGCCACGCTCGAGGAGCTCAACCGGGACCGTCAGGCTGTCGAGGACCGGATCCTGCGCGAGGCAGTCGCCGCCGTCGAGGAGATGATCGAGCCTCGTCGCCGTCGCCGCGGGTACGTCCTCTGGAACGAGGACTGGCACGAGGGCGTCATCGGAATCGTCGCGTCACGGCTCGTCGAACGGTTCCACCGACCCGTCGTCCTGATCACCCGCTCCCAGGAGGGGTGGAAGGGCTCGGGGCGCTCGATCCCCTCGTTCGACCTGCACGGCGCGCTCGCCGCGTGCTCCGCGACCCTGGAGCGGTTCGGCGGACATCGAGCTGCGGCCGGCCTCTCGATCCAGGAGGAGAATCTCGACGCGTTCGCCGACGCGTTCGCGGTGCACGCGGACGACAAGCTCGAGCAGGGCGACCTCTTCGAGGTGGTGAGGATCGACGCCGTCGTCTCGGCCCGGGACCTGACGCTGGACCTTGCCGAGGAGTTGGCTCGGCTCGCGCCGTTCGGTCTCGGAAATCCGGAGCCGACGCTGCTCGTGCCGGCGACCGAGGCCGTCGCTCCGGCGACCGTCGGCGAGGGGAAGCATCTCCGCTTCCGGGTCCGCCAGCACGGCCGCGATGCGGGGAGCGCGATTGCCTTCGGTCAAGGCACGCAGATCGACCGCCTTCGCGCTGCCGGTCGGTTCGACGTCGCGTTCCGGCTGAAGGAGAACCACTGGAACGGAACGGTTGCGCCGCAACTCGTCGTCAGGCGCGTCTTCGACACGCCCGAGGGCTACGAGGAGCTGCGGGCCTCGCTCGCGGAGCTCTGGCGGCTCGGCGAGGACGCGTGGACGCCGGAGGCGAGGCGCATCTTCGCGGAGCTCGAGCTCGACGAGGGTGCGCGGCGTCAACTCCTCGAGTCCGAGTCGTTCCGTGCCCTCCTCGATCCCGCGCTCCCGCGCGCCGCGTAAGGGTCAGTTCAGGCCCGGGCGGGACGGAGTCAGCGCGTCACGCATGACGAGCGCCAGCCGACGAGCGGTGCGACGACGCCACCAGCTTCTGAAACCGGTCATGGGAGGTCGGAGTTCGTGGGCACGTAGCAAGCTCCTGCCCGCGCCGAAGGAGCCCGAAACCGGGCTGAGTACACTGATCGCATGACTGTCCTCGACGCGAAGCGGCATCGCGAAGACCTGGTCGAGGAGCTAATCGCGGAAGTCGAGGCGTACAACCCGGACGTCGACAAGGAGCTGCTGCGCCGGGCGTTCGAGTTCGCCGAGCGCGCGCATGCGGGTCAGACGCGCCGATCCGGCGAGGAGTTCATTCACCATCCGCTCGGTGTTGCGCGCATCTGCGCCGAGCTCCACCTCGACGAGCAGACGATCGCCGCTGCGCTCATGCACGACGTCGTCGAGGACACGGACTCCGACCTCGAGGAGGTGCGCACCGAGTTCGGCTCCGATGTCGCCCAGCTCGTCGAGGGCGTCACGAAGCTGACACGGATCAGCTTCCAGAGCCGCGAGCAGGCGGAGGCCGAGAACTACCGCAAGATGATCGTCGCGATGGCGCAGGACGTGCGCGTCATCCTCATCAAGCTCGCCGACCGCCTGCACAACATGCGGACGATCGAGTACCAGACGAAGCAGAAGCAGGCGCAGAAGGCTCGAGAGACGCTCGAGGTGTACGCGCCGCTCGCCCACCGGCTCGGTATCCACGCCCTCAAGTGGGAGCTCGAGGACCTCGCGTTCCAGACGCTGCACCCCCGCAAGTACGCGGAGATCAAGGCGATGGTGGCCGACCAGCGCGCCGACCGCGAGGCGCAGGCCGAGAAGGCTGCAGAGGTTCTCGCCGACGAGCTCGTGAAGGCCGACGTCCCGGCGGACATCTCGGCGCGCGCCAAGCACCTCTACTCCATCTACGACAAGATGGCCAAGCGCGGCCGCGAGTTCAACGAGATCTACGACCTGACCGCGATTCGCGTGATCTGCGAGCGGTCCGGGGAAGACGGGACGCGGGACTGCTACGCGGCGCTCGGTCTGGTGCACTCGCTGTGGAAGCCGATGCCCGGGCGGTTCAAGGACTTCATCGCGATGCCCAAGCTCAACCGCTACCGCTCGCTGCACACGACCGTGATCGGGCCGGAGGGACGTCCGCTCGAGATCCAGGTGCGCACGCGGGAGATGCACGAGGAGGCCGAGTACGGCGTCGCCGCGCACTGGGTGTACAAGCGCGGGCGCGCGGCGAAGGCCGACGACGAGTGGCTCACGTGGGTGAAGTCGCTGATGGAAGGGCAGAACGAAGACCAGGATCCGGGCGAGTACATGCGGAGCCTGCGCACGGATCTCTTCGCCGAGGAGGTCTACGTCTTCACGCCGAAGGGCGAGGTCAAGGTGCTCCCCTCGGGGGCGACGCCGATCGACTTCGCATACGCGGTGCACACGGACGTCGGACATCGCACGGTCGGCGCGAAGGTCAACGGCCGCATCGTTCCGTTGCACTACCGCCTCCGCAGCGGCGACTTCGTCGAGATCCTCACGTCGAAGACCGGGCGCGGCCCGTCCAGGGACTGGCTTGCGCTGGTCACGTCGTCGCGCGCGCGCAACAAGATCCGCCAGTGGTACCAACGCGAGACACGCGGCGAGACCGAGGCGAAGGGCCGAGAGCTGCTCGACCAGGCGCTGAAGGCGCAGAAGCTCCCGTATCGCAAGCTCCAGGGATCGAGTGTTCTCGCGCAGGTCATTCGCGAGACGGGATTCAAGAAGGCGGAGGACTTCTACGTTGCACTCGGCGCGGGAAAGCTCTCGCCGACCCAGATCGTCAACAAGGTAATCCAGCGGCTCAAGACCGAGGAGGTCGCCTCCGAGCCGGTCGTCACGACCAAGCCGTCGCGCGCGCGCACGGCCGTGTCGAGCGATCGTGTGGGGATTCACGTCACGGGCGTCGAGGACGTGCTCGTGCGCCTCGCCAAGTGCTGCACGCCGGTTCCCGGTGACGAGATCGTCGGCTACATCTCGATGGGCCGCGGGATCACGGTCCATCGCGAGGACTGCCCGAACGTGCGTGCGCTCAAGCGCAACCCCGAGCGCTTCACGCAGGTGGAGTGGGAGGGAGGAGCGTCGTCCGGGTTCCTCGTGCAGATCGCCGTCGACGCGTGGGATCGGTCACGGCTGCTCGAGGACGTCGCACGGACGTTCGCCGAGCACGGAGCGAACATCGTGTCGTACGGCGGCGTCGTCGAGGACGGCATGGCCCGGAACTGGTACACCGCCGAGGTGGGGGACGTGAAGGAGCTCCGCTCGCTTCTGACCGGCCTCCGGAACCTCGACGCGGTGTTCGACGCGTATCGCGTGACGCCGTCGTAGGGGCGAGATATATCTCGCCCCTACAGCGGCCAGTCGGGCCGGTCGCGCAGCGCTGCGAAGTCCTCGTCGTTTGCGAGCATGTCGCTCCACTCGGGCTTCAGCTCGAGCGCTCGCGTCACGTGCACGATCGCGTCGTCGGAGCGACCGGCCAGCGCTTCGGCGCAGGCGAGGTTGTACAGCGTGGCCGGGTGGTCGGGGCGACGCTCGAGAGCGTCCTCGAGCTCGGCGACGTA
>DASUCI010000008.1:0-7253 GCA_035762825.1 Gaiellaceae bacterium | reverse complement strand
TCGCGTTGCGACGGCCGTCGCGCCCGGTTTAGGGTCTCGTCGCGATGGCCCTCCTCGAAGTCCGGGACGTCACCCTGCGCTTCGGCGGGATCGTGGCACTCGACGGCGTCTCGTTCGACGTCGAGGAAGGGCAGATCTCCGGGCTGATCGGGCCCAACGGCGCCGGGAAGACGACCGCGTTCAACGTCATCACTCGGCTCTACAAGCCCGACTCGGGAGAGGTGCTGCTCGACGGCTCGTCGATCCTGAAGGCGCCCGCCCACAAGATCGTGCGGAAGGGCGTCGCGCGGACGTTCCAGAACATCCAGCTCTTCCGGACCATGACCGTGCTCGAGAACGTGCTCGTCGGGGCTCACGGCCGCGGGCGCGGCGTCGGGCCCAAGGAGGCGTACGAGGTCCTCGACGTCGTGGGCCTGCGCGAGCGCGCGCTGTTCCCCGCGGCGGCGCTGCCGTACGGGATCCAGAAGCGCGTCGAGCTCGCGCGCGCCCTCGTCGCCAAGCCGCGCCTGCTCCTCCTCGACGAGCCTGCCGGCGGCCTGAACCACGAGGAGGTGTACGAGCTCGGCGATTTCATCACGAAGATCCGCGACGACTTCGAGCTGACCGTGCTTCTCGTGGAGCACCACATGAACCTCGTGATGAGGATCTCGGACGACGTCAACGTCCTGAGCTTCGGCCGGAAGATCGCGAACGGGCCGCCGGCTCAGGTGCGGGCCGATCCTGCCGTGATCGAGGCGTATCTCGGCGTCGACGACGAGCACGACGACGACGAGCCGGGTCCGAACGGGACACCCCAGGTGTCAGACACGGTGTCTGACACCGAGCCGGAGCCGGAGGACGGGGCGTGAAGACGCTGCTCGAGCTCGACGGCGTCGCCGCTCGCTACGGGCCGGTGCAGGCGCTCACCGACGTGTCGCTCGTCGTCCGCGAGGGCGAAGTCGTCGCGGTCCTCGGCGCGAACGGCGCGGGGAAGACCACGACACTGCGGGCGATCTCCGGCACCGTCTCCCGGAGCGGGGCGATCGAGCTCGACGGGAAGTCGCTCAAAGGCGGGCCGGAAGCGATCGCGAAGGCAGGGGTCGCTCACGTGCCCGAGGGTCGCGGCACGTTCGTCGACCTGACGGTGACCGAGAACCTCAAGCTCGGCGCGTACACGCGTCGCGACCGGTCCGTGAAAGCCGACCTCAAGCGGATCGCCGAGTACTTCCCGTGGATGACGGAGCGGGGCGGCCAGCGTGCCGGCACGCTCTCGGGCGGCGAGCAGCAGATGCTCGCCCTCGGGCGCGCGCTCATGAGCCGACCGAGGCTGCTCCTCCTCGACGAGCCGTCGCTCGGCCTCGCGCCGATGATCGTCCGCGAGTTCTTCCGCATCGTCCGGCAGCTGAACGAGGACGAGGGCCTCACGGTGCTCGTCGTCGAGCAAGACGCGCGCATCGCCCTCCGCGCGTCCCAGCGCGCGTACGTCCTCGAGGTCGGGCACGTCGCACTCACCGGCACGAGCAGCGAGCTCGAAGGGGATGAGTCGATCAGGCGGAGCTACCTCGGGTACTGATGCTCGCCGCCGAGTTCACCGACTTCATGCAGCAGGTCGTCTCCGGCCTCGCGTCGGGCGGCATCTACGCGCTCCTCGCGCTCGCGCTCGTGATCATCCATCGCTCGACCGGGGTCATCAACTTCGCGCAGGGCGAGATGGCGACGCTCTCGGCATACATCGCCTGGGCGCTCATCGTGCACCACTCGTGGAGCTACTGGCCGGCGTTCGCCGCGACGCTCGTCATCTCGTTCGTCGGCGGGATCGGGATCCACACGGCCATCATTCGCCCGGTCGAGCGCGGGAGCGTCTTGCGCATCGTCATCGTGACGATCGGCCTGCTCGTCGCCATCAACGGGTTCGTCGTCTGGCAGTGGAGCGGCGAGCCGCAACAGCTGCAAAGCCCCTTCGGGACCGACGTGTACGACGTCGGCGGAGTGGTCGTCGCGGCGCACGACATCGGGACGATCACGGTCGCGCTCGGGATCGTGCTTCTGCTCGGCGCCCTCTTCCGGTTCACGAAGGTCGGGCTCGCGCTGCGCGCCGCGGCGGTCAACCCGGAGGAGGCGCGGCTCGTCGGCGTGCGCGTCTCGTGGATGCTGGGGCTCGGGTGGGGGCTCGCGGCGCTCCTGGGAGCCGTGGCCGGAATGCTCACCGCTCCCACCGTCGGGCTCGACCCGAACATGATGGCGGCGGTGCTGATCTACTCCTTCGCCGCTGCCGTCCTCGGCGGGATCGACTCGCCGATCGGCGCCGTCGTCGGCGGCCTGCTCATCGGCGTCCTCCTGAACATGCTGAGCTTCCTCAGCCAGTACGGCATGTTCGACTGGTTCACGGAGGAGCTGCGACTGCCGATGGCGCTGCTCCTCATCCTCGTTGTGCTCCTCGTTCGCCCACAGGGCATCCTCGGCCGGCCGGAGGTGAAGCGCGTTTGACACCTCGTGAGCAGCGCATCTTCGGCTTCGTCGTGTTCGCAGCCTTCGCCGTGTTCGTCCTCGTCCTCCCGCAGTTCATCAGCGACTTCAGGGCGCGCGACTACGCGTACGTCGGGATTTACCTGATCGCGCTCCTCGGCCTGAACATCCTCACCGGCTACACGGGCCAGATCTCGCTCGGACACGGCGCGTTCATGGCGATCGGCGGCTACACGACGGCGATCCTCATGGCGGGCAACGAGCAGTTCGGGGGGCCGATCCCGAGCGGCGTGCAGGACATCTGGACGCTCCCGGTCGCCGGGCTCGTCGCCGGGCTCGTCGGCCTCGCGTTCGGGCTGCCTGCGCTTCGCCTCTCCGGGCTCTACCTCGCCCTTGCCACCTTCGCGGTCGCGGTCGCCATGCCGTCGACCGTGAAGCGCTTCGAGGAGTACACGGGGGGCGGCCAGGGGATCCAGCTCTTCGGGCTGCCCGAGCTCACGGGCTCGAACGCCGTCGCCTCCGGCGAGGACTTCTCCGCGCCCGCGACCTTCGAGCTCCTGGGGCTGACCTTCACGCAGAACGACTGGATGTACTACCTCGCCTGGTCGATCGCGCTCGTCGCGTTCGCCGGGGCGTGGCTCATCCTCCGCGGGCGGACGGGACGCGCGTTCCGCGCCGTGCGCGACTCGGAGACGGCCGCGGTCTCGTCCGGCGTGAGCCTCGCGCGCTACAAGACGCTTGCCTTCGGCATCAGCGCGGCGTACGCGGGCGTGGCGGGCGGGCTGTTCGCGATCGCGAGCGCCTTCGTGAACCCGGACACGTTCCCGATCGCGCTCTCGATCTTCCTGCTCGTCGGCATCGTCGTCGGTGGGCTCGGGGGCCTCTCGGGGCTCGTGGTCGGCGCGATCTTCGTGGCGTTCCTGCCGCTCTGGGCGCAGGGTCAGGATCTCGGATCGGTGCTGCCGGACTCGGTGATCCAGGGCGACACCATCTCGATCCCCATCCTCGGCGACTTCCTCTTCAAGGGAACGAGCGCGCCCGGCGGCCCGGCAATCGTGTACGGGATCGTGCTGATCCTGCTCATGTTCGTCCTGCCGAACGGCGTGGGCGGGCTGTTCCGCAGGATCGGGCAGCTGATCACGAATCGCCGGTACTCTCGGGCGAAGTGACCCGGCGCCGTTCCGTCGTCCTCGCCGCCATCGGTGCGGCACTCGCTGTCACGCTTCCCGCCGCCTTCGCCGGTTCTGCGGCCGACCCGGGAATCAGCCCGACGTCGATCGTGATCGGCGGCACGTCGCCGCTGACCGGCCCGGCCGCGTCGTATGCGTCGGTCGCCCGCGGCGCCAACGCGTACTTCCAGTTCGTGAACTCGCGCGGAGGCGTCGACAAGCGCAAGATCGAGTACCGCATCGTCGACGACGCCTACAACCCGGCGCAGACCGTGCAGGCGGTCCGCCGGCTCGTCGAGCAGGATCGCGTGTTCGCCGTCTTCAACACGCTCGGCACCGAGTCGAACCTCGCGATCCGCGACTACCTGAACCAGGTGAGGGTGCCGCAGCTCTTCGTCGCGTCCGGCGCGACGACGTGGGGACGCGACGCCGCGAAGTACCCGTGGACGATCGGCTTCCAGCCGAGCTATGCCGCGGAGGGCCTCGTCTACGGGCAGTACATCGCGCGGGCGCGGAAGAAGGCGAAGGTCGCGGTGCTGTTCCAGAACGACGACTACGGGAAGGATCTCCTCGCGAGCCTGAAGCTCGGCCTCGGCCGCTCCGGCTCGAAGGTCGTCGCGGCGGAGCCGTACCAGGTGACCTCCTCCGACGTCGGCTCGCAGGTTGCCAAGCTCAAGGCGTCGGGTGCGAACGTGTTCTGCATCTTCGCGACGCCGACGTTCGCGATCCAGGCGTACGTCTTCGCGAACCGCCTCGGCTGGAAGCCGCTCGTCGTCTTGAATGCGGTCTCGGGGACCTCGAACATCATGGTGCTCGCCTCCGAGGGCGGGAAGAACAAGCTCGTCGAGGGCACCATCACGACGACCGTGCTCAAGGATCCGACCGACCCGCGGTGGCACAACGACGCCGGGATGAAGCAGTACCGCGCACTGCTCGCGCGCTACGCGAAGGGCGCCAACCCGAACGACGTCTACCACGTGTACGGCATGGCCGTCGGGTACGAGACGGTGTCGTTGCTCCGGCGGCTCGGCGCGAATCCGACGCGGACGGCGCTCATGTCCCGCGCGCGCTCGATCTCGAGCGCGAAGAACCCGTTCCTCCTCCCGGGCGTCTCCGTGAAGACGGGGAAAGGCGACAACTTCCCGATCCAGCAGGGCCAGCTGCAGCGCTGGACGAAGGGCCGCTTCGTCCCGGTCGGCGGTCTCTGGGCCTCGAAGCGCAACTAGCCGGCTACACGTCGACGATCGGGAGCAGCTCGACTGCGACGCCCGGGCTCTGCGGCACTAGACCGGCGAGCTCGAGTGCCTCCTCGCGACTCGCGACCTCGACCACGTAGAAGCCGCCGACGCTCTCCTTCGTCTCCGCGAACGGCCCGTCGGTGACGATGGGCTTCTCGCCCGGGCGCACGACCGCCGCGTCCGCGGTGTCACCGAGCGCTTCACCGTGGACGTGAACGCCACGCTCGCGCAGCATCGACGCATACGCGATGTGCTCGCCGACGATCGCGCGCCGCTCGTCCGGCGTCATCGCCGCCTCGGCCTCGTTGTCGCCGTGGATCAGGAACAGGAATCGCATGTCTCCTCCTCAGCCCTTTCCCGATAGACGAATGCGCGGCCGCGCGTTCGACACCGCTAGCAGGGCGGGATGCGCGCCGTGTTGTTCGCCTCGTTCGACTCCGCCACCTGGTTCTGCGGATCGATCGTGATCAGCCGCTGGATCGACGCGCACGTGACGGTGCGGGTCACCGAGGCCCCGGCTGCGAGCCCCCGGATCGTGAACGTGCCGACGCCCTGGACGGTGACGACGAAGACGCCTGCCGCTGCGGTGCCGCGGTTCGTGATCGTGAAGCTCGTTCCCGTGACCGTGCCGACTACGAGGTCGGGCTGCGGGAACGGTGTGACGGTCACGGCGAAGGTGCCGCTGCTCTGGTTCCCGCGCGTATCGCGCGCCGTGCACGTGACGTTCGTCGAGCCGACGGGGAAGACCGCCCCCGACGCCGGCGAGCACGTCGGGGCGACCGCCCCGTCCACGAGATCCGTTGCCGACACGGCGTAGGTCACGGTCGCGCCCCTCGTGCTCGTCGCCTGCAGCGTGCGGTTCGCGGGAAGCGACAGCACCGGTGCGGTCGTATCGACAATGCTGACGGCGAACGACGCCTGCACGCGGTTGCCGCTCGCGTCGCGAGCCGTGCAGCGGACGGTGGTGGCCCCGAGCGGGAACGTCGAGCCGGATGCGGGACTGCAACTCACGCGCGGCCGGCCGTCGGCGACGTCCTTTGCCGTGGCCGGGAACTCGACCTTCGCGCCGGACGGCCCGGTTGCCTCGACCGTCAGCGGTGACGGGACCGCCAGCGTCGGCGGCGCGGTGTCGACGACCCGGATGCGGAAGCTGCCGCGCGCGACGTTCCCCTGCCCGTCGGCCGCCGAACAACGGACGGTCGTCCTCCCGAGCGGGAGACGCGCGCCGGACGCAGGCCGGCAGCGGACGGCAAGCATGCCGCCGGCCGGCTCGCGTGCCGAGGCGGAGTAGGCGACGCGCGTCAGCGGCCCGGTCGCCTCCACGGTCAGGTCGCCCGGAAGCCGGAGCGTCGGCGCTGTCGTGTCGCCGACGCGCACGACGAAGCTGTTCCGCGCGATGTTGCCGGCGGCGTCCTCGCTCGTGCAGGAGACCGTCGTCGCCCCGAGTGGCAGGACCCGGCCCTTGGGAACGGAGCATTCGACGGTGAGCGGGCCGTCCACGGCGTCACGCGCCGCCGCCGAGTACGAAACCGGCGCGCCTGCCTCGACCGTGACCGCTTCGGGCAGAGAGAGAACCGGCGGGGTCGAGTCGAGCACCGTCACCGTGAACCGCTTGCGGGCGACGTTCCCGGCTCGGTCGCGCGCGGTGCATTCGACCTGCGTCTCGCCGAGCGGGAAGACCGTGCCGCCACGAGGCGCGCACTGGACGGAGACGGTCGCAGCGGCGCGATCGCGCGCCAGTGCCCTGAACGCGACGGGCGCGCCGGCGGCGCTTCTCGCTTCCACCTCGAGCGCGGTGGGCGCCGTCAACACCGGCGCAGTCGAGTCGGCGACCTCGACCGTGAACGTGCCTTCCGCCTCGTTCCCGGCACCGTCCTGCGCCGCGCACGCGACCTCGGTCTCGCCGAGGGGGAACACGTCGCCCGAGCCGGGGGAACACGTCACGTCGACAGGCCCGTCCGCGGCATCCACCGCCCGCGCCGCATAGGAGATCCGCGCGCCGGCAGCGTTCGTCGCCTCGCGCCGAATCGTGCCCTCGGGCAGTATGAGCCGAGGCGCTTCCGTGTCGGCCGTCGGCAGCACCTGCGGCTCCGCCCGCGCGGCGGCCGGCTCCGAGTCGTCGCGCAGGAGCAGTGCGCCGAGCACAACCACGAGCGCGAGCGAGCCCGCGACGGCGCCGGCTGCGATCCGCGCCCCCTTGCTTCGCGCGACCGCCCGGACACCCGCCGTCGGCCCCACCCAGAATCCGCTCGACGCAAGAGCGTCGTCGATGCGGCCGAAGAGCTCGGGGAACGGGATCGGGATCAGGGCGCGGTACAGGCGCGACGCCTCGCGCATCTCGGTGAGAGCCTTCTGGCACAGCTCGCACGACTCGACGTGAGCGACCGTGCGCTCGGCCGCG
>DASUCI010000007.1:0-3888 GCA_035762825.1 Gaiellaceae bacterium | reverse complement strand
CGGGCGCGGTCGTGGACTGCGTCGTGGGGCGCTTCGCCTGCCCGAGTGGGACTTTGCCCTTCTTGCGGCCGCCGCGATACAGCCGGTAGGGCTTCTCTCCCTCGGCCATGCGGGTCGTTATGGTAGCCCCCGCCATGCAGGCCCCCGTCGCCATCGGGCTCGACGTCGGGGGCACCAAGATCCTCTCGGGCCTCGTCGACCGGGGCGGAACGATTCTCGCCGAGCACGAGGTGCCGAGCCCCGAAGAATCGGAGGAAGGCGTCCTCGCCGCACTCGACGAGGCGGTCGAAGCGCTGCTCGACGAGCGCGTCGCGGCGATCGGCTACGGGATCCCGGCCAACCTCGAGCGCGGAACCGGCCGGATCCTGCGCGCGATGAACCTCCCCCTCGACGATGTCGACCTCGTTTCCCGGGCGCGTGAGCGCTTCGGTCTGCCTGCGGGGATCGAGAACGACGCAGGCGCGGCGACGCTCGCGGAGTGGCGGCGCGGCGTCGGAGTCGGCACGCAGAACCTCGTCATGCTCACGCTGGGGACGGGCGTGGGCGGCGGGATCGTGATCGACGGTCGCCTGTTCCGTGGCTGGGCGGAGCTCGGCCATCTCGTCGTCCAGGAGGGCGGCGACGTCTGCACGTGCGGAGGACGCGGGCACCTCGAGGTGCTGGCGTCCGGCACAGCAGGCGATCGCGCGGCGCAGGAGCTCTGGGGGCGGGATGCGGACGCCCACACGCTCGTGGAGCGCGCGCGGGCGGGAGACGGCGAGGCCCGCGAGGCGCTCGCGCGGATCGGCCGCTCGCTCGGCGCCGCGATCGCGTCGCTCGTGAACGTCTTCGATCCGGAGCTCGTGGTCGTCGGCGGAGGCTTCGGAGCCGCGGCGGGCGACCTCGTCCTGGAGTCGGCGCGAGAGGCGGCGCGCGCGGACTCGATCTTCCCTGCGAACCGCGGCGTGCGGATCGTCCCCGCCCAGCTCGGCTCCGAAGCAGGCCTCGTGGGCGCCGGCCTGGTTGCGTTCGAGGCGCTCGACGGAGTGCGCTGATGCCCCTCGCGATCTGCGCGACCCCGATCGGGAACCTCGACGACGTCACGTTGCGAGTCCTCGGCGAGCTGCGCGACGCGGATCTCGTGCTGTGCGAGGACACGCGGCGGACGCGCACCCTTCTGGGCCGTCACGGGATCGACGCGCGGCTCGAGAGCTACCACCGGCACAACGAGGCGGCGAAGACCTCGCGCGTCCTGGTTCGCCTGCGGGAGGGAGAGCGGATCGCGCTCGTCTCCGACGCCGGGCTTCCCGGCGTGAACGATCCCGGCGGGCGCTTGATCGCGGCGGCCGTTGGCGCCGGTCACGAGGTGACGGTGCTCCCCGGAGCGTCAGCGGTCGAGACCGCGCTCGTCGCGAGCGGCCTCGGTGCGGATCGGTACCAGTTCGTGGGATACCTTCCGCGGCGCGCGGGCGAGCTCCGTACGTTCGCCGAGTCGCTGGCGCACTGGCCCGGCGCCGTCGTCGCGTTCGAGTCGCCGCGCAGGCTGCCGACGTCGCTCCGCGCGCTCGCCGACGCGTCGCCAGCCCGGAAGGCCGCCGTGTGCAGGGAGCTGACGAAGCGCTACGAAGAGGTCGTGCGAGGGTCGCTCGAGGAGCTCGCGGCCCGGTTCGCCGAGCCACCTCGCGGCGAGGTCACGCTCGTGCTCGGGCCGGCGGAGAGCGCGCGCGAGCTGCCCGCAGACGACCAGGCGCTGTCCGCCGTGTCCGAGCTGGTGGAGGCCGGAGCGTCGCGCCGCACCGCAGCCGAGGTCGTCGCGAAGCTGACCGGCGCTTCCCGCAACGCGCTCTATCGCGACTCTCTGTAACAAGACAGTGAATTGCGTTGCCGACCGGGCCGGACGCGCGCTACCGTCGCTCCATGTTCACTCGCCGGGCAACGAAGCGGGCGATGTGCGTCGGTGCGATAGCCGCCTGGTCGCTCGCCCTGAGCCCCAACAGCGCCTGGGCGTGGGCGTGGCCCGCCGACGGGCCGATACTGCGTGGATTCTCCGTGCACGACGACCAGTACGCTGCCGGCCAGCATCGCGGTATCGATGTCGCGCTCGCCGGGGCGCAGGCGGTTCGGGCGCCGGCGTCGGGGGAGGTCTCGTTCGCCGGCCAGGTCCCGACGCACGGGCTGACGGTCACGATCGTGACGCCGGACGGCTACAGGGCCTCGCTGACGCATCTCGGCGCGCTCCGCGTCCGGAAAGGCGAGTCGGTCGGCGAGGGAGACCCGATCGCGGACGCCGGTCCGTCCGGCGAGACGGAGCACGACACGCCCTACCTCCATCTCGGCATCCGGGTCGGCGACGCCGACACGTACGTCGACCCACTCGGCTTGCTCCCGCCGCGGAGTGCCCCCAACCCTCCCCCGGCACCCGCGGCGCCGCCCGCCACCCTTCCTCCCCCGCCGGCGACGCCGTCTCCACCGGTCGCGGCGCAGCCGGCGTCGACTCCTGCTCCGAATCCGACTCCGACTCCTGCACCGGCGCCCGCTCCAGGCCCTCCACCCGTTCCCGCTCCGAGTCCGGCACCTACCGCGCCCGTTGCCCAGGCGCCAGCCGGCTCCGCTGAAGCTTCGGCCGGGGCGAGGCCCGCTGAGCCCGGACGCTCAGCCGAGAGCGAGGCGTCGGTTGGTGCCGAGTCGAACAATCGGACTGCGTCATCCCGATCTCGCACCGAGCCTTCACCGGCGCGCAGTCCGCGGATGGTGACAGCGTCGAGAGCGGCTCGTTCGGCTCCCGATGCCACGAATGAGGTCGCGGCGTCCCCGGCGCGGCGTGTTGCTCGCACCGAGGCCGGCAGCCGCGCCGTGGCGATCGAGCTCGCGCGGCTCGGACCCGCCATTCGCCGAGGAAACGCCCCCGCCGCACGAGCGCGGGCGGAGCGCTCGGGTGAGGCGGACGTCGTCCTGCCGAGCGGCGACGAGCCCGACGATGCCGGGTCGACTCGCCGTCTCACTGCGCCTGCAGTCTGGTCGCTCGCAGCCCTTGTGGGCACGCTCGTAGCGCTGTTCCTCGGTGCGCCGCTCCTCGTGGCGCGCCGGGTCCTCCGCAAGCCTCTCCTTATCATTGCCGCCCATGAGTCGATCGACGACGCCGAGGAAGATCCTGGTCGCGGTTGCGTGGCCGTACGCGAACGGCCCCCGCCACATCGGGCATGTGGCGGGCTTCGGAGTACCGTCGGACACGTTCGCCCGCTATCACCGGCTCCGAGGAAACGACGTGCTCATGATCAGCGGGACGGACGAACATGGCACGCCGGTCATGGTCGCAGCGGACGCCGCCGGCGAGTCACCGCGTGAAACTGCCGACCGCTTCAGTGCGGTCATCCGGGAGGATCTCCGCGATCTCGGGCTCTCGTACGACCTGTTCACGCGCACGACGACGAGAAACCACTACGACGTCACGCGCGACGTCTTCCGGACGCTGTACGAGAAGGGCTTCGTGCTCGAACGCGAAGCGCTCGGAGCGTTCTCAGCCACCACGGGCCACACGCTCCCAGATCGCTACATCGAGGGCACCTGCCCGATCTGCGGCTTCCAGAGCGCCCGTGGCGACCAGTGCGACAACTGCGGCAATCAGCTCGATCCGGCTGATCTGATCGATCCAAGATCGACCATTGACGGGACCGCGCCCGTCTTCAAGACGACTCAGCATCTCTTCCTGGATCTGCCGGCGTTCAAGGAGCAACTGACGGAGTGGATCGAGAGCAAGGAACATTGGCGTCAAAACGTCCGGCGTTTCTCGCTCAACTTCGTGAAGGAACTCAAGCCGCGGCCGATCACCCGTGACCTCGATTGGGGGGTGCCGATTCCGGTCGAGGGCTATGACGGTCGCGACGACAAGCGGATCTACGTGTGGTTCGA
>DASUCI010000006.1:0-8646 GCA_035762825.1 Gaiellaceae bacterium | reverse complement strand
CGAGCAGCCGCGAGTTGAAGTCGGGCGGGATCCCGTCGAGCCCCCACGGGGCGCAGTTCCGCTCGTAGCCGCCCATGATCAGCCCACCCGACTCCGGCCGGAAGTAGACGAGGAGCGACGGGTCGCGCATCGTCGGCATGTCGAGCGTGAGGCCCGACGGCTTCGCGATGAGGTACTCGTGCGCCATCGGCACGATCGGGACGTTCACGCCGGCCAGCGCACCGATCTCGCGTGCATACATCCCGCCGGCATCGACCACGACCTCCGTCTCGATGGAGCCGCGGTCGGTCTCGACCCCGGTGACACGCCCGCGCTCGACGGAGACGCCGGTCACGCGCGTGCCTGTCACGATCTCCGCGCCACGCCGGCGAGCACCCTCGGCGAGCGCGAACGTGAGCTGGCTCGGATCGACGTAGCCGTCGGTGGGGAGGTACGCGGCGCCGAGCACGCCGTCCGTCGTCATCGGCGGGAAGCGCTCCTGCGCCTCGGTGGCCGAGATCAACTCGAGCGGCAGGCCGAACGTCTTCGCCCAGCCGGCCTGACGGGAGATCTCCTCCATCCGCTCCGGCGACGACGCGAGCCGCAGCGAGCCGACCTCGTTCCAGCCGGTCTCGAGCCCGACCTCGCCTTGCAGCGAGCGGTAGAGGTCGACGCTGGCCATCATCATCTTCGTCAGGGCGAGTGTGCTGCGGAGCTGGCCGACGAGACCGGCGGAGTGGAAGGTCGAGCCGCTCGTCAGCTCGGCCCGCTCGACGAGGACGACGTCGTCCCAGCCGAGCCGCGTGAGCCAGTAGACGATCGCGCACCCGCCGACGCCACCCCCGACCACGACCGCCCTCGCGCTCTCCCGCATGTCCGGACCCTAAACCGCCGACGGGTCGCAATTTGCGAGAAGTTTGTGCGCCGGACCCCCTTGACCGGACAGGTCCGTAGCCATAGGTTTCTGCCTGCGCCGAGCACGGGGCGCCGGTAGGACGAAGCCCCCCGAGGAGCACTACGCGGAAGCGGAAGGTTCGTCGGGAAGGTGGACGAAAGCGTTCCCGGCTCGGCGAATTCTTGCGGCCGGACCTTCGGGTCCGGCCGTTTTTCTTCTCCCGAAGCGGCTAGAGCACAGACGGCGAGCCGCAGCGTGGCTGTTGTGAAACGAAAACATCGCAATTTGCGACAAGCGCCCGTCTCGACGCCTTGACGCGCCCGGAGGTCACCCCTAGAGTGCGCGATGCACCGAGTACGGAGCGTCCGAGGTTGATGGCTCCCCGATCGGCAGTCGCTTCGGCGGCGGTCAGTCGGGAAGCCGGACGAAGGCGCCACCGGCTCGGTGCATTTTCGTGTGGACCCGTCCGCCGCCTGTGGGCGAATCGGCACTGATTCGTCACCCTTACAGGGTCAGACCCTGTAAAGAACGCGGTCCGCGCAAATTGCACCGAAATTCGTCGGAGTGGTGCTTGACCGGTTGCCGTCCGGTCCATAGAGTCCCCGATGCACCGAGTACGGAGTGTCCAAGGTTGATGGCTCTCCGAGTGGTTGTCGCTTCGGCGGTGGTCAGTCGGAAAGCCGGACGAGGGCGCCACCGGCTCGGTGCATTTTCTTTGGGTGCATATCCTCGGTCGCGTGCGGCGCCTGCTCCTCCTCGTCAGCTCGATCATCTTCGTCGACGCGCTGCTCTTCAGCGCGCTGACACCTCTCGTCCCCGCGTACGCCGAGAGATTCGACCTGTCGAAGGCGGGAGCGGGACTCCTGGTCGGTGCCTACGGCGCCGGCGCGCTGTTCGGCGGGATCCCCGGCGGGCTGGCCGCGGCGCGGTTCGGGCCGAAGCGGGCCGTTGTCGCCGGGCTCGTGCTGCTCTCCGTGTCGAGCTTCGCGTTCGCCCTCGCGGACAGCGCGCTCGCGCTCGGCGGCGCCCGCTTCGTCCAGGGCCTCGCCAGTACTGCGACGTGGGCCGGCGCGCTCGCATGGCTCTCCGTCACGGCGCCGCGCGAGCGTCGCGGCGAGGTCATCGGAACGGCGTTCGGCGCCGCGATCTTCGGAGCGATCCTCGGTCCGGTCTTCGGCGGCCTCGCAGACCTCGTCTCCATCGAACTCGCCTTCACCGTCGTCGGCGTCCTCACACTCGCGTTCGCCGGGCTCGCGACGAGGGCCTCCGCTGCGCGGCGCGAGTCGACCTCCCTCGCCGGGCTCGGCCGCGCCCTTCGTGACCAGCGCTTCGTCGGCGGGCTCTGGCTGAACATGCTGCCGGCGATGCTCTTCGGGCTGCTCATCGTCCTGACCCCGCTCGCGCTCGACGACGCCGGCTGGGGCACGTTCGCGATCGCAGGCGTCTTCTTCGGGGCGGGCCTCCTGGAGGTCGTGCTGAACCCGCTCCTCGGGCGCTTCACCGATCGCGCGGGGCGTCTCATGCCGATCCGCGCAGCGCTCGCCGCGGCGACCGTCGTCGCGCTGGCGCTCGCCGCGAGCTCCGAAGCCGCCGTGATCGCGCTCCTCGTCTGCGCCGCGTCGATCAGCTTCGGAAGCCTGTACACGCCCGGGATGTCACTGACGTCACACCGAGCCGAGACCGCGGGCCTTGCACAGGGCATCGCCTTCGGCGTCATGAACACCGCGTGGGCGTTCGGCGAGCTCGTCGGCCCGACCGCCGGTGGAGCGCTTGCCGACTCGGCCGGCGACGCCGCGCCGTATGCAGTCGCGGCCGGCCTGTGCGCGCTCACGCTCGGCGCGACCTACCGGGTCACGGGAAGGATGCGAACCCGTGCGGCGTGAGGACTGGGACAGGCGGTACGCCGCGGTCGAGAACCTCTGGGCGGTCAAGCCGAATCGCTTCCTCGTGGCGGAGGTCGCCGGGCTCACGCCCGGGCGTGCGCTCGACCTCGCATGCGGCGAGGGTCAGAACGCGATCTGGCTCGCGAGCCTCGGCTGGAGCGTCCTGGGCGTCGACTACTCGGAGGTCGCGATCTCGAAGGGACGTGCGCGAGCGGAGCGCGACGGCGTCCAGGTCGAGCTCGTGTGCGCGGACCTCGTGTCGTACGAGCCGGAGGTCTCCGCATTCGACCTCGTGCTCGTTCTCTACCTCCACATCCCCGCGCACGAGCGCCGCGGCGTGCTCGGGCGCGCAGCAGCGGCAGTCGCTCCAGGTGGGACGTTCGTCTTCGTGGGCCACGACCTCACGAATCTGACCGACGGCGTCGGCGGGCCGAGCGACCCCGGCCTTCTCTGCACCCCGGACGAGATCGCCTCGGAGCTGCCGGGTCTCGAGATCGAGAAGGCGGAGCGCGTCCTACGGGACGTCGCCGGCGAGGAGCGCGACGCGATCGACGCGTTGGTCAGGGCGCGCCGGCCACTGCCGAGTTGAGCTCGGCCGGGAACCGCTCGAGCACCCACTCCGCAGCGAGCGGCACCAGGCGGTAGTCGCGGCCGTTGACGAGGGCATGGTCGCCCCTCCGCGGATCCATCGGGAGTCGAGACTCGACCGGGTACCAGCGGTTGTGACTGTCGATCAGGTCGTTCACCTCGTCGAAGTTCTCCCTCTCCGCCCGTGCGAGCCACTCGCTCCGGAAGCGGGCGGGCTCGGTGGCGCAGTCCTCGGCGAGTGCGTGCCACGCCGCGCGGAGCGTCGACTCGTGCGCCTCCGTACGCTGCTCGATCTCTCGCAGCCGCAGCATGTACGGCAGCGGCCCTCGGGTTGCGACGAGATATGCCTCCGCCGTCGGGCGAAAGTGCCGCGCCCGCACGGGGAGCGGCTTGCCCGTCAGTGCGATCGTCTGCAGATCGTCCTCGAGCGCGGCGCGCTCGCGACGCTGGCGCGGCGTCTCGGGCAGGACGACGCCCTGGCGCAGGATCAGGTCGCGCTCCGCCTTCTCCACACTCCGTAGTGAACCTGCCGGCAGCAGGTCAGGGCGGCGAGAACAGGCGTGCGAGCCACGAGCGCTGCGCGGGCTCTGGCTGTGCCTCAGACTCGGGCTGTGCGTCGGACTCGGGCTGTGCCTCGGGCTCGGCTTCGGGGGCGTCGGGGGCCGTCTCCGGCTCGTGCATCTCGATGCTCGCCTCGGGGGACACCTCGTCGGCGACGCGCATCAGGTCCTGTTCCCCACGTCTCTCCGCCAGGCGCTCGAAGTCGCCGCGAATGGCCGTGCGCATCTCGTCGAGATGACTTTCCTCTCGCATGGCCGAACCTTCCCGGCCGGATCTCGGAGTCCTGCCTAACTAGCGCGGAGAGGCGAACGTGGCCGTCCAGACGACGGCGTCGGCGCCACCGAGCAGGCCGCTCGCCTGCACCGGGGCGGCTCCCAGGTGCCGGAAGCGGCCGCTCAACATATTCGCGCGGTGCGGGGGTGAGTTGAGCCACGCGGTCACGACCTGCCGTGGCGTGACGCTCCCGGTCCCCGCGAACAGGTTCTCGCCGAAGGTCGCGTAGCGATAGCCGGAGGCGTTGACGCCCGAGGTGACCGGAGCCCCACACGGGGTGTGAGAGAACTGGCCGCATGAGGCGACGCTCTGACCCTTGAGCTCGGCCGCTCGCCGCAGAGCCGAGCGCCGGAGGAGGCCGGCGCGACCCTCCTGTCGGCGGGCCCAGTTCACGAGGCATGCGACGGCGCGCGTCTGCGAGGCGGCCGGCGCGGAAGCATCGTCGGCCGCGGCGCAGGTACCGGCCGGAGCGAGGTACGTGCTCGAGGCGCGCTCCGCGCCGTCGGCCCGGCCCGCAAGGAGGAATGCGAGGATCGACGCCGCCACGAGCGCGGGCGCGAGGAGGCGAGACGGTGCTGCCGCAGACGCAATCGTCACGGGTCGCACCGTGCACCAGCCTTCAACTGGATCCTTCCCCTGACCGGGTGAGCTGCCGTCACCCAAGTCAGTGATCCTGCCCCTCGTCAGGGATCACTCGGTGAGCCTATCGTGTCCCCCGGTTGGTGTGTGCGCCACGTGGCTGCAGCCAGCAAACCCAGCGCCAGAGTCGGAAAAACTGTAAGGGCGCGGTAAAGAAGCGTCGCCGCGACAGCCTCCGCGTTCGGAGCGCCGAACGCGACGAGGGCTCCGGTGAGGCCGACCTCGACGATCCCGACTCCCCCGGGCGTCAGGGGAAGAGCACCCAGGATCCGCACGAGCGCCCAGGCGGCGAACGCCTCGATCACGGTGACCTCCGAGTCCGTGACACCCGTCACGCGGAGGCAGACCAACAGAAGCACGAAGACGGTGAGATGGCCCGCGAGCGTTGCGATCGTGATGACGTGCCAGCGGCGGCGCAGCAGTCCGAGCGCGCGCGTGCGGAAGCCCCTGAACGACCCTCCGCCCCACTCCACCGGCCCTCTGCGCACCACGCGCAGCGCACGATTGGCGAGCCCCGCCGTGAGGTCGCCGATCCGGCTCGCCCACTCGGCGCGCGAGAGGATGAGCGCGAAGGAGGTCACCGAGATCACGAGCGCCACGACGCCGACCAGGGCAGCCGTGCGCAGCGCTGGATGATCTTCGTTCTGCGACGTCAGGAGAGCGAGCGCCACGACCGGGAAGGCGAGGTTCACCAGCTGGTTCCAGATGCCTGCGACCGCAACCGCGAGGCCGACCTCGGCGGGACCGAACTTCCACGACCTGAGCATCGAGTACGACGCCGCCATCCCGACTGCAGCCCCTGCGGGCGAGACGATCGAGAGCGCGGTCGACGCCTGCGTCATGGCCATCGCCTCGCGAAACCCGAGGCCCGGGAGCGCCGCCATCCACGGGGGCGGGAACGTCGCGAGGTTGAGCACGACGGCCGCGGCGAGCACGAGCCAGTCGCGCCAGCCGAGCGTGCGCACGACGTCGAGAACATCGCGGTAGTTCGCGAACTGCGGGAGGACGAAGACGAACACCACCACGACGACGACGAGCGATCCCGCCGCGCCGAGCATCCGCTTGTGGCCCTTGGTCAGGCTTCGCCGGCGCGTCGCGATGCCGTCCGACATCGCGGAGAACCTACCGTGCGAACTTCACGAGTCGTCCATAACGAAGGAGCCGCAATGAGCCGGAACCGTCTCTCGTTCACGCCCGGAACCGCGATCGCCCTCGTCGCCCTCTTCTTCGCTCTCGGCGGGTCGGCCTTCGCGGTGGGCGAGCGCATCCAGGCCCCGAGCGTCGCGCAGCAGCGCTGCACGAACGGCGCGATCCGCGGGATCGCCGCCGTCACGGGCATCGCGAGCCAGGGCATCGCGAACTTCCCCGACAAGTTCACGAGTGCGAACGCCCTCTTCTCGCGCAAGTTCAACTGCACCGGCAAGGCCGTCCAGGCCCGACGCGTCGAGGCGGGCGTCTTCGAGGTGCGCTTCGTCGGTATCTCCGGCGCGACCGCGGTCGGGAGCGCCGTGTCCGACGACGCCTACGCCACCGTCAGGAACGGCTCCGGAGGATCGTTCATCGTCACGATGCACCCCGCCGGCCGCGACGACCGCGCGGACATGGCCTTCACGCTGATCGCCGGGTAGGCGCTAGGCGAAACGGGGCGAGACGACCGCCGCGACGCCTGCCGCGACCAGCAGCAGCACGCCACCGATCGCGAGGAAGAGCCAGGTGATCTCGCTCTCACCCGGCTCGCGGCCCAGCCGCGAGCCGAGGTTCGCGTACGCCTTCTCGAGAGCTTCCGCGTCGCGCGCCTCGGAGAACTCGCCTCCCGTGGTCTCGGCGATCGCGCGCAGTGTCACCGGGTCGGGCGGGACCGGGATGAGCTCGTCGGAGTCCTGGCCGAACCCGCCGAACGGGCCGCGCTCGATCACGCCCTCGGGAGTCCCGAGCGCGATCGTGTAGACGGGGAAGTTCGCCTCCTTCGCGAGCTGAGCACCTTCGAGCGGCTGGAGCAGCCCGCGGGTCTGGGCGCCGTCGGAGAGGAAAAGGATCGACACCGGGCTCTTCTGCTCCTCGCTCTCCTCGCCTTCCGGCTCGGTCGCCTGCGCCAACGAGCGGAACGAATCCGGCGAAGCGGGCGCCGCGGTCGAGCCCTCCTCGGAAACGAGGTCGGTCACCTGGCGCCCGAGGAGCACCGCGGTCTGCAATGCGTCGCCGATCGCAGTTCCACCGAACACGAGGAACTCGTCGATGTCGTTGATCGCCGACTCGACGAGCTCGTGGTCGTCGGTCGGAGGCGTCGCCACCTGCGCTTCTCCGGCGAACACGACGAGGCCGATGCGGAGGTCGTCGGGCGCCTGGTCGATGAAGTTGTGGAGCGCCTCCTGTGCCGCGCCGAGCCGTGTCGGCTCGACGTCCTTCGCCTGCATGGAGCGCGACGTGTCGACGACGAGGACAACGGTGGCCTTCTCGCGGAGGAGCGTGCGCTCGACGTGCGGTCGCGCGAGACCCACGACGAGCGTGCTGAGACCGAGCACGAGGATCGCCGCCGGCACGAAGCGAGGCCAGGAGCGGCCGGAGACAACCGTCGCGAGGACGTCGAGGTTCGTGTATCGCACGGCGTACCGTGCTCGACGCCGCTCGGCCCAGAGCCACAGGCCGACGAACGCCGCGATGACGAGCAGGCCGAGCAGCAGCCAGGGCGACTGGAAGCTCACGACGCCCTCGCACAAAGCGCCTGGACCTGGACGACCGCGCGAACGCCGGCGAGCTCGGCATCGCCGCTCACGCGGACGGCAACGCTCCCACCGGAGATCCGCTGTGAGCCCGAGACGCTCCCGACGAGGCTGGCGCTCGGCGGCGTGCGCGTCTCGAACCCGAATGCATACGTTCCGCCGACGAGGCGCTCGCCCGCGCTGCAGCGCTGCGTGATCGTCGTCGTTCCGGGCCGGACGCGCACGGTGCGCGCGCGCCGCGTGACCGGTCGGCCGGGCCGGATCTGCGAGACCGAGGTAGGAACGCGCGACCCTCCTCCCGCCTGCGGCATACAGCCGATGAACGGCTTGAAGGTCGGGGCTGCGCTCCCGGAGCGGCCGACGTACGTCCCCAGGAAGACCGCCGAGCGCGACGTCGTGATTCCCGGGTTCACGGGGCTCCCGGTCGTTCCGACGAAGCCGACGTCGATCGCACGGTTGCTGAGTCGCGCGTCGGTGCCGCCGACGATGTAGCCACGCGGGCAGGTCAGCTGGTACTCGACTTGATCGCGTGGCACACCCGTCGAGGCAGGCACGACGACCCACGGGCCTGCAACGGGGATGCAGACCATCAGCCCGTCGCACTCGTTGGCGGCGCCCACCGGAGCGGCGACGGCGAGCGCGGCTCCGGCCACGACAGCCACACAGACCGCACGCACCGCGTTCACGGCACCCTCCTGAACAGGAACACCGAGGTCGTTGCCGCGACCAGGAGCAGCGCGATTGCGATCGCCGCGAACACATCGGTGATCTCGCGATCCTGCTCGCGGGTGCCGAGCCTCGAGCCGAGCTCCTCGTACACCTCGCTCAGCGCCGCGGCGTCGGGCGCCTGGAAGAAGGTCCCTCCGGATGCCGCTGCGACCTGCTCGAGCGTCTCGGGGTTCGTGGGCACGCGCGTGATCCTGCGGAAGCCACCGGTCAGCTGCTCCTCGACGACCCCTTCCGGCGTGCCGACGAGAACCGTGTGGACGGGCACGCCCTGCCGCTTCGCCTGCTGTGCGGCGGCGCCCGGCTCGACCTGGCCGCCATCCCGCAGGCCGTCCGAGATGACGAGGATCGCGCGCGGCGGAGCCTCGGCGGCCTCCTCCTG
>DASUCI010000005.1:0-9827 GCA_035762825.1 Gaiellaceae bacterium | reverse complement strand
GCTCCGTCCGTGAACACGTCGACGACCACGTAGCGCAGCGTCGGCACGACGGCCACCCTACCCAGCGACACGGCGCCGAATATCGTCTCGGGCCGTGGCACCGGCGATCGTCGTCTCCGACCTCCGCAAGTCCTACGGGAGAACCGACGCCCTGCGCGGGGTGAGCTTCGAGGTCGCAGTCGGCGAGGTGTTCGGCCTGCTCGGCCCGAACGGAGCCGGCAAGACGACCACGGTCGAGATCCTCGAGGGCTATCGCCCCCGCGACGGAGGGACCGCGTCGGTTCTCGGGCACGACCCGGGGACCAGTCCGAAGGCCCTCCGCGAGCGCATCGGCGTCGTGCTCCAGCAGTCCGAGCCGAGCCCGCTCCTGACGGTGCGCGAGACGCACCGGCTCTTCGCCGGCTACTACGCGAGCCCGCGCGACGTCGACGAGGTCATCGCGCTCGTCGGCCTGACCGAGAAGCGCGACGCACGGGTGAAGTCGCTCTCGGGCGGCCAGAAGCGGCGGCTCGACCTCGGCGTCGCGCTCGTCGGCAACCCCGAGCTCGTGTTCCTCGACGAGCCGACGACCGGCTTCGACCCGGCGGCGCGACGGGCCGCGTGGAACATGATCCGTGCGCTCCGCTCGCTCGGCACGACGATCCTCCTGACCACGCACTACCTCGACGAGGCCCAACAGCTCGCCGATCGCGTGGCGGTGCTGCGCGACGGCGAGATCGTGCGGGAGGGAACGCCGTCCGAGCTCATCGGCGACTCAGGAGTCACCGAGATCCGCTACCGCCGGGACGGAGAGGCCGTCGTCGTCGAGACGACCGAGCCCACGCGCACGCTGAGCGAGCTGACGACGGCTGCGCTCGCCGCCGGCCACGAGCTGGAGCACCTCGAGGTCCGACGGCCGACCCTCGAGGACGTCTACCTCGAGCTCGTCGGGGAAGAGCCGGAGACGCTCGAATGACGATGCTCGTCCACCAGCTGCGGTTCGAGCAGATGACCTTCTGGCGGAGCCGCGAGGCCGCCGTGTTCATCTTCGTCTTCCCGCTCCTGCTGTATGCACTGCTCGGCTCGGTGTACGGGGACGAGATCGACGGCATCCCCGCCGAGGACGTGCTCCTGGTCGGTCTCTTCGGCTACGGCGCCGCGACGACGGCCTTCGGCGGGCTTGCGATCACCCTGGTCATCCGCCGCGAGGCCGGTGTGCTGAAGCGGCTGCGCGCCACGCCGTTGCCCCCACCTGTCTACCTCCTCGCGGTGTTGCTCTCGACGCTGACGACGTTCGCACTGCAGTCCGTCGCGCTGCTCGCGCTCGGCGGGCTGGGCTTCGGCGCGAGCATGCCGCGCAACTGGTTGGGCTTCGTGGGCGCGATCGTGCTCGGTGTCGCGTCGTTCGCAGGTCTCGGATTCGGCGCGGCGTCGCTCATCCGCTCGGCGGAGGGCGTGTCGGCCGTCGTGAACGTCGTGATCCTGCCGATGGCGTTCCTCTCGGGCTCGTTCGGCCCGACCGCCGACTTCCCGGCGGTGTTGCAGGCGATCGCGGACGTGCTCCCGCTCACCTACTTCCTCGACATCGTCTACGGCGTCTACCTGGGCGGCGACTCCTTGTTCGCCGACCCGAAGGCGCTTGCGATCGTCGTCGCGTGGGGACTCGCCGGCCTCGTCGTCGCGCTCAGGCGCTTCGGCTGGACGCCGCGCGAGCGGTAGCTACCGGTTACTGAGCAGCGAGAGGTAGTAGAGGAGGACGGCGACCGCGGCGAGTGCGGCCGCGACATACGTCCAGGCTGCGGCCTTGAGCGTCGCGTTCACGCCAGCGGCCTCGTTGGAGGCGACCAGGCCGAGATCCTTCAACTGCTGCTTCGCCCGTCGCGAGGCGTCGAACTCGACCGGCAGCGTCACGAACTGGAAGAGGACTGCAACCGAGTAGAGCGCGACCGCGATCCAGATGAAGCCGAGGATGCCGAGGAAGATGCCGCCGAGCAGGAAGAGCACCCAGATGTTCGAGGCGAACTGCACCGCCGGGAACATCGCGCTGCGGAAGCGGAAGAACGAGTACGCCTGCGCGTGCTGAATCGCATGACCGACCTCGTGCGCCCCGACGGCCGTCGAGGCCACGGACACCTCGTGGAACACCGGCGTGGACAGGTGGACCGACCGGCTACGCGGGTCGTAGTGATCGGAGAGCGTCCCCGGTGTCTCCTCCACGGGCACCTCGTTGAGGCCGTTCGCGTCGAGGATCCGGCGAGCGATCTGCGCTCCCGTCATCCCGTTGGCGATGCGCACCTCGAGGTTCTTGGCGAACGTCGACTTCACGCGGTGCTGCGCCCAGAAGCCGAGCACCATCGGGACGATGAACGCGAGGATGAACGGTCCCACGCGCAGGATGGTATCCGTCGCCTGCCGGCCCCCCGCAAGAGGGCCGGCGCCGAGTACGCGGCTTCTTAACTGTCGGCCTGGAGCGCCTGGCAGGAGTCGGACACGGCGAACGCCTGCTCCAGCTCGGCCGACGCATCGCCGAAGAGCGAAGCAGACTGAAGCGTTGCCACGATGTCTCGGGCCTGGCCGCCGAGCGCGGCGAACTCGTCGGCGAGCTCCGCGAGCGCTGTGAGGAGCTCCGCCTGGTCGTCGGCGTCGGCCGCGTCCTCCGCGGCGGACTGGACGTCCGCGTAGCTGGCCGCCAAGCCCGCGGCGGCGGAGTCGAGCGCCCGCTCGACCTCGTCGCCTGCTTCGAGGTCCGGCGGTCCGAGATCGCGCAGCTCGTCGACGAGGTCCGAAGTCGCATCATCGGCCTGGTCGAGGCGATCCCGGAGCGTTTCCGCCGTCAGCGGCTCGCCGCCCGGATCGGCGAGCGCGGCGATCGACGACCGCCAGTCGGAGAGGCTGATGCACACAGAGTCGGCCCACTCGGCCGTGGTCTCCGGATCGTCCTCGGTGAGGCGCATCACGAGGGCGGCCACGACGATCGCGAGCACGCCGATCACGACCGCGGCTATGAACCAGTTCCGCCTCACGGATCGCGAGTCTAGTGTTCTCGGGGAGCGCCTCGCGGTGGAGTTGGGCGCCTGTGTGCGGCGCTACGCTAGCCGCCGACGCCCCCGTAGCTCAGTGGATAGAGCAGCGGTTTCCTAAACCGCGTGCGCATGTTCGATTCATGCCGGGGGCACTACGAGCCCTGCGACGCGGCGTCGAACACGGCCTGACGCCGTCGTGGCGCGGCGCGCTTCGTCCAGCGTGCAGGTAGCGTTGCCTCCGTACTTCCGGACGAGGAGGAAACGATGACCACCTTGCGTGACGACGAGATCGTGACCCTCGCGACCGACGCCGGGCGGCTCGAGCCGACGGCGGACGCCGACGGTGACGACTCCGACTCGACCGACGCTGACGCGGACGACACAGACGCTGACGCAGACGACACAGACGCGGACGCAGACGACACGGACAGCACGGACGCCGCGTAGAGCCGCCGAGGCGGCGCTCGCGCGCTGCCTGGACCCGTTCGACGCCGCCACCTTCTCCGCCGAGTACCGGGAGCGGCGTCCGCTCGTCGTCGCGCGCAACGAGCCGGGCCGCTTCGACGACCTGCTCTCCGAAGGCGACGTCGAGCGGCTCGTCTGCTCGACGGCGATCCGGTATCCGGCCTTGAGGCTCGTGCGTGAAGGCCGGCAGCTGGCTGTCGGCGAGTACACGAGCGACCTCTCGTGGCGCCCACCGTTCACGAAGATCGCCGACGTTCCCCGCATCATGACCGAGTGGGAGGCCGGGGCGACGATCGTCCTCCAGGCGCTCCACGTCAACTGGCACCCGCTCGCCGTCTTCTGTCGCCTGCTCGAAGAGGCGCTCGGCTACGGAGTCCAGGCGAACGCCTACTACACCCCGCGCGGGTCGCAGGGCTTCGCGGTGCATCACGACACCCACGACGTCCTCGTTCTGCAGGTTGCGGGCGAGAAGCGGTGGCTCCTGTACGAGCCGCTGCTCGAGCTACCTCTCAAGCACCAGCGCTATTCGCCGGCGCTCGGCGCGCACGCCCAGCCGACCGACGACCTCGTGCTCCGGGCTGGCGACACGCTCTACCTCCCGCGCGGGTGGTTGCACCAGGCCGAGACGTCGACGACCGATTCGCTCCACCTGACGATCGGTATCGCGGCACACACGTGGCTCGACGCGGTGAAGGACGCACTCGAGGCGTGCGAGGAGGAGCTCGCGTTTAGGCGCGGTGTAGGAAACGGCGAGATCGACGGGCTGGTCGACCTCCTGGCCGAGCAGCTGGAGCCGCTCCGAGTGGAGCAACGTCGTCGGCGACGGTTCGTTGACTCGCGCCGGCCCATCCTCGACGATGGACTCTCGCAGCTGAGCGCTCTCGAGCGGCTGGATACCCGGACGCGGATGGAACGGCGGGAGACGGTGATAGCCGACCTCGAGGAATGGTCCGGCGGCCTCGCTCTCCTCTTCCAGGGGAAGGAGCTTCGCGTCCCCGCGCACGCAGCACTCGAGCTCCAGGCGTGCTTCGAGAGCGACGGGCCGTTCGGCATCGCCGACCTGTACGGCGACCTCGACGTCGAGGGGCGGCTCGTCCTTGTCCGCCGGCTCGTGCGCGAAGGCTTCCTGCGGATTACCGGCTGAGCACGCGGTGCGCCGTCACGCTATGGCGACGGGCTCGCTTCGGCTCGGCTGAATCGCACGTGAGGTACACGGGCTCGTCCGCAATCGTCGCGACGACGTCGAGCTCGTGGACCACCGCGTCCGGAGCCTGGAAGAGGACACGCCACGCCTCGTCTCCCAGCGAGCTCGAACCGAGGAAGGTGAGATCGCCGATGCCGAGGAGCCCTTCCGACTCCCGGATCGCCTGCTCGGCCGCCTGCACCGGGAACGAGTAGGCGCTGCGCCCGCGGTAGCGGTCGAGGTCGATGCGCCCGGCGGCATAGATCGCGAGCAGCTCGCCTGCATCGCCCGGGCCGACCCGTCCGAAGTACAGGCCATGCGGGAGCGCGACGACGTTGCCCGCGAAGCGGTCGCCCCCCCCGTGCGTCGACTGCCACACACGGCCCGTCTCGGTCTCGTGTCGCAGCGCATCGTAGAGCGGGCGTCCGTGCTTCGCACAGCACCGGTCACGCTTGCCGTGCGTGCAGACGATGAGCAAAGGCCCCTCGACCGACGTCGCTGGAGCGCCGTCGGATGCGAGAGCCGCCGCGAAGTCGAGTCCGCGCACGTCGTCCTGGTGCTCGACCTCGAGCTCGAAGAACCGCTCCTCGCCAGGTCTCGAGCTACCGAAGAACACGCGCCGCCCGGTCTGCGAGCTGCGCTCGGGTTTCTTGACGAACAGCAGGCGTGCGTGCTCGAGGGCGGCGAGCTGTCCTCGCAGGTGCGCCTTCAACTCTGGCGAGAGCAGGCTCCCGCCGAGAACGTCCCGCGTCCAGGCGCCGCGGTACTCGATCAGGATCCAGTGGTCGATTCGGCTCGCGGTCGCTGCGAGCCGCTCCTCGGCCGCGTTCGAAACGGCGGCGCAGAAGGCGCGCCGCGTCTGCTCGGCCCCTGGTGGTGCGCTCACGACAGCCACCAACCTACGGTAGCCGATCTGTAAGGGTACCCTTACGTTGCGTGTGAGGTTCGTCAGGCGTGATGCAGGAGCTAGGCCAGAACCTCAACCGCGGGCGAATGTTCGAGTCGTGCCGGCACTCGCCGTCAAGCCGCCGGGGTGTACGTGAGGAGGACCACTCCGGAGTCGAACCGCTTCACATCCTCGAGCTCCATGCGGACGGTTCCCCTGTCGCCGAGCACGTGGACGTTTCCAACGCCCCAGACGAGCGGGTTCAAGTAGACCTCGTACTCGTCGATCAGGCCCTTCTCGGCGAGCGCGTACGCGAACTCGCCACTCCCGTGCATGAACAGGGCACCGTCGACCTCGTCCTTCAACCTCGGAATCGAGTCCTCCAGATCCCCCTCGAGCAGGGTCGCGTTCCACTCGAGATCGCCGGACAGGGTGTTGGACCCGATGTACTTCGGCATCGGGTTGACCAGGTCCGCCCACTTGCCCGACTGGCTCGGCCAGTACCCCGCCAGCCCCTCGTAGGTCTTGCGGCCCAGCACCAGCCCGCCGGATCTCGACTGCCGCTCGAACGAGTAGTCGCCATGGTCTCCGTCCGGCTGCACCCACTCGCCGACCGGGTCGATGACTCCGTCGACGGTGGCCTGCGTCGTCGCGATCAGCTTTCCCATCTCGATCTCCTTCGGGTCACGGGAGCAGCCTCCGCCCCTCTACCAATGAGTTCATCAGCCCTGCTCCGCCAGCTCGATGATGATTGCAAAGGGCATCTGTCGGCCGACAGACGACTACGATCGAGTCATGGCTGACGAGAAGCACACGGGGTTCATCGCCGGTGGCCCACACCGAGCCCGGAAGGACGGAGAAGGGTTCTGGGCCTTCCTGCGCGACTGGATCGCGGGCCTCTTCAGGGTCGATCGCAGAATGTGAGCACGAGCTCGCGGTCGGGCACGCGCACCCGCAGAGACCGTCGAGGTGAGCGAAAGGCCCTCCTCAGGCCGACGGCAGCTTGAAGCGGACGTGCATGTGGTCCTCGTGGTTCGGATACGGAACCACTCGATCGTTCGGCCCGAGGAGGCCGAGCGAATACCCGACGAAGATCACGTCCGCGCCTGCCGCCAGGAAGCGATCGAGGAGATCCTGAGTCAGCACGCGATCGATCTGTCGTCTCGCCACCGGCGCACGCTCGACACCGTCTCGCCGCGGGTAGTAGACGTCCACGTCGAGCCCGTTCTGGTGCGAGCGGTGGAGCTCCATCGGGCCGCCGTGCCGGAAGCTGATGTCCCCGACGACGATGCGGGGTGCGTCCGGGTTGGCCGCACCGTACGCGGCAGACACCGCCAGGACAGCGCGGATCGTACGTTCGTGACCGTAGAGCCGGTGCGACCGGTTCGGCACCTCGTCCGCCACCGGATTCCACGTCACCCAGTCCGGCCCCTCGACGGGCAGCGTCGTGCCGGACGAGAGTCGGCCCGCATAGGGCAGGCCGTCCGGGTCGGCGCGGGCCCAGCGAATCGTCGGAAAGGCTTCGTCCGTGGTCTCCGCGCGTTCACGGCGAGCCTCGATGGAGGGCTCCAGCCCGTTGGGCCGCACGCGGAACGTCTGGCTCGGCGGATCTTCCCGGAGCACCTCCGTCGGTCGCGCCGCTCCACTGGGTCGCGGGCCGGCGAGCGTCAGCGCCATCGCCGGACCGACCATGAGCGCGGCCGCGCGTGTCCTTCGCGCCGAGCGCCGGCGGCGACGGTCGGCTCGGCGCCGGCGGGACTCCGCGAGGCCGTCCGGGATCTTGGACTCGAGCGCCTCCGCGGTGAGCTTCCAGAACGACGGTGCGTGTATCTCGAGTGACGCGGCGCCTTCAGCGGAGGGCTCGAGGAGCCAGTCTAGCTCGGCGTCGAACCACGTCTCGTCTCGCCGCCAGCCCATGCCCGACTCCCTTCGCGCGAGGTAACGCAAGTCCTGCGGGGCTGATCGGCGCTCCCTTCGCGCAACTCGAGAGTCGCGAAGTTGACCTGTTCGACCTTCGCGCTGCTCGAATGGGTCGAAATTCAAGCACGCTTGTAGCGGCTGTCTTTGTAGTCCTGGACCCACTGCCTCGTCGAGTACCACTGATCCGTCCGACGAACGGCGCGCAGCCGTCCGCGCTTGGCCGCGACAGCGAGCGCGTTGCCCGAGAGTGCCGAGTCCGCCAGCGACCGAAGCGGGACGAGCCGATTCGGTCCCGCCAGGCCGGGAAGCAGGAAGCGGTAGATGCCGTCGGTGACCGCCCGGGCAAAGATCTCGGCGAGCGGTCCCGGGTCGCCTCGGTCCGCTCTTTTCAGCGCGTTCAAGTAGCGCGTCCGATCGCGCTTGGAGACGACCGCCGGCGGATATCCGTGTCGGACAAGCAGGAGGTTCGTCGCCAGGCGGCCGACCCTCCCATTCCCGTCGCGGAAGGGATGGATCTGCTCGAACCGGGCGTGGATGGCCGCCACGAACAGCATCGGATGCTGGCCGTCGGCCGGTCCTCGACTGGCTTCGCCCAGCCAGTCGGTGACGAGAGCGGGCACGTCGGGGAACGGCGGCGGTGTCATCCCGCCGGCAAACGGACGGATGTCGTGCTGACGGAACGAGCCCGGGCTTTCGCGCCGATCCAGGCCTTCTGGCGGCGAGTGCAGCCACGCCGGCTCGACAACCAGGCGGTGGATCTGGCGCAACTCGGTCAAGTTGATTCGATCACCGGCCGACCAGTCGGGGGCTTGCTCGACCGCCTGTGCGTACACCCACTGCGCCGCCTTCGCGTAGCCCTCGACCTCGAGATACTCAGCGAGCTCCTTGCTGCCAACGGCCTTCCCTTCGCGAAGCAGGCGCTCGACCTCCTTGAGGACGAGCGTATTGCCCTCGATCGCCGTCGAGTGATGCGCCTCCTCGTACCAGATTCCCTCCCAGATCGCATCGGCCTCTACCGGCAGTGGCAGGCCCCCGACGCCGCGCAGGTCGTCGACCGCACGATCGAGAGCGCGGAGAACCTCCTCGCGGCTCGGGCGCCCACGCCTCCTAGGCATTTGACCTATTCCTGCATGGAGCCATGAACTCGGTCCAATCTAGCAGTTTGGACCTGTTTGACTTAATCGCCTGCTCAGTAGGTCAAGTTTGCTCCTGAGCTTCGCACGTCCGCTGTATGAGCGAGACGTGGTTGTTCGTGTCGTCGTCACGCTCGTACGCGTCGTATCCATTAGGCGCAGGGCACTCGGGGCGCTGGCCGGTGCGACTCTGGTCGCTCTTGCAGGAGGTTGCTCGTTCGATCGTGGGCCGGACATCGACAACGCGGCGGAGTTCGACCGCTTCCCTGTGTACTGGCTGGGAGACGAGTTCGAGGGACGCCCCCTCACCAGCGTCACCGCCGAAGACTGGAGCACCGCCGCAGTGCTCGTCTACGGGACCTGCGAGCCGAGCGGCGGATTCGAGCCGAGCTGTGCGCCGCCGGTGCAGGTCCAGGTCTTCCCGCTCTGCTTCCACCTCGATGCGGTGGCGCTACCGTCGCAGGAGCGACGGCGCATGATCCGAGGTGCGCCGGTGGGAACGCAGGACGGGGCTCCCGTCCTTCTGACCCGGCGAACACAGATCAAGGTCTATCGCGGCGAGGGAACCGACCCAGGGATAGCTCTGAGAGCGCTCGAGGCCCTTCGATCGCTGAACACCGTCTCGCCTGTCGTCTCGGTGGGCGATCCGATCCCGCCGCCTCCGGCTGGTGTCCTGGATGGCGAGCGCCCCTGCACCGACTGAGGGAGAGATCGGCACGAACGCGACTCTGGCTCTCGGGCATTGCTAGGTTGGCGACGTGGCCGGAGAGCTGGACGGACGGGTCATCGCGGTCGCGGGCGGCGCCGGCAACCTCGGCCCCACGGTCGTCCAGTGTCTTGCCGACGCAGGCGCGGTGCCGTGCGTTTGCGGACGGGACCAGAGAGGGCTCGACGAGCTGGCCTCCGAGATCGAGCAGCCGATCGAGACCGATGTCGTCGACCTGCTCGACGCCGATGCGGCGAGAGGCTGGGCGTCGGATCTGGCGGCGCGACACGACGGCCGCGTCGATGGCCTCGTCCACCTCGTCGGCGGCTGGCGCGGCGGCACACCGATCGAGGAGGCCCCGCTCGAGGACTGGGACTTCCTGAGCGCGCTCCTCGTGCGAACGGTCCAGCATGCGACGCAGGCGTTCGCGCAGCACCTCATGGCGAGCGGACATGGCCGCTTCGCGCTCGTCTCCGCCGGACAGGCGCAGTCGCCGACGCACGCGAACGCCGTCTACGCGGCCGCGAAGGCC
>DASUCI010000004.1:0-8611 GCA_035762825.1 Gaiellaceae bacterium | reverse complement strand
CAGCAGCGCGAACGATCGAAGATGAGTACGGGTTGAGGGCCGAGGGAGGTGGCCGGCACCCGAGCTGGGGGACGGCTAATCGCATCGTGCCGCTCGGTGACGCCTACCTCGAGCTGGTCACGGCCGTCGACCCTGCAGTGGCGGCTCGCAGCTCCTTCGGGCGGTGGATAGCTGCTTCGCAGAACGAGCTGCTCAGCCCACTCGGCTGGGCGGTTCGGACGGACGATCTTGACGAGATCGCTTCGCGGCTCGGCCTCACGATCGAGGCAGGGTCACGAACCGGATCGAGCGGAGAGCTCGTGAACTGGCGATTGGCGGGCGTCGAACAGGCTGCCGCGCAGCCGGCGCTGCCGTTCTTCATCGAGTGGGCACCAGGAACGGATCATCCCGGCCGCGCTCGCACCGACCAACCCGCCGGCGAGGTCCGCATCGCTGAAGTACGCGTGAGTGGCGATCCCCACGACATCGACGCTTGGCTCGGAGCGCACCATATGCCGATCGACATCCGTGCAGGACGATCAGCGATCACGGCTGTCACCCTGGCATCTGAGTCTGGCGGTGAGATCGTCTTCGATTCGACCGAGTCCTAAGGTCGAGCCGCCGGCCAGCACCGCGGCGGATGCGGCCTTCGCTCGAGGGACAAATCCCGCGCACTGGCGCACTCGAACGACCTCGCTCTCGAAAGGGAGGTTCCGCTCGTCGGTACTCGAGAGCGTCGCCCCGGCCTAGTCCTCGCCTTCCCAGTACTCGACCGTGGGTCCGGGCCTTGCGAACATGACGTCTTCGTCCTCGACGTCCTTGGCAAGAACCTTTCCGGTGTCGAGGTACTCGATGATCTCGCCGCGGATCATCGAGGAGAGCATGAGGACTCGGACAGGCGAGTCCGTTCGGTTGCTGATCTGATGCGCCCCCTGCTTGCCGCGTGGAAAGCAGACAACATCACCCTCTTTCAACACCTGCTCGCCTTCGGGCGTACGCAACGTCGGCTCGCCGCGGAGCACGATCACCCACTCCTCGTTCAGGTAATGCGTGTGGTACGGCCAGAGCTTGTCGCCGGGCTCGACCTCGGACATGGTCGCGCCGATTAGCTCACCGCCTATGCGTTGGCCGACGAGCGTGCCCTTGGCGCCCCAGCCCTCGCGGTCCCTCGTCGCGTCCCACTCGTCACTGTTGAGGTTGAAAGTCTGCATCCGGGAAGCCTAGCTTCGTCTCAAGAGACATTCCCGCGCACTCGGGCAGGCTGGTGTGGTCTAGCTGCCTACGGTCGGGTCGGGCATGAATTCTCGGACCTCTTGAGCACACCGGCAGGCGACGGCAATCTTGGCAGACTCCAGCGCCTCCTCGCGTGAGGGCACTTCGACGACGCAGAGCCCGCCGATGGCCGGCGGGTACGGGCCGTCGGTGACCGTTCCGCCGGTGGCCACGATGCTCGCCTTCTGGTTTTCCAGTCCGCCGCCGAAGACCCACACATCAGCGTCGATGGCCTCCTGCACCACCGCGAGCGAGGCTTTGGTCACGGCGGGCATGTCCTCGTCGGGGATGTGGTCCATCGCGTGGGCATGGAACGAGATCAGGTACCGCGGCATCGCATGACTCCTCTCTCAGCGGCCTCCTCCGGCTGCACGTAGATGTTGCTCTCGAAGGTAGACGGCTCGGCGACCCGTAACCCCACCGGACTCTGCCCAGGGTGCGCCAGGGGACGGTTCCGACGCTGGGCACCGATGACTTCCGCGCGGCAGTGGAGTCAGTGGCACGAGCGACAGTAACAGCCGCGTTCCCGTAGCAGGCGCGGCCCCCAGACGACCCGTGACCAAGGAGCTCTGATCATGCGGAAGCTGATTGCGACGGTGTTCAACTACTCGCTCGACGGCCTTCTCGCCGACGAGGGCACCGAGTATTGGAGCTTCTGCTTCGATCTGCCCGAGAACCGTGAGCCTGAAGACCCGGCGCAGCTCGAATTTCTCCAGACCGCGGACACGCACATCATGGGCCGCACCGCCTACGAGGGCATCTCCCGGGCCATGACGACGGCCACCGACCACCCCTTCGCCCCTATTCTGAACGCCGCGCCCAAGGTCGTCTTCTCCCGGACCCTGAAGACGGCTGACTGGGCCAACACCACCATCGCCGCTGGTGACACCACAGAAGAGATCGCCAAGCTCAGGCGAGGCGGCGACGGCCACATCGTGGTCTGGGGCGGCGTCAGCCTGTGGCGGTCGCTCATGCGGCTCGACCTGATCGACGAGCTCCAGCTGAGCGTGTTCCCCTACGTTGCGGGCGAGGGCACCCGGCTGTTCGACGGTGTCCCCAAGTCCTACAGGCTCGACCTGGTCTCCAGCACCACCTCAAGCAACGGGATCCTCGAGCTGCAGTACAGCCGGCACCGCTAGCCCAGAGGCTCACGGCCCCGAACGAGGAGGGCCCGGCAAGCCGAGCCCTCCGTCGAATGGATCGCAGCGAGCTACGAGACGGCGACGCCGTTGCTGTGAGCAACGACCTTGCCACTCGTGATCTTCGGTGCGTTCGGGATCAACGTCTCGAGCCTCTCATCGCGGATCCAGGTCGCTACGACGTTCGAAGACTCCTTGCCCTGCTCGGGTGTCTCGAACAAACCGAGCGAGCTGAAGACGCCATCGTCAGCCTCGATCAAGTAGTAGCCGGCGAAGCCGGGCAGCTTGCTGAGCTTCGGGACGAGGGTCTCGTTGACCTTGCTCGTGAGCTCCGTCGTGCGATTCTGGTCCACACCGTCATAGCGGCGAATGGTCGCGAACATGTGATGCTCCTTCGTTCCTATCGGGACAGGAGAGTCCGAACGAACTCCCTGCTGCGCTCAGGTCGGTGCGACAGTCGAAGAGGAACGTGCGAAGCCTCGACGCTTCAAGACAACCAATGCGCTGAAATCACAGTAGCTGCGATTCGTGCGCGCCGTGTTGCGTCGCGCGAAGCTAGTCCGATTGTTCGCTCCGACGCGCCCTGGCTGCATCGTTGTCGCGCTCGGACGAGATCTCGTGGTCGATCGTGTTGGCGCGGCGCATCGCGTCATACACCGCGTCCCAGTGACGCGAAACCTCTCCCAGGCCACGGGCCGTCGTCAGGGCGGCCTCCTCGAGCCTCGCGTTTACTCTCTCGACGTCGGCGACGCGCTCCTCGAGATCGCGCCATTTTTCCCCGAGTTTGCTCAACTCCTCGGCGAGTACTTCGTAGTCATCCACGTCCGGACATAATCACGCCGCTCTCGATCGATCGTCAACTCGGAGGTAGCGTGATCGCGTGAGAGCCGTCCTCGATGCCGTCTCGGCGTTCTGGGACTACCTTGCCTCTGTCGATCGCGTCGCGCTCGCGCTCGCCATCGGCTGTCACCTGACGAAGACCATCTGCGCGAGCCGTGCCTGGCGCAATGTCCTCGTGGCCGCCTATCCGGACGTACGCGTCGCCTGGTTGCCGCTGTACGCCGCGTACGTTGCCGGCGCCGGGGTGAACGCGCTCTTTCCCGCCCGCATGGGAGACGTCGTTCGCCTCACGATGGCGCACCGCGCCATCGAGGGGTCGACGTACACCACGCTCATCAGCTCGAGCCTCGTGCTGGCGATCGTCGACGCGCTCTGTGTGGCCGCGCTCTTCTCGTGGGCGTTGACGCAGGGCGTCTTGCCGAGCCTCGACGTGCTCCCGTACTTGCCGAGCTTCGACTTCGCGTGGTTTCTCCGGCATGAGACCGTCTCAGTGGTCACGCTCGTCGTGCTCGTCTTCGGTGCGATCGCCGTCGGTGTTTGGATCCGGGCCAACGTCGCCGAGTTCAGGCAGCGCGTCCGGCAGGCATTCACCGTCGTCCGCACTCCTACGCGGTGGCTCCGCGCCGTCGTCGCCTGGCAGCTCGCCGAGTGGACGCTTCGCTTCGCGACGGTCTGGTTCATGCTCGGCGCGTTCCGGATCGAGCAATCGGCCCGCAACGTGCTGTTGGTGCAGGCCGCGGAGAGCCTTGCCACGATCGTGCCGATCAGCCCAGGTGGGGTAGGGACTCAGCAGGCGCTCCTCGTCTACACCCTCCGCGGCAGCGCGTCGCGTTCGGCGCTCCTGGCCTTCAGCGTCGGCATGAAGCTGACCCTCACCTGTGTCAACGTCATCGTGGGCTTCACGGCGATCCTGCTCACGCTGCGGACCTTGAGGTTCCGCCGTGAGTCGGACCCTGCCGCTGCAGACGCGTCCTGATGCTCATACGGCTACCATGTGTCTCCCGAGCTTCCCTTTCCGCGTTGACCTCCTGGCCACTGCGCCGAGGGCGGCGGAAGCGAGGTGCCGATGCAGATCGCGCGCAGCTTGTCCGCGAGGATCCGGAAGTGGTTGGGACTCCTCGGAAAGAGGCCAGCCAACGTGCCATACGGCGCCGGCACCTACGGCCGCTGAGAGATGATCGAGAACCTTCCAAGAAAGCTTTCGATGCTCGACGACACCGAGCTTGGCAAAGCGAAGCTCGATCGTGACGAGCGAATGTCACTCCTCTTTCGTAGCTGGCCGTCGCTGAGCCAGATCGAGTTGCGCGAACTGCGAACGTTGAGCGACGAGCGTCAGCGGCTTGCGAAGTACGCCGGCGCCCTTCGAGGGCTCCACGCACTACGCGACTCGTGACTCGGATGCGGCGCTGCCGCCCGTAGCACTGAGCCGCAAAGAGCTGGCCCTGACGTCGAATCCTGTTCGCCTGGGCTCCTACGTCTCGCGCGCCATAGCGCGTTGAGAGGGTGCGGGCCTTCGGCCGGGCTTCTGGCAGCAGGGCCAGTTCCAACCATCCTACTCCTTTGGGTCGCCGCCGGCACGAGCCGAGCTCGGCCCGGACGAGAGAGCGGACGGGCACAGACTCTCCCAGCGTCGGTGCTACGGTGGCCCTACACCGCTCCTCCTTCCGCCGCTGCACTCGCCTCGAGTTGCGCCAGGTCCGAGCCGGATTGGGAAGGAGAGCGCTTGATCGCACAGTCTCTGTCTGAAACGCTCGCCGAGGCCGCCGTCGCGGTGGAGCCGAGTGACCGGGAGCGCGACCGGGTGGCGTGGAACCTCCCGAGAGCGCCGCAAGGAGTGATTACTCGGGAGCCTCGCCGAGACCAACTCGGGTGGGAGGAGTTCGTGGCGGCCCACTTTCCGAGGAGTCGGCGCCACAACCTCGAGGCGATCGTCGCGTACGGCGCCTATAGGTCGATGGGGACCGCGAAGGAGTCGACGGCTACGCGGTGACCGGGATCGTCGTCTTCGCCGTGGGAGCTGCCGCGGGACTCGCCGCCCTGGGCGCCTGGACCTACGAACGCGTTCGGCGGCGCGGTTCGAGGCGCTGGTGACGGTGGACGCTCGATGACGCTGCACGATGCTCCGTCACGTGGCGGGCTCCGGCGCCTCACGCGCGGGCGGTTTGAAGCCGAATTCGAGGACGTCGAGGCGGCGAGAGCAGCTGCCCGCGATGCGCGCGCGGTCGGGTTCATCGTCGATGTTCCGCGAGAGACCGCCCAGGGGTGGCGAGTGGTCGGAAGACCCAAGCTCCCGTTTCCGAACGACGAACGCGATCGGTATGCGAGTCGCGTCCACGCGATCGCAACGCGGCACGGCGGCGAGTTCAGTCGATTCGTCGAAGAGCTGCTCACGCAAGCAGACGACTGAGCGCTCGCGCAGACGACGCGCCGTGCGTCGACGGAGCCCGTCAGTGAAGCAGAGGCTTCAGCGCGTCGCGCGCGATGAGGAAGCCGCGCTTGACGAGCTCCTCCGTCCCCTCGAACGCGCGGTCCTCGTGCTCGATCGAGACGACGAAGTCGTAGCCCTCGCGATAGAGCGCGGCGACGAAGCGGTCCCAGCGCACCTCGCCGAGGCCGGGGAGGCGCGGCACCTGCCAGCCCATCCCGAGCGAAACGGTGCCGTTGCGGTAGAGGCCGTCGCGGTCGATCTCCATGTCCTTCGCGTGGACGTGGAAGATCTTCGGCGCGTAGTCGCGGACGACGCGCTCGTAGTCGACCATGAGCCAGACGAGATGCGACGGGTCGAGGTTGAGCCCGAAGCTCTCGCTGTCCACGATCGAGAACATCTCGTCCCACGCGGCCGGCGTCGAGGCGAGGTTCGTGCCGCCTGGCCACTCGTCCCAGCTGAAGATCATCGGGCAGTTCTCGATCGCGATCTTCACGCCGCGCTGCTCCGCGTAGTCGACGAGACGCGGCCAGACCTTGCGGAACTCGCGGAAGTTGTCCGGGACGTTCTTCGTCTGGTCGCGGCCGACGAAGGTGCCGACGATCCCGACCTCGAGCTTGGCCGCCGCGTCGACGACCTTCCGCAGATGCGTGTTCGCCGCGCGCCGCTCGGCCGCGTCCGGGTGGAGGTTGTTCGGGTAGAACGCGAGCGACGAGATTTCGAGCCCGTTCCGGTCGAGGACGTCGCGCACGGCGCCGACGTCGACTCGCGTGACGTCGATGTGGGCCGTCCCGGCGTAGCGACGCCGCTCGCCTCCCGCCGCCGGCCAGCACGCGACCTCGAGCATCTCGAAGCCCTCGCCCGACGCCCAGGCCGCGACCTGCTTCAGCGAGCGGCGTGGGAACGGGGCCGTGAGGAAGCCGAGCTTCATCCGGCCACGACCGGGTTCGTGAGCGACTGGAGCCCTTCGATCTCGATCGTCACCTCGTCGCCGGGGCGCAGCAGCCGCTGGGGATCGCGGAATACGCCGACGCCGGCAGGCGTGCCCGTGAGGAGGAGGTCTCCGGGCTCGAGCGTCGTCGTCTGCGAGGCGTACGCGATCACGTCGTCGACGCCGAAGATGAGGTTTGCGGTCGTCGAGTCCTGCAGCACCTCGCCGCTCACGATCGCGCGAATCGCCAGCGCGTGGGGGTCGGTGATCTCGTCGCGCGGGGTCATGGGGCCGACGGGACAGAACGTGTCCGGCGACTTGCCGCGCGTCCACTGGCCGTCACCGAACTGCAGGTCCCGTGCGCTCACGTCGTTCGCGCAGACGTACCCGCGCACAGCCTCGAACGCGCTCTCCTTGGAGATGCCCTTCACGCGCTCCCCGATCACGATGCCCAGCTCGGCCTCGTAGTCCGCCTTCGTGACGATCGGCGGGATGACAATGGCCTCGCCGGGGCCGATGAGCGACGAGGGCCACTTGGCGAACAGCAGCGGCTCCGTCGGTAGGTCGGCGCCCTGCTCCTCTGCGTGGTCGCGGTAGTTGAGGCCGACGCAGACGATCTTCCCGGGGCGCTCGATCGGCAGCACAGGGCAACCCTATAGTGGCCGCGTGGCTCTCTCGCCCGCCTTCGTCGACGAGCTGCGGAGCGCGCTGGGCGCCGACCACGTCATCACCGAGCCCGAGCAACTGCGCGTCTACGAGTGCGATGGGCTGACCGGCCACCGTGCCGTTCCGGAGGTCGTCGTCCTCCCAGACTCGACCGAGGAGGTCCAGGCCGTGCTCCGCGCGTGCCATCGCGAGCGCGTCGCGTTCGTGGCGCGCGGGGCAGGCACCGGCCTGTCGGGCGGCGCAACGCCGATCGCGGGCGGCGTCGTCGTCTCGTTGGCGCGGATGAACCGCATCCTCGAGATCGACCTCGCGAGCCAGCGGGTCGTGGTCGAGCCCGGGGTCGCGAACCTCGACGTGACGCGCGCCGTCGCGGCGGACGGCTACTTCTATGCGCCCGACCCGTCGAGCCAGCAGGTCTGCACGATCGGCGGCAACGTCGCCGAGAACTCCGGTGGTGCCCACTGCCTGAAGTACGGGTTCACCGCCCATCACGTGACCGGGCTCACCTTCGTGTTGCCGAACGGCGAGGTCGTGGAGCTCGGCGACAAGGCGCTCGACCCCGACGGCCCCGACCTCCTCGGCGTGATCGTCGGCTCGGAAGGGACGCTCGGGATCGCGACCCGCATCACGCTTCGGCTCGTTCGCGCCCCGCAGGCCGTGCGCACGCTCCTGGCGGCATTCGACACGATGGATGCGGCCGGTGCCGCCGTCTCGGGGATCGTCGCCGCCGGTCTCATGCCTTCGGCCATCGAGATGATGGACCGGCTGACAATCGAGGCGGCCGAGCGCGCGGTCTCGCCCGGGTACCCGGAAGGCGCCGGCGCCGTCCTCCTCGTCGAGCTCGACGGCGTCGTCGAGCAGGTCGAGGACGACGCCGCAGAGTTCGAGCGCATCTGCTCCCTGTGCTCCGCGTTCGAGATCCGGACGGCGACGACCGACGCCGACCGTGCGCTGCTCTGGAAGGGACGCAAGTCGGCGTTCGCGGCCATGGGCCGGATCGCGACCGACTACTACGTGCAGGACGGCGTCGTCCCGCGCACGCGACTCGCCGAGGTGCTGCGCCGGATCGAGGAGCTCTCGGAGGAGCACGGACTCCGCGTCGGAAACGTGTTCCATGCGGGGGACGGGAACCTGCACCCGCTCGTCCTCTACGACTCGGAGGCGGGCGAGACCGAGCAAGCCCGCGAGCTGGCCGAGGCGATCCTCGACGCGTGTCTTGACGCCGGCGGCTCGCTCACGGGCGAGCACGGCGTCGGCATGGACAAGGCGTGCTCGATGCCACGGATGTTCTCGGAGCGCGACCTGCAGGTCTTCGAGCGGCTACGCCGCGGATTCGATCCTGTCGGGCTCTGCAATCCG
>DASUCI010000003.1:0-4869 GCA_035762825.1 Gaiellaceae bacterium | reverse complement strand
GCCCACTCGTGGACGAGGGAGAGTGCGTCGTCCTCTCGCTGGTCGAGCGCCTGCCCCCAGGGCAGCCGACCGGCGCACGAGATCCAGGCGCTCGTCCCGACGTCGCCGCGGATCGAGATCACGTCCGAGCCGACCGACGGCTCCGGCGTGAACGTCCGCAGGCGGCTGCGGTCGAGCGGCCAACCCGGCTCGGAGCGCCAGTATCCGCGCAGCTCGGCCAGGTCCGGCTCCGGACCCGTCGAGCGTCTGACGAAGACGCTGATCGGGGGCTCGGCCTCGACACCGTTCTCCTCGTCACAGAGCCAACGGCGGAACCAGCGGACGAGCTCGGGCACGAGGTCGATGTGCGGCCCCGGAAGGGATGTCGCGGTGGACATGTGGCTCCACGGCCCGACGAGCAGCCGCTTCGGGCAGTCGAGCGCCTCGAACGTCCGGAACGTGTTGTTGCGGTAGCCGTCCGCCCAGCCGGCGACGATCATGGTTGGGCACGCGATCCGTTCGTAGTCGGGACGGAGTGAGCCGTGTCGCCAGTACGGCGAGTCGACCTGCTCCTCGAGCCAGTGCAGGAGCCACGGCTCCGCGCTCTCGACCCGCTCCAGCCACTCGTCGCGCCAGCCGTCGCCGAACACGGACGGCACCGGCGGCAATACGTTCATCGCGGCCATGTAGAGGACGTAGTCGACGAGGTCGATGCACCGCAGAACGCCGCCCGTGTAGTGGACGTCGTCCGTATAGCGGTCGTCGGTCGCGTAGATCGCGCAGATCGCTCCCAGGGCAGGCGGTCGCTCCATCGCGAGCTGGATCGAGTTGAACCCCGAGTAGGACGTTCCGTACATGCCGACGCGGCCGTTGCTCCAGTCCTGCGCCGCGAGCCACGCGATGACGTCCACGAGATCCGCCTGCTCCTGCGGCGGGTACTCGTCCATCGCGACTCCCTCGGAGGAGCCCGTGCCACGCAGGTCGACGCGCGCGACCGCGAGCCCGCCCTCCTCGCACAGGCGCTCGTATTCGCCGGCGTACGACGAGGTCAGGTCGTCCATCCGGTACGGGAGCGCCTCCAGCACGACGGCGGCCGGGCGCGCGTCGGGCAGCCACAGTCGAGCTGCGAGCCGCACGCCGTCGGTGAGCCGAATCCAGGCGCGCCGGTGCTCCACTTGCCGATCCTACGCACCGTAGGATCGGCGCTCCGTGGACCTGCGCCTCAGCGACGAGCAACGTGCGCTCTGCGAGGAGGCGGCAGCGTTCGCGGCCGCGCTGCGTCCGCAGCTCGAGGACGATCCCGAGTGGCGGCGCCAGGGAATGCTCTCGGACGGCGACTCGCGGGAAGTCACGCGCGCGCTCGGCGAGGCGGGCTGGATCGGCATGACCTGGCCCGAGACCGTCGGCGGACGCGGGCTCACGCACGTCGACGCCGCGCTCGTCGAGGAGGTCTTCGGTTACCACTGGCTCCCGCTCTCGCTCTACCTGCTGTCGTACAAGACGATCGGCTGCGCGCTCGAGCGCTTCGCCTCGCCTGCGCTGCAGGAGCGGCTCCTCGCACCGATCGCGCGCGGCGAGCTCACGTTCTGTCAGGGCTTCTCCGAGCCGAACGCCGGGAGCGACCTCGCCTCGCTGACGACACGGGCCGAGCTCCGCGTCGACCGCTTCGTCGTCGACGGCCACAAGCTCTGGACGTCGAGCGCGTGGCTCGCCGACTGGATCTATCTCGCCGTGCGCACGAACCCCGACGAGCCGCGCCATCGTGGGATCTCCGTCCTCGTCGCGCCGCTCGACACACCCGGGATCGAGGTGCGCCGCTTCCCGGTGCTCGGCGGCGGCTCCCTCTGCGAGGTCTTCCTCGCCGGAGTCGAGATTCCCGTCGAGAACGTCGTCGGTGAAGTCGACGGCGGCTGGGACGTGCTCATGCACACACTCGACTTCGAGCGGATCACCGCCGAGAAGCTCGGCGGCCTCGCATGGATCCTGGATGAGCTCGAGGAGCGGTTGCGCGGGACTGACCGGCTCGGGGCCGCCTGGCCGCGCCTCGCTGCGCTCCGGGGAGAGCTCGCCGCGGCGCGTCTCCTTTCGCTCAGGGCGGCGGACACGCTCGATCGTGCCGTCCCCGCGAGCGCGGCGTCGGCGATGGCGAAGCTCGCGGGCGCGCGGCTCGCTCAACGCGTCGCGCGCGAAGGCGGCGAGCTACTCGGCCTGGAAGGGCTTGCGGACGCGCACCCCTCGGCGCCGCTCGAGGGCCGTCTCGGCGGTCTCTACCGCGCGGCGGTCGGCTCGACGATCTCGGGCGGCTCGGCCGAGATCCTGCAGGTCGTGATCGCGCGCCGCGGGCTGGGCTTACGATGACTCTCCCGCTCGAAGGCGTGCGCGTCGTCGAGTACGCGCAGTACGTCGCAGGACCCCTCTGCGGCGTGCTCCTGGCCGACCTCGGAGCGGACGTCGTCAAGGTCGAGCCACCAAGCGGTGACGGCTACCGCCACGTCATGCCCATGGCACCGGGAGTGGGGCGCTACTTCGTTCCGCTGAACCGCGGGAAGCGCTCCGTCGTCGTCGACCTCAAGACGACCCAGGGGCTCGAGACCAGCGCGCGGCTCCTTCGCGGCGCCGCCATCGTGCTGCACAACTTCCCGCGCGAGCGGGCCGCGCGGTTCGGGCTCGACTGGGAGACCGTGCACCAGGCGCACGCGGCGCTCGTCGTCGGGCGCGTCACATCGTTCGGGGCCTCCGGGCCGCTCGCGGATGCGCCGGCATACGACCTCGTCGCCCAGGCGCGTGCAGGGCTCCTCACGGCACACGCCTCGCGGGGTGACGACGTGCCCGTGCGGGCCGGCGGGATCCCGATGGCCGACCTCACCGCGGGGCTCCTGCTCGCCACGGGCGTGCTCGCCGCACTCGTGCGAGCCCGGGAGACGGGCGAGGGCGAGCTCGTCGACGTCTCGCTGCTCGCCGCGGCGCTCGCGGTGCAGCTGCAGGATCTCGTCTGGCTGGAGGGGGAGGCCACCGGCGCGAAGCCCACCGGCCGCGCCGAGCTCGCTGCACGAGCCGACGAGATCGCGGGCGGCGTCGCGATCAACCCGTACTACCGCACCTTCGAGACCGCTGACGGCTTCGTCGCGGTCGCCTGCCTCAACCTCGCGCAACGGCGAGCGTTCCTCGCGCTGTTCGACCTCGACGATCCGACGATCGAGGCGCCGGATGTCGCTCCCGAGGACGAAAGCACCCTCGCGGCAAAGAGGAACCTGACGGCCGCGATCGCGCGCTCGTTCGCGGAGCAGACGTCCTCGACGTGGCTCGCGCGGCTCGAGTCTGCCGGCGTGCCGTGTGCTCGCGTGCAGCAGCGCGAGGGCGTGCACGCCGATCCACAAGTCGTCGCCGAGCGCCTCGTCGGGCGTGTCACCCAGCCCGGTGTCGGGGAGATCGACCTGCTCGGCCCGTTCGTCCGCGCCGGCGGGGAGCGACCGGCGCCGCGAGCTGCGCCTGCACTCGGTGCCGACACCGAGGCCGTCCTGGCGGAGCTCGCATGAGGTTCGACGTCGCCGCGGAGCATGCGCTCTTCGCCGAATCGGTGCGGTCGGCCATCGGCGACTGGCGACCGCCGCGCGAGCCCGACCTCGGCGACTGGCAGGACGATCGCGACGACGCGCTCGCCGAGCGTGTCGCCGAGGCTGGATGGGACGAGCTCTGGGCACGAGACGAGCTCCTCGGCGCAGTCGTCGCGGGAGGGCTCGAGCTGGGGCGCGCCGTGGCGCCCATTTGTCTCGTCGACGAGGCGACACTCGGTTCGCCGCTGTGGGTCGAGGGACGGGCGCGCCACGGGCTCGGCGCCACGTCGCTGGCCGCTCCGGAACGAGGAGGCGGTCTCGGTCTCGGGCCACCGACGTCGGAAGCCAGGCCCGAGATCACGCTCGACGGCTCGGGAACGGTGCTCGTCGAGCTCGCGGCCACGGGTCGCCTCGAGGACGTCGCGGCGACGGCCTGCTGGCGTGCCTGGAACGCCGCGACGCTCGCGTACTTGGGTGGCCTCGCGCGGCGTGCGCTCGAGCTCGCCGTCGAGCACGCCCGAATCCGCGAGCAGTTCGGAGCACCGCTTGCCGCGCTACCGGCCATGCAGTCCCGGCTGGCGGACGCATCGCTCGCCGCCGACGCTGTCACGCTGATCGCGTGGGCGGCCGCGACGAACACCGGCGGTCTCCAGGAGCCGGAGCTGCGCTTCGCGGGAGCAGCGTGCTGCGAGGTCACGGCGTCCGCGCACCAGGTGCACGGTGCCGTTGGCTTCGCGCTCGAGTCCGGCCTGCACGTGTACCACCGGCGGGCAAGGTCGGTCGCGAGCTGGGCGGCCGCAACCTGCCCTGCGGCCCGCTGACTCAGTCGAGCGAGCTCCACTCCGGCGACCGGACCTGCTCGATCGCCCAGTCGAGCCATTCGATGCGTGACTCCGCGTATCGGATCCCACCCTCGAGCGCGATTCGGAATGTGCGGGCCTTCCGGTTCGCGCCCGTCGGCTCCTCGCTGATGCGCCGGAACTCGGCCAGCATCGCCGCCGAGTAGTCGCGCTCGCGCTCGAGCTGTTGAGCCGCTTCCTCGGGCTCGAGGAGCCAGAGGAAGAACGTGCGGAGCGCCGCGTCGTTGCGGACGCGCCGGTCGGGCGTCTTGCTCTCGAGCCAGTCCCGGATCTCGTCGAGGCCTGCGTCGGTCAGCGCGTAGGTCTTCGAGTTGCGGGCGCCGGAGTCCGTCTGTTCGATCAGGCCGTCGGCGAGGAGCCGCGCGAGCTCGGGGTAGATCTGGCTGTGGCTCGCCGGCCACGCGTACGCGAGCGACTGCTCGAAGTGCTTGAGGAGGGCGTAGCCAGTGCGCGGCTGGTCGGCGAGGGCACCGAGA
>DASUCI010000002.1:0-4865 GCA_035762825.1 Gaiellaceae bacterium | reverse complement strand
CGGAATGCGTCGCGGCGTAGAGCCCGTCGCGTACCGCTGCGAGCGCAGCCGGGTCGACGCTGGCCGACTTCGGCGGCGTCGGCGCGAACCGGCGGAGCACGACGCGCGGGGAGCCCTTCGCGCCGGGCTGCTCGACGTCGGAGACGAGATACGGGCTCACGATCTTCCCGCCGTTCGCAAGCATCGCGTAGAAGGCCGTCATCTGGAGCGGCGTCACGAGCAGGTCCTTCTGACCGATCGAGAGCTGAATCGAGTCGCCCGGGTTCCAGGCGCGGTCCCAGTCGCTCTCGAACGTCTTCTTCCGCCATTCCGGCGTCGGGACGAGGCCGTCGGCCTCGCCGCCGATGTCGAGCCCCGTCGGCGCGCCGAACCCGAACTTGCGCGCCCACTGCTGCATGCGCACCCGGCTGTCCGAGCCGCCCTCGTAGAAGCGGTTGCCGATGTCGTAGAAGTAGGTGTCGCACGACTCGGCGAGCGCCTCCGGCAACGTCATCGCGCGGTTGACGAACGGGTTCCAGTTGACGAAGCGCTGCTCGTCGAGGCCATACGTGGCCGAGGGCGTGCACTGGATCGACTCGTACGCCGAGAAGACGTGCTCCTGCATGCCGGCGAGCGCCGTGACCGGCTTCCACGTCGAGCCGGGCGGATAGAGACCCGCCGTCGCGCGGTTGAAGAGCGGGTTTCGCGAGTCGTCGTACAGCGCCTGGAGCTTCTTCGGATCCGTTCGCCCGACGAATACGGAGGGCTTGTACGTCGGCGACGACGCCATCGCGAGCACCGCGCCGTCGCGCGGGTCGAGCGCGACGATGGCACCTCCGTCGGCGGCCCAGTGGTCGTTCTGGTGCGCGAGGTCGATGCCGTACCGCAGCGCCTGCTCCGCCGCGCGCTGCAGGCGCATGTCGAGGGTCAGCCGGATCGCGTAGCCGGGCTGCGCCTCGCGCCGGGGCACGTACGGGCTGACCTGCCGGCCGAACGAGTCGACCCGAATCTCGGCGAGCCCGTCCTTGCCTCGTAGGTAGGAGTCGTAGGCGGCCTCGAGGCCCGTCTTCCCGATGCGGTCGCCCGGGCGGTAGCCGTCCTTGCGGAGCTCCTTCAGCTCCTCCGGGGAGATCTCCCCGGTGTAGCCGAGGATCTGCGCGGCGAGAGCGGAGTACGGGTAGTCGCGCAGGTAGATCTGGACGATCTTGACCCCCGGGAACTTCGATCGCCGCTCGTAGAGGTAGTCGACCTGCTCCTCGCCGACCGAGGTCTTCACCACGATCGGGGTCAGAGGATCGAAGCGGCGTTCCTCCACCTGGCGCGCGAGCGCGCGCGGCGACACATCGAGCACCTCCGCGAGCCGCTGCACGAGGTCGTAGCGGCCCTCCTTCGGCATGTCGCCGACCCAGAGCTCCACGGCGGTCCCGGCGACGTTCGAGACGACGACGCGGCCACGGCGGTCGAGCAGCGGGCCGCGGGGAGCCTCGACGCGGATGAGGCGCAGCTGGTTCGACTGCGCCGCCGTGAGGTACTCGTCGCCCGAGAGGACCTGCAGCGACCACAGCCGCAGGAAGAGGACGCCGAACGCTGCGAGCGCGACGACTCCGAGGATCGCCACGCGCAATGCGAGCTGCGGCGTCAGCCGATGCGGCTCGCGCACCCTCGGGTCCGGCGGAAGGAAACGGTCGGAGGGCGCACGCCGCTCCTGGTACGGGCCGCTCGTCACACCAGGACCTCGACCTCGGGCGCCAGCTCACGCTGCGCTTCGCCGACGATGCGGCGAACGAGCGCGAAGACCGGAAGGGCGAGAACGAGGTTCAGGAAGAACGCAGGGACGAGCGCGGTCAGGAACACATTGCCGGCGACGACTTCGGCGTCGAGCAGGTAGTGGAGGACGTAGCCGAACGCGCCCGCGAGCACCGTGATCGTCCCGACTGCGATGAGCGGCGCGAGCCGTCGATCGCGTCCGGTCGTCTCCGCGTAGCGACCCGCCCAGAACCCGGCCAGGGTGAGGATGAGCGAGGTCACCCCGAGCGTCCCGAGCGTCACGACGTCGACGACGAGGCCACCGACGAAGCCGAACACGGCGCCGGGCACTGACCCTCGAAGGAGCCCGAGCGCCACGACGACGACGAGGAGGAGGTCGGGCGCACCGCCGGCGATGACGAGCGAGGACACGATCACGACCTGCAGTAGGGCGGCGACGAAGACAACAGCGAACGCCCGCAGCGAGTCGACCGGGGTCATCCGCCTCGCTCCGTGGGGACGAGCACCAGTACCGCGTCGAGGGCGCCGAAGTCGACGTATGGATCGACCTGGACCTGCTGGAAGAGGTCGGTGTCGGTCTGCCCGACGCTCGTCACGCGCCCGATCGGGATCCCCTTCGGATACAGCGAGCTCAGCGTGCCGGCGCGCCAGCCGGCCGTGACGATCTCGTTTCCGCGCCGCACGACGTCCTGCTTGCGGACGCGATCGAGCACGAGCGTCTCGCGCGTGCCTCGTGCGTGCCGCACGATCCCGGTGGCACCGGTTCTCAGGTCGATGGCGGAGGCGGCGGCCTCCTCGTCGGTCAAGAGCTGGATGCGGGCCGTGCCCGACGTCACCCGCGTCACGACGCCGACGAGCCCGTCGGCGGTCACGACCGGGTCGTTCGCGCGCACGCCGTCGTTCGAGCCTGCCGCGATCACGATCGCCTGCGTGAACGCTCCCGAGGGACGTCCGATCACCTCCGCGGCCACAGGATCGAAGTCAGCGGGGAACCGTGGGCCGTCTCTGTAGTCGAGGAGATCGCGCAGGTACGCGTTTTCCTGCACGGCGTACTCGCTCTGGATCGCGCGCTGCCGGGCCTCGCGCAGCTCCTCGCGCAGCGTCTCGGCCTCGGAGCGAGCCGTGAGCAGGCTGTCGGCCCAGCCGTAGACGTCCCGGAACGGCTGCGCGACCCGCTCGAAGCCGACGGCGAACGGCCGTAGTGCGGTCGCGCCGGCGGACTGGACGCCGCCCAGCGGGCCGCTCTCGTCCGCTCGGAACGAGAGCGAGATGAGGACCAGTGACGCGAGCACGAGCAGGCCGACGGCGAGCCGACGACGAAGAGTCCCGCTCGAGCGGGAGGGAATCGTCGTGGGGATACGCCGGACTGTCAGGCCCAGCGCCGCCGATCGCGGGCTGCGCTGCCGGGGCATGACCGGGCAGTTTAGCCTGGCTTCAGACCGGCATTCCGCTCGCGCGGAGCCGCAACTACGTCGCTACACGCGGAGCAGCCCGTTGCGGCGGGCGGCGCGGCTGCGATTCGTTCGGTGGATGACCTCGAACTCCTCGAGACTGCGCCCCGAGCCGACCGCGACGCACGTCAGCGGGCTCTCCGCGAGGTGCACCGGGATCTGTGTCTCGTGGCGGACGCGCTCGTCCAGCCCCTGCAGGAGCGCACCACCGCCGGCGAGCACGACCCCGCGGTCCATGATGTCCGCGGCGAGCTCGGGCGGCGTCTTGTCGAGCGTCGACTTCATTGCGTCGATGATCATCGTGACCGGCTCGTCGAGGGCACGACGGATCTCCTCGGACGAGATGATCACCGTCTTCGGCAGGCCGGTGAGCATGTCGCGGCCGCGAACCTCCGCCTGAAGCTCTTCGCGGAGGCGGTGTGCGGAGCCGATCTCGAGCTTGATCTCCTCGGCGGTCTGCTGGCCGACGAGCAGCTTGTACTCCTTCTTGATGTGGTTGACGATCGCCTCGTCCATCTCGTCCCCGCCCACTCGCATCGACTGCGAGACGACGATGCCGCCGAGCGAGATCACCGCCACCTCACTCGTGCCGCCGCCGATGTCGACGATCATGTTCCCGGTCGGCTCGGCGACGGGAAGTCCCGCGCCGATGGCCGCCGCCATGGGCTCCTCGATCAGGTAGGCCTGGCGCGCGCCCGCGGAGAGCGTCGCCTCTTCCACCGCGCGCTTCTCGACTCCGGTCACGCCCGACGGTACGCAGACGACGACGCGGGGATGCGCGAAACGGTTCTGGTGCACCTTCTGGATGAAGTGGCGGAGCATCTGCTCGGTGACGTCGAAGTCGGCGATGACGCCGTCCTTGAGCGGACGGATGGCGGAGATCGTCCCGGGCGTGCGGCCCAGCATGCGCTTCGCTTCGACCCCGACCGCGTGCACCTCACCCGTGCGCTGGTCGATCGCGACGACGGAAGGCTCCGACAGCACGATGCCGCGGCCGCGCACGTAGACGAGCGTGTTGGCGGTGCCCAGGTCCACCGCCATATCGCGCCCGCCGAAGCCGGTCATGCTCTTGAACCAACCCATGAGGAGCAGCGAGTCTACCTGCGGGTTTGCAGCAGCTTTGGCGCCCTCTCCTCGAGGATCGAGACGAGCAGGGCACCGGGTAGGCCGACGACGTTGAGGTAGTCGCCGTCGACCCGCTCGATCAGGCGGCCGCCGAGCCCCTGAATCGCGTACGCGCCAGCGCGTCCCTCCCACTCTCCGCTCGCGACGTACGCGGCGAGCGTCTCCTCCGGGACGTTCCTGAACATGACGTCGGTGCGCTCGTGGGCGAGCACGTCGTCGCCCGCGCCCAACAGGCACAGGCCGGAGACGACGGTGTGCGTGCGACCCGCGAGCTCGTGGAGCATGCGGACGGCGTCGTCGGCGTCGGCGGCCTTGCCGTAGACGCGCCCGTCGAGGTGGACGGTGGTGTCCACGCCGAGCGTCACCTGCCCCTCCACGTGCGCCGAACGAGCCTTTCCCTCGGCATGCCGACGCACGAGCTCGGTGGGGTCGGCGTCCGGCGGATCCTGCTCGACGTAGTCGGGCGCGACGACCTCGAACGGGATGCGCAGCTGCTCGAGGATGGCGCGGCGCTGCGGGCTCGTCGACGCGAGGATCAACCGG
>DASUCI010000001.1:0-12521 GCA_035762825.1 Gaiellaceae bacterium | reverse complement strand
GGGTCCTCGGTCATCCACTGACGCACGCGGGCGTCGCTCGTGTGCACACGAGCGGCCATCGCGCGGAGCATGTCCCGCTCCGTGAGGACGCCGATGAGCCGCCCGAAGTCCTTCACCACGACCGCGCCGACGTTCTGCGCGCTCATCCGCTCGGCGACCTCGCCCAGCGTGTCCTCCGGGGCGACGGTGATGAATCCGGGCGTGACGATCTCGGCCAGGGTTCCCATGAGCGCCGGAGTCTAACCGGTATCCGGCCTTGTCGACTGGTGACGATTCGGTGATCGACCGATAACAGAGAGTAATGACAGATATAAGGATCTGCGCTAGGATCCTGCACATGCGCCCCGGCGCCTCCTTCGACGTGCTCGTGGTCGGCTCCGGCGCCGCCGGGCTTGCGGCTGCCGTCTCGGCCGAGAGCTCGGGCGCACGCGTGGGGATCGCGACGAAGACGACGCTGCAAGCGTGCAACTCGGCGAAGGCGCAGGGAGGCATCCAGGCCGCCTTCGGAGAGGACGACTCGCCCGAGATCCATGCCGAGGACGTCATGCGCTCGTCCCACGACACGGCGAACCCGCGGCTCGTGGAGGTGCTCACGAGCGAGGCGTCGTCTGCGATCCACTGGCTGGAGGAGCTCGGGGTCGTGTTCACGAGGTCGAACGGCGGCTATCGGCTCGCGCGTTGCGGGGGAGCCACCCGCCAGCGCCTGCTCCAGGTGGGCGACCGCACGGGCCATGCGATCACGAAGGCGCTGCGAGAGACGTACGAGGCGGGTGGAGGCGCCGAGCTTCCGCACCACGCGCTCCGCGCGCTCGCGCCCTCGGACGCCGGCTGGATCGCGTCGTTCGAGACGAAGGAGGGCCCTGTCGAGGTCGAGACGGCGACGGTCGTCCTCGCGGCCGGCGGGCGGTGCTTCGCGGAGGCGGAGACGCGCGGCGAGCTCTCGACCAATCACCCCAACGCGACCGGCGAGGTGACTCGGATCGCGGTCGCTGCCGGCGCGGAGACCCGCGATCTCGACGCGCTCCAATACCACCCCAACGGCGGCGCCTGGCCCTCGACGATGCAGGGCTACTCGATCCCGGAGACCACCCGCGCGTATGGCGCGGTCCTCCTGAACGCGGATGGCGAGGAGTTCACCGATTCGCTCGGCCCCCGTGACGCGGTGTCACAGGCGATCTTCGACGAGGTGGAGAGGGGCAAGGGCGTCCTCACTCCCGACGGGCGCCCGGCGGTATGGCTCGACACGACTCGCATCAAGCCCGAGGACGCCGAGATCTCGCTCCCCTACATGCTTCGCCGCTACCGTGGGGCCGGCATCGACCCCCTCACGGAGCCGATCTACACCTACCCCGTCCTCCACTACCAGAACGGCGGCCTCGTGATCGACGAGCACGCGGAGACGACGCTGGAAGGCGTCTTCGCCTCCGGTGAGATCGCGGGCGGAACCCACGGAAGGAATCGCATGATGGGCAACTCACTTCTCGAGTGCGCCGTCTTCGGACGGCGCGCGGGCGCGGCGGCTGCCGGAAAGGCGCAGGTATGACCGACGCACCTCCACCGCTCGATCCGGCGAAGGTCCAGGCCTTCGTCTCCAAGGCACACGGCGACTTCGACGCCGTCCAGTCGCTGCTCGCGGAGGAGCCGCGTCTCGTCGACGCCGCGTGGGACTGGGGCGGCGGCGACTGGGAGACCGCCCTCGGTGCCGCGGCGCACATGGGCCGGCGTCAGATCGCGCTCTTCCTCCTCGAGCACGGCGCACGGCTCGATCTGTTCGCGGCCGCGATGCTCGGCTACTTCGACATCGTCAGCGCCGTGCTCTCGGACTTCCCCGACATGCGCAACGCGCTCGGTCCGCACGGCATCCCGCTGGTCGAGCACGCGCGGGCAGGTGGCGCAGACGCACGAGCGGTGCTCCAGCTGCTCGAAGTGACCGAGGTCACCGAGGTCACATCATGAGCGTCGTCGCGAGCGATCTCGACGTCGCCGTCGCGGACGCCGCCGCGCACCTATACGTCTGGGCACTGAAGGACATCCCGCAGGACCTGCGCGACGCGCTCGCCGACGCGGCCGGCCGCGAGACGTCGGTCACCGGTCAGCGGGTCCTGCAGACGATCCTCCGCAACGTCACCGTCGCGGAAGACGAGAAGAACCTCGTGTGCCAGGACACGGGCATCGCGGTCTACTACTGCAAGGTCGGCGAGCACTTCCCTCTACATCCGGCGCGGATCTATGCGGCGCTGAGGGAAGGCACCGAGCGGGCGACGGTCGAGCATCCGCTGCGCTCGAACACGGTGCACACGCTCACGCGCGAGAACACGGGGCCAAACGTCGGTTACCGCGTCCCGATCGTGCACTGGGACTTCGTGCCCGACTGGGACGGCCTGGACGTCAAGTGCGTCCCCAAGGGCTCCGGCTCCGAGAACATGAGCTTCCTGAAGATGTGCGTCCCGGCCGACGGCGTGACCGGCATCAAGAAGTTTGTGCTCGAGTCGATCGTGGGCGCGGGCGGCAAGCCGTGTCCGCCCGGGATCGTCGGCGTCGGCATCGGCGGCTCGGCGGACTACGCGATGCACCTCGCCAAGGAGGCGATCGCGCGGCCGGTCGGCACGCGCAACGAGGATCCGCTCGTCGCGCAGCTCGAGGACGAGCTGAAGGACCTTCTGAACGAGACCGGCGTCGGCCCGATGGGCCTCGGCGGCGACGTCACCGTCCTGTCCGTCCACGTCGAGCACGCCGACACGCACATGACCCTCAACCCGGTCGCGGTGAACTACCAGTGCTGGGCCGCACGCCGGGCGTCCGCCCACGTCACCGGGGACGGAACAGTCACGTACGAAAGGGACGCGTAGATGGTCGAAAAATCCCTGCTCAGAGCCGTATTTGCGAGCCAGCTCTTTACAGTGCCTGGCACTGTAAAGACTACAAGTGCGTGCCGAGGTGTCCACAGCTGATGGCCACGCACGAGGTCACGTTCCCCGTCACCGACCCGGCGGAGATCCTGAAGCTCCGCGCCGGCGACGAGGTGATCGTCCAGGGCCACATCATCGGGATCCGCGACCGCACGCAGATTCGGATCTTCGACCAGGGCATCGAGCCGCCGATGGATCTCTCCGGCGCGTTTCTCCTGCACACGGCGCCGAACGTCCGCAAGCTCGGCCCGGGGAAATACGAGAAGCTCTGCATCGGGACGACGACGAGCGCGCGCATGGTGCGGTTCACCGAGGGCCTCGGCGCGCAGTACGGCGTCCGCGCGATCTGCGGGAAGGGCGGCTTCCCGGACGAGGCGATCAAGCCGATGCAGCGCCTGGGAATGGTCTATTTCGCCATCGTCGGCGGCGCGGCCGCGCTCGAGACGACGCAGATCGAGGAGATCGAGGAGGTGGCCTGGGAGGAGCTCATGCCCGAGTGCCTCTGGCGCTTCCGCGTGAAGGACTTCGGCCCGCTCACGGTCGGGATCGACGCCCACGGCGGCTCGCTGTACCGCGACGTCCAGAGCCGCGCCTTCGAGAAGCTGGAGGAGATCTATGCACGCCTCTGACGAGCACGCGTTCCTCACCGTCCCGACGCGGGAAGGCAAGCCGCGCGAGCGGGGCCTCACGCACGTCATGGACAAAGGCCTGAACCTCCGCGAGATCGAGGGGCTCTTCGACACGGCCGGCGAGTACGTCGACATCGTCAAGCTCGGCTGGGGCACGAGCTACGTCACGAACAACCTCGAGAAGAAGATCGCGCTCTACCGCTCCTTCGGGACGCCGGTGGTCTGCGGCGGGACGCTCTTCGAGGCCGTTTACGGCCAGGGCAAGATGGACGAGTTCAAGCGCTGGCTCGAGCACTTCCGCTTCTCGCACGTCGAGATCTCGGACGGGACGCTCGAGATCCCGCGCGAGCAGAAGCTCGAGCTCATCGCCGAGTTCGCACGCGACTTCGTCGTGCTCTCCGAGGTCGGCTCGAAGGACTCGGACGTCAACATCGCGCCGTACCTGTGGGTGCAGTGGATCCGCGAGGAGCTCGACGCGGGCGCGTGGAAGGTCATCGCCGAGGGCCGCGAGGGCGGTACAGCCGGCATCTACCGGCCGACCGGTGAGCTGCGCACGGGGCTCGTCGACGAGATCGAGCACTCGATCTCGTTCCACGACCTCATCTGGGAGGCGCCGACGAAGGCCTCGCAGGCCTGGTTCGTGCGGCACTTCGGGCCCGAGGTGAACCTCGGGAACATCCCGCCCGACGAGGTCATCGCGTTGGAGACGCTTCGGCTCGGCTTGCGAGCGGACACCCTGAAGGAGGTGCTGCTTGGCGATACAAGCGTCGAGCCAGCCCCGGCTTCCTGACCTCGACTTCGAGGCCATGACGGCCGAGGAGCTGATCTCCTGGACGCACCAGTTCTTCTGGCCGCGCGTGTGCCTGACCTGCTCGTGGCAGAAGCAGTCGTCCGTGCTCGTCCACATGGTCGCCGAGCTCGGGCTGCGCATGGACACGGTCGAGCTCGACACGCACCTCTTCTTCCGCGAGTCGTACGACACGCGCGACGCGCTCGTCGACCGCTACCAGCTGAAGCTCATCCAGCCCTCGATCCCGACGATCGCGGAGCAGCACAGGGCCGAGGGGCCGAACCTCTGGGAGCGTGACCCGGACCGCTGCTGTCACATCCGCAAGGTCGAGCCGCTGGTCGAGGCGCTGCAGCCCTACGACGCCTGGATCTCCGGCATCCGCCGCGATCAGTCCCCGAGCCGCGTGCACACGCCGAAGGTGCAGTGGTCGGAGCGGTACCAGGTCTTCAAGATCCACCCGCTCGCCGACTGGGACGAGAAGCGCGTGTGGGCCTACATCAACGTCAACGAGATACCCTCCAACCCGCTGCACGACGCGGGCTATCGGTCGATCGGGTGCATTCCGTGCACCCGCCCGACGAGCCCCGACGAGGAGGAGCGCGCCGGCCGGTGGGCCGGCTCGGACAAGCTCGAGTGCGGCATCCACGAGTCAGCGACGCTGGAAAGGACGAAATGAGTCAGCACATCTACGCGCACGAGCATCCCGAGTCGGAGACCGACCGCGGCGGAGGGTTCACTCTCTGGTTCACGGGCCTGTCCGGATCGGGCAAGACGACGATCGCGCACCACGTCGGTCCCGAGCTGGACCGGCGCGGGCATGTCGTCGAGTACCTCGACGGCGACACGGTTCGCACCCACCTCTCGAAGGGCCTCGGGTTCTCCAAGGAGGACCGTGACGCCCACGTCGAGCGGCTCGGGTGGGTCGCCTCACGCGTCACCCGCCACGGAGGCGCTGTCATCGTGGCCGCGATCTCGCCGTACGAGCAGGCGCGGCGCAACGCCCGCGCTCTCGTCGAGGAGCACGGCCCGTTCGTCGAGATCTACGTGCGCACGTCGCTCGACGAGTGCGCCCGCCGCGACGTCAACGGCCTGTACGCGAAGGCGTTCGCCGGCGAGATCACGGGCTTCACGGGCGTCGACGACCCGTACGAGGCGCCGGCGAATGCGGAGATCGTCGTCGACACGGAGGGCCTCGAGCCCGAGGAGTCGGCTGCGCAGGTCGTCGCGAAGCTCGAGGAGCTCGGGCTCGTCGCCGCGAAGGTGACAGCGTGACAGCCGTCACGACCGAGCGCCTCATCGCGCCGCACGGCGGCGCGCTCGTCGACCGGACCGGTGACGCCCCGGACGACCTCGGCTCGCTCGAGCAGGTAACTCTGGCATCACGCGAGCTTTCCGACCTCGACATGATCGCCTCGGGTGCGCTCTCGCCGCTCGAGGGATTCATGGGCAAGGCTGACTACGACCGCGTCGTCACGGAGATGCACCTCGCGAGCGGCCTTCCGTGGGCCCTCCCGGTCTGTCTCGCGGTCGACTCGGCACCCGCCGGCGATCGGGTCGCCCTCACCGACGAGGCCGGCGCTCCGGTCGCCGTCCTCGAGGTCGACGAGGTCTTCGAGTACGACAGGGAGCGCGAGGCCGAGAACTGCTTTCGGACGACCGATGACGCCCACCCCGGCGTCGCGCGCCTGTACGCACAGAAGCCGCTCTACCTCGCCGGCCGCGTCACGGTGTTCGAGCGTGCGACGCCGGAGTTTCCGGAGCTCGCGCGCGACCCGGCCGAGACGCGGAGGATCTTCGCGGAGCGCGGCTGGAAGCGGGTGGTCGGGTTCCAGACTCGCAACCCGATCCACCGGGCGCACGAGTACCTGACAAAGGTCGCGCTCGAGACGGTCGACGGCCTGCTCGTCCACCCGCTCGTCGGCGACACGAAGTCGGACGACGTCCCCGTCGACGTACGCGTCGAGTGCTACACGACGCTGCTCGACGGCTACTACCCCTCCGATCGCGTGTTGCTCTCCGCCTTCCCGGCGGCGATGCGGTACGCAGGCCCGCGCGAGGCAGTCTGGCACGCGATCTGCCGCAAGAACTACGGCTGCTCGCACTTCATCGTCGGCCGCGACCACGCGGGCGTGGGCGACTACTACGGCACGTACGACGCGCAGCTCATCTTCGACGAGTTCGCGCCGCACGAGCTCGACATCGAGCCGATGTTCTTCGAGCACACGTTCTGGTGCAACGTGTGCGGCTCGATGGCGAGCACGAAGTCGTGCCCGCACGGGCCTGAGGACCGGGTGTTCCTGTCGGGAACCAAGGTGCGTGAGATGCTCGGCGAGGGCGAAGTCCCGCCCGTGGAGTTCACGCGGCCCGAGGTCGCGAAGGTCCTCATCGACGCATATCGCTCGTAGGGGCGAGGCTTGCCTCGCCCTGGTGAGTAGAGCCCCATGACGTGGCAGCTCACGCTCGTCGGGCTCATGACCGGGCTCCTGGTCGGGATGACGGGGATGGGCGGCGGCTCGCTGATGACGCCCATCCTCGTCTTCCTCTTCGGCATCCCGCCCTCGACCGCGATCGGCACGGACATCGCGCACGGCGCGGCGTTCAAGACCGTGTCGGCGGTGCAGCACCGGCGAATGGGCAACGTGCGCGCGCGGCTCGCGGGGTGGATGCTGATCGGCTCGGCGCCCGCGTCGCTGCTCGGCGTCTGGCTGAACGTCCAGCTGACCGAGCGGTACGGCGACGACGTGGAGTCGGTGATGGGGCAGGTGCTCGGTGCGGCCCTGCTGTTCGGTGCGGTCGGCCTGATCGCGAAGAGCGTCGTTCAGGGCGGCCCGACCGGCGACCCCGACTGGCAGCTCTCGAACCGCGACCGCGTCGCGGCGATCCTGATCGGGGTCTTCGGCGGCTTCATCGTCGGTCTCACCTCGGTCGGGAGCGGCGTCTTCTTCGGGCTGACGCTGCTCGTGATCTTCCCGCTGCGCGCGCACAAGGTCGTCGGGACCGACATCTTCCACGCCGCGGTGCTGCTCTACGTCGCGGGCGCTGCCCACTGGGCGGCCGGCAACATCGACTTCTCGATCCTCGGCTGGCTCCTGCTCGGCTCGATCCCCGGCGTGCTGATCGGCGGCCGGCTCACGCTCTCGATTCCCGAGCAGCGGCTTCGCCTGCTGCTTGCCGGCGTCCTCGGGCTCGCGGGGATCAAGCTCCTCGACGTGCCGTTCGCCGGGACGATCGTCGTCGTCGTTCTCGCTGCCGGCGCCGTCGCGCTCTTCGTCTGGCTCGCCCGCAACAGCTGGGTACGTTTCGTGCGCGGCCGTGCGGCACCGTCCCCGGTCGAGTAGCTCGGTAGCATCGCCCGGCCATGCGCACGGTCTGGGTGAGCTTCGACACGATCGGCCGCGACTGCCTCGAGGCCGCGGCGGACGTCGGGGCGGAGGTCGTCGGCGTCGTCACGCTCCCCGGTCCGATCGACCCGAACCGCTCGGGCCAGTGCTCGTTCGATGCGGTCGCGGCGCGGCTCGAGGCGGTGGTCGTCGAGACACGTGACGTGAACGACCTCGAGACGCTGAATGCGATCCGGAAGCTCGAGCCGGAGCTCATCTTCGTCGTCGGCTGGTCGCAGCTCGTCCACGACCCGTTCATCGCGCTCGCGCGCGAGGGGGTGTTCGGGATGCATCCCACGCTGCTTCCGCGTCATCGCGGCCGCGCCCCGATCCCGTGGGCGATCCTGACCGGACTCGCGCGGACGGGCGTCACGCTGTTCGAGATCGTCGATGCGAGCCCGGACTCGGGCGCGCTCGTCGGCCAGGTCACCCTCGACATCGCACCCGACGAGACGGCGACGTCGCTCTTCGCCCGGATCGCCGAGGCTCACGTTGCCCTCACGCGCGAGCTCGTCCCGCAGCTCCTCGCGCGGACGGCACCTCGAGTTCCGCAGGATCCGAGCCGCGCGAGCTCCTGGCCGAGGCGCTCGCCGGCAGACGGCATCATCGACTGGGAGACCCGCGCCCGGTATCTCTACGACTGGGTGCGCGCGCAGACGCGACCGTACCCGGGCGCGTTCACGTTCCTCGGCGACGAGAAGGTCATCGTGTGGAGTGCGCAGCACGTCGAGCTCGCCGAGCCTGCGCCGGCAGGGACGATCGTGGAGGTCGCTCCGGAAGGGCCTGTCGTGGCGTGTGGCGAAGGAGGGCTCGTGCTCGAGGAGATCCAGACGACGGGCGAGCTCGTCGTGGGAGCGAGGCTCGGGTGAGCCGCGTCCTCGTGCTCGCGGCGCACCCGGACGACGAGGTCCTCGGGATGGGCGGCACGATCGCCGTCCACGTGGAGCGTGGGGACGAGGTGCGGATCGTCGTCGTCACCGATGGCTCCTCGACGCAGTACCCCGGCGACGCGGAGACCCGCGCGCGCAAGGAGGACGAGGCCGTACGGGCGGCGGCCGAGCTCGGCGTCACGGACTACCGGCATCTCGATCTTCCCGACATGCGGCTCGACACGCTCCCGCATGTCGACGTCAACCGCGTCGTCGAGGAGCACGTCGACGACTTCGGGCCTCAGGTCGTCTACACGCCTCACCCGGACGTCAACAGGGATCACCGCGTCCTCTTCGACTCCGTCGCCGTCGCGACAAGGCCGACGCCGGATCAGGTCGTGGGGCGCGTCCTCACGTACGCGCCGACCTCGAGCACGGAGTGGACGCCCGCGCCCCTGAACTGGTTCGTTCCGAACTGGTTCGTCGACGTGAGCGCGACGATCGAGCGCAAGATCGCGGCCTTCGCGCATTACGAGACCGAGCGGCGCGACTACCCGCATCCGCGCAGCGAGCGGGCGATCCGCGCTGCTGCCGAGTTCTACGGCTCGAGCTGCGGCGTCACGCATGCCGAGCCGTTCGTGCTCGTCCGAAACCTCAGCGCCATCTAGCGTTCCGCGCAGTGGCGCGCTGGCCGCAGCTTCTGGTCGTTCTTCTCCTGCTCGGCGCGACGGCGGCCGCCTTCGCCATGACCGAGCGCCTGAAGCTGGAGCGAAGCCCCGTGACGGGCACGCGGGTCGACCGGGTGTTCTCGCCGGTCTGCGAGTGCGCGCGGGACGTCGCCGTCATCTCCATCGTCCTGCGCCGGCGGGAGACGGTGACGCTCGACATCCTGAATCGCGATGGCCGCTCGATCCGGACGATCGTGCGCAAGCGCCGCGAGCCGGCGGGACGCGTTTCGTACACCTGGGACGGACGCGACAACCTCGAGCGCGTCGTGCCCGAGGGCGTGTATCGACCGCGCGTCCAGCTCGAGCGGAACGGCCGCACCATCGTTCTCCCCAATCCGATCCGGGTCGATACGACCGCGCCCGTCATCACGCTCGTGCGCGTCTTCCCGCGTGTGTTCTCGCCGGACTCGGACGGCCGTCGCGACCGCGTCACGGCGTCGTACCGGATCAACGAGCGCGCCGGCGCCGTAATGCTCGTCGACGGCCGGCAGCGCGTCCAGAGCAAGTTCCGGCGGCTCGAAGGCCGGTTGGTCTGGTTCGGCCGCGTCAACGGACGGGATGTCCGTCCCGGCGTCTACGAGATCCGGCTCCGCGCCGTCGATCGTGCCGGGAACCGCTCGGTGCGGACGCGCGCGGTCCCGGTTCGCGTCCGGTTCGTCGAGCTCTCCCGCGAGCACATCGAGGTCGGCGCCGGGAAGCGCTTCTCGGTTCGCGTGCGGACGGACGCCGTCGCGTATCGGTGGCTCTTCGCCGGCGAGAGGGGCGCCGGGCGCAGGCAGGTGCTTGTTCTCCGCGCTCCGGAGGAGCCAGGCACCTACACGCTCTACGTCACGGTGGGTGGCCGCGCGGCGCGTGCGACGGTCGAAGTGCTCGAGCCCGAGTGAGCGCCCCGCTCGTCCTCCTCGGCGTCAGCCGCTCCGGCACGACGCTCCTCCGCGTGATCCTCGACCGCTCGCCCGGGATCGCGATCCCAGACGAGTCGTTCTTCGTCCCACTCCTCGCGCGGCGCCACGGGAAGACGGTGGACGCGGAGCGATTCCTCGACGATCTGGCCAGGATCCCGGCAATCCGAGACTGGGGTCTCTCGGTGACGTCCTTGGCGCCGCGAATCCGCACCGGAATGCCGACCGGAGAGGCGATCGCAGCGATCTACGAGGCGTACGCCGATGCCTCCGGCAAGCCGCGCTGGGGCGACAAGACACCGATGTACATGCGCCACCTCGCGCTCCTCGACGAGCTCTTCCCCGACGCGCAGTACGTCCACCTGATCCGTGACGGCCGCGACGCCGCGCTCTCGTTCCTGCAGATGCCGGAGGGCACGTTCACTCGCACGTGGGCGCATCCGAGGACGCCGGCGCAGTTCGCGTGCCTCTGGCGGAAGGAGGTCGCGGATGCGCGCTCGCTCGGCGGCCGAGTCGGCGCCACGCGCTACCACGAGGTCCGCTACGAGACGCTCGTCGCGGATCCGGACACCACGGTGTGCGGGATCTGCGCGTTCGCAGGGATTCCGTTCGAGCCGGCGATGCTGGACTACGCGGGCGCGGTAGACGTCTCGTCGAAGCCGCATCAGCAACGTCTGCTCGCGCCTCCGACCACGGGCGTCCGGAGCTGGCGCGACGACATGTCCGCAGCGGATGTCGCCGGGTTCGAGGCGGTGGCGGGCGACCTCCTACGCGAGCTCGAGTACGACCTCAGCGCCGAGAGGCGACCCGGCGCGCGCCCGGCGCTCACACGGACGTGGTACGACGCCCGTCTCGCCGCGTGGAACGCCTCCGCGTCGTTGCTCCAGCGGTCGCCGCTGTGGGCGCAGCGGCACCCGAGGATCTCAGCCTGAGGGCTGCGGGGCGTCGCGACCGGGCGTCGCGATGAGGCGGCCGTTCAGCGAGAGGAAGTACGTGCGCTCGGTCGCGATTCCAGGCGTGTACTTGCCGAGCGGGATCTTCCATGCGACAAACCCGTCCTCGACGCGCAGCGCGAACGTGCGCTTGTCGAGCGTGGAGAAGAAGACGTACGGACCGATGACGACGGGCGCGCCGAGCAGCCGTCCGCCGACGTCGGTGCTCCAGAGCTCGTCGCCGCTCGTCGCGCGGAAGGCGCGCATGCGTCCGTCGAACCCGCCGGCGAACACGCGGCCCTCGGCCACTGCGGGCGTCGTGTAGCCCAGCCCGCCGACTCCGGCCTGCCAGACCACGCGCCCGCTGGACGCGTCGAGTGCGTACACCGTGCCCGCTCGCGAGAGCGAGTAGAGCCGCGCCCCGTCGGAGGACGGGCTCGCGTAGAAGCTCTCGTATCGGAACGCGTCCCGCTTCAGGTACGTCGTCCACTCCTCTCGGCCGGTCCTGCGGTCGAGGCAGACGAACGACCCGGCATACGTGGTCACGCAGACGCGGCCGCCGAACACCGACGGGCTGGCGTTGATCCGGCCGCCCGTCTGATACGCCCAGCGGATTCGGCCGCTGTTCGAGCTCACTGCGAAAAGGCGGCCGTCGTGCGAGCCGAAGAACGCCGTGCCCTCCACGACGACGGGCGACGACTCGACCTTGCCCGCCGTTTGCACCTGCCAGAGCGTCCGGCCCGTCTTTCGGTCGAGAGCCGTCACGGTCCCGCTCTGGGACGCGACGAGGACGCGCGGGCCGTCGATCGCCGGGCTCGAGGGCAGCGTCCCGCCCACCCGTTTCGTCCAGCGGACGCGGCCCGTCTCCGCGTCGAGCGCGAACGTCGTGCCGGAGAAGCCGTTCACGTACAGCTCGCCCTCGCAGTACACGGGCGGGAACTCGATGTAGGTCCCGAGCCCACGGGTCCACGTGAAGCGGCGTGCCGGAAGTCCGAGCGTGGCGTCCGGGCGTCCGAGCGAGCGACGCGGGTCGGCGCCGAACGTCCGCCAGCAGCGACGGTCGCCGACGGGCTCGGGCGGGGGCTCTGGCTCGGGCTGCGTCGTGGTCGTCGGCGGCGGGACGACCGTCACCCCTTCGAGGTCGGTGTCGAGCGCTCCCTGAGGCGGATCCTGCGTCGTGAGCGCCACCCCGATCGCGAGGCCGAAGAGGGCGACCACGAGCACGGCGACCGCAGCGAGGATCCAGGCGAAGGCTTTCGGCATGAAGCGACGTCCGGGCGTGCCGGCCGTCGGTCAGTGTGCCAGCAGCCCCGGAGTGGCCGGAGGTGCATCCGGAGCCGGCTCCTCTGCCGTGCTCGGCGCAGGCGCGCGGACGAGTGCAG